>JAVEYA010000013.1:36057-37612 GCA_034003745.1 Clostridia bacterium
CGCCCGGGACAAGGCCAAAAAGAATAAAAAGAACCGCGCCATTATCTTTATCGATGAGATCGACGTCCTGGGAGGAAAACGGGGAAGTCATTCCAGCCATCTGGAGTATGACCAGACCTTGAACCAGCTCCTGGTGGAGATGGACGGGTTGACCAACAACAAGGATATTCAGACGCTTCTGATCGCGGCGACAAACCGGGCCGACCTCCTGGATTCCGCGCTCCTGCGCCCGGGCCGGTTCGACCGGCAGGTCAAGGTGGATTTGCCGGATAAAGAGGACCGCAGCGCCATTATCAATATCCATTGCAGGAATAAGCCGCTGGCCGGGGACGTGGATATTGAGGAAATCGCCTGCGGCACCTACGGCTTTTCCGGCGCGCATCTGGAAAGCCTGACCAACGAGGCTGCCATCCTGGCCTTGCGCGACAAGAGTAAGGCCATTAGCCAGGCGCATTTGCGGGAAGCTGTCGATAAAGTGATTCTGGGCGAGAAACTGGGCAACCGGGCCAGCCGGGAAGTGCTGCACCGGGTGGCCGTGCACGAAGCCGGCCATGCCATCATGAGCGAAACGCTTAATCCCGGAACCGTGGACATGATTACCGTGACCTCGCGCGGCAACGCCTTGGGCTATGTGCGCCATAACAACCCGGAAGACCAGCCGCTTTATACCCGGTCTGCTTTGGAAAAACAAATTATGATCCTTTTGGCGGGCGCTGTCAGTGAGGATTTATTCCTGGGTGAACGCAGTACCGGCGCGGCCGGTGATTTTCAGCAGGCGACGAACCTGGCCGAAAAGATTGTTGCCACGGGCTTATCCCGGCTGGGCGTAGTCTCGGAGGAAACCTTACCCCGGAAGGATATGTATCTGATTTGCCAGGAGATCCTGCAGTCATTGGAAGCCGGCGCCCGGGAGATATTATCCGGCAGAAAGGATTCCATAGTCCGGATTATTGATTTACTGAAAGAAAAGGAGCGCCTCAGCGGCAATGAGCTGCGAGAGCTGCTGCAAACGGCGGATAACAGTGGAGCGGCTTAGGCGTATTTCCATAGAAACATTTTTTGAACCGTAAGGAATAGGTGAGGACGTTAGCGCAAAATGGCCTGTCATCCTGAGCAAAGCGAGGAATCTTAGTAGAAATTGGGAAAGATTGCCCCGGTTTCTAAGATTCTTCAACCATTACATGGTCTCAGAATGATACATCCGCTATTTTGCGGTAACGTCTTTTGCCGTTATTCGGCTATTTTATAAGTTATAAATGTCGTGAATTTTGGATTTTGGTATAATTTTGGTATAATTGACAAAGATATGACTTATACCGTTAATGGAGCGTAGTATGGAGATATTCGATAATATTACAAAAAGAGTAATAGATGATATGGCAGTGACTATCGAAAAAGGCAGCCGTCTTTCGATAGCTGCCGCATGCTTCTCTATATACGCTTACCAAGTTTTGAGGAAACAGTTCGACCATATTGACGAGCTTCGCTTTATATTTACCTCCCCTGCGTTTGTCACAGAAAAGGCACCCAAAGAAAAACGTGAATTTTATATCCC
>JAVEYA010000014.1:0-37434 GCA_034003745.1 Clostridia bacterium
TACTCCCAGTTTATATTTTTCCCCATTCTATAATAAGGGCTGTTAATTCGCCAAAATAAGTCAGGTCTAATTTATGCATCGCCAGGGTACAGGCGATATAAAGCAGGCTGCGGTCTAGTTCCGTCTGATAAACTGCAGAACTAACGAAAGATACAATAACTTGATCAAACTCCAACCCCTTGGCCAGGTGGGCCGATGTCACTATAATTCCTTCCCGGTATTCGGCAGTGCTGTCATCAAACAAAAATACCCGCTCATTTTTGTCTTTGATCCTATGGTGAATCTCTTCGGCCTGTTCCTGGGTCTTACAGACGATACCCAGGGAATGAAACCCCGATCGGAAAAATTGTTTGATCAACTTCTGAATTTCGGCGTACTGGCCCCGGGCATGACCGCAGTCCTTTATAGTTGGTTCTTCCCCATGACGCTCGACGGATACCAGCTTATTGTTGTATTTGATCTTCTGGGCGAACTGCGTAATTTCCAGGGTTGACCGGTAGCTTTTGGATAATTCTATCACGTCGGCTCTAGGGAAAACATGTTTTAGGACCTCTGCGGAAGTAGAGCTATAGGGATTCACCGCCTGACTGCTGTCCCCGAGGATGGTCATTTTACTAAGAAATAGCCGGGCTAAAACCGCATATTGTACGGGCGTATAATCCTGCATCTCATCAACCAGCAAATGCTTCACAGGAGCATATTCTTTGTTCATTCCCTCAAAGAATATCTTTACGTAAATATAGGGAAAGACATCGGCGTATTCCAACGTATCCTGAGGCAATTGGAACATTTCAGGCTTTTGGATATAGGCAAAAAAATCCTTATACAAAGAAAGCGCATCTTGGAATTTAAACATCTTTAAAAAAGCGGTTTTAACATTTTTTTTAGCGGCAGGCTCTGCTTTTCCGCCTGCCGATTTACTTTTGGCAATAAGCGTCGCGGCCATTTTCTCCAGCCTTTTTTTTACCGGCATTTTCTTAAGCGCCCTATAGCGCGACAGCAAATATTCCTTAGAAAAGATGACTCCATTGAGAGTAACGCTAGCTGGAGTGAAGTATTCTGTCTCCGCATATGCCAAAAACGAATTGAGCCGCCCTAAAAACTCCCTTGAAGCTTTGTATTGAATTCTTCCAATCGCGTCCTCATCGGAAGCTTGCGTTAAAGCCGCCACCTGCTGATAAAAATTCTCAATCTTCAGCTTTGCGGGAATCTCGCCCGCGGCAATTTCATCCATACCCATCTCCGGGATTTCTTCTTCCCCCAGTTCCGGCAGGACGTTGGAAATATAATCGGCAAAGACCCTATTGGGGGAAATAAACAGGATATCCTTAGACGTAAGCTTTCCTTTATAACGGTACAATAAATAGGCCACTCTGTGTAAAGCGACTGAAGTCTTTCCCGAACCGGCCACGCCCTGAATAATCAGGATATCCGACTTTTCGTTCCGGATAATGCTGTTCTGCTCTTTTTGGATGGTCGCCACGATATTTTTCATCTTCTCGTCTGAGGTGCGGCTAAGTTCTTTCTGCAGAACTTCATCCCCGATATTGAGGGAGCTTTCCAGCATGTATTCCATGATGCCGTTTTTTATTTTATACTGCCTTTTCAAAGTCATCTGCCCGTTAATTTGTCCCAGCGGCGCGCTATATCCGGCAGGGCCTGTTTCAAAATCATAGAACAGGCCGGCTATAGGCGCTCTCCAATCATGAATCAGGACTTCATTTTTCCGGTCGTCTGTAAAGGAATGTACGCCCAGATAATAAGCTGTTTCTTGGTTCTCTCGCTCCTCCTTAAAATCGATCCGGCCAAAATAAGGAGAAGAAAGCAGTTTAGCAATTTTACGTTTTCGTTCCAGCGCATTTTCGGCAAAATAAATCGTTTCGTGAACGGCGATACGGTTCGCTGCTTTTTCCGCCAGATCCAGTGTATTGTCCCAAATGTACCGCTTTGTTTCTAAAATCTCACCGGCATAAGCGGAGACCCTCTCCTCAATGACGCCATAGGTCTCTTTTAGTTTGGCCAGCATCATTTCCAGGTATTGTTTTTCCTCCCGCTTGGTTTTATTAATCATTAACTAAGAATACCTCTTCCGCTTTCAGTAATATCCTGACCTATTTATATGTAATTTAGCTGCAGATCATATTATTGTACAAAGCCTGCATGGATTTGCCCGGCTCGATTCCCAGCTCAGTTTTAAACAATTCCCGCAAGGACTGGTAATGAGAGATAAAGGCAGCTTTTTCCTTTTGGATAAAATAGCACTTTAATAGCATTTCCTGAGCGGCTTCATCTAACGGGGATCTTTCCAGAATTTCGCGAAGTATTTTTTCAGTTGCGGTATAATTATCTTTTTGCATATAGTAGACGGCGACGGCGGTTGCCAGCTTATAATATTTTTTAAAATATTCCTCTTTTTTGGCTAAAGACCATAAGTAATCATTATCTTCCAAATAATCGCCCTGATATAACAAGAGGGCTTCTTCATATTTTTCTATTGTTTCTTCTTCAACAGGTACGAAGGAAGCTGTCAGGAAATCAAACTCCACCGTATCCACATATACTTGGGGAAGGCTCATCCAATAACAGCCGTTAATAAACCTGAAGTCAAGATTGATGCCGGCGGAAGACAAGGCCTTTTTTATCTTATATACGGTCGTATGAAGCTGAATATCTACTTTTTCCAGATCATATTCGGGCCAGAGCGCTTCACAGATTTTCCACTTGGGCACTTCTTTTCCCAGGTTTTGCAGCATATAGGCAAAAAGTTCTTTGGCCTTGGAAGTCCGCCACTTGACAGGCTGCTTATTTTTCGTACTATGTACTGAGAATTTACCGAAGCAATAAATTTGACCATTGCCTCCAAATTGATAATTGGGATCCTCCGGCAAACCCTTTCTTCTGATAAGGCGGGCGACCGTTTGCTCGATGTCATCAAAAGACAAGGGTTTTAACAGATAATCCAAAGCGTTCAGCCGAAAGGCGCTTAAGGCGTATTGATCATGTGCGGTCACAAAGATGATTTCGATATCATCGTTGATTGTCAGGATATTTCCAGCCAGCTCCAAACCATTTATTTCGGGCATTTCAATATCCAGGAAAGCAACATCCGGTTTATCCTTTTCCAGCCTTGCCAAGGCGTCCGCCGCATTGATGAAGCCGCCGATAACCTCTATCCGTCCTGTTCTTTCCAATAATATTTTCAGGATATGAATCGCCGGCTCTTCATTATCTACAATCATTGCCTTTAACATAACCTGGCTGCCTCCTTAAAAATTATCTTCTGCTGATTGGCTGTGATATAAACGGAATCAGCAATGACATATACAGCGCCGTTTTTCAAAATCATTTACCTATTTAATTATTCTACTTGAGAATGAGAAATTTTAACAGCTATATTGTCGATTTTTCTCGAAATTGTCCAGAAAATGTTCAGAGCACATTGATACAATGGTAACGAATTTCTGAACGCTTACTTCTAATTCATAGATAACAAGGAGAGAAAATGAACAATAGTTTCAGAAAATTTGAATGGAAAGATATCGGCGATATCGAACAAGGCAGGCCTACGTTAGGACAAATTATGCATGTTGCGGCGTACAGGATGTTTCACTATTCTCTCCGCAATATCTTGGAGAAGAGCTACGGCAGAGATACCGCCAAACATCTTCTGAAAGAGGCCGGACAACTGGCGGGAAGAGAATTCTGCCGGCATGTGCTGGATACCAAGTTGCCGGCTGCGGATTTTTTTCATTTGCTGAAGCAAAAGATGGATGAACTGAGGATGGGGATCCTTGAGGTCGAATATGCAGATTTCGAGAACATGATCTTTATTCTGACTGTATCCGAAGACCTTGATTGTTCAGGAGTAACGGTCACCGGTGAAACCATCTGCAATTTTGATGAAGGCTTGATCATGGGAATTCTGGAAATATATACAGGCAGAACATTTATCGTCAAGGAAACGGATTGCTGGTCAACCGGTGATTGGACCTGCCGGTTTCATATTGCTGCCATTTAATAATGTATTGATAAATAAAAGGGATTAATATAAATTTTAGCGGTTAAAGGGGTGTTTCGTTATGAAATTCAACAGTTTGTCCAGCAAAATCTTGCTATTGATGGCGGGATTCATCGCGATTTTTATTATTGCGGTCTTTATAATTATTTCCTCAACTGTAGGCAGTGTAATTAGCCAGAACATAGAGGATGAATTAAAAAGCCAGTCGCTTGTTTTGGGGAATGACGTCGAAGACATGAAACAAAAGTCATTGGATGCCACCAAATGGCTGGAGAGTTCGGCCCGGCTGGTCAGGGCTCTCGAGAACCAGGACCGCCAGGGCGCTCTGGAACTGGGGCAACTGGCCTTGACATCCTTTGGTATGGATTACCTGGTGATCACGGATACGCAAGGGAAGGTATTTATCCGCGCCCATGAGCCGGAGAAATTTGGCGACAGCATTTCCGGCCAGGTCAATATCCAAAAAGCCTTGAAAGGCGAAAGATCGGTCGGGATTGAAGAGGGGGCCGTGGTCAAATATTCCATCCGCGCGGGAACTCCGCTGAAAGACCCATCCGGCCATATTATCGGCGCGGTGTCTTTGGGCTATGTTCTTTCCAATAACGAATTCGTTGATAAACAAAAGCTCCTCTTCAATTGTGACGTCTGTGTATTTTCAGGGGATGAAAGAATTGCCACGACCATTGAAGATTCTGATGGGCAGCGGATTATCGGCTCAAAAATGGAAGATCAGGATATTATCAATACCGTGCTGGTCAATGGGAAGACTTATTATGGCCAATCAACCATTGACGGCGCCAAATATTTTTCCGCCTATCTGCCGATTATTGATGTTACAGGGAAAAGCAGCGGCATGCTTTTTATCGGTCAAAAATCTGATTTCGTAACAGACCTGATTCGAAAACTAAGTATCAACCAAGGCGTTATTATGGCTATTTTGGGAATCGTCATCGGTATTGGCGTCGTTTTGATGTTCAGGATCATGATTATCCAAAAAATCCGGGCGGTTACCAGCATGCTGAAGGAGATTGCGGAAGGAAACGGTGATTTAACCAAACGCGTAACCGTTTCAAGCAAAGATGAAATTGGAGAAATGACGGGTTATTTCAATTTATTTATTGAAAGTATTCACCAAATGGTAAAGAAAATCATCTCAGAAACGGATACTGTGAACGCGGTCATTCTGGAGTCCCATCAAAATATAACGGTTCTCACGAACGAACTTGAAAACGCAGCTGCAACGGTACAGGAATTATCGGCCGGGATGGAGGAAACCGCCGCTTCGACCGAAGAGATCACCGCCACTTCCAATGAGATCGCCAATGCCGTGGAAACGGTTGCGGTAAAAGCGCAGGAAGGGGCTTTATCCGCCAATGAAATCAGTAATAAAGCGATCTCTTTAAAGGACAGCGCCCTGGAGCTTCAAAACGAGGCTGAGCAGACCCGTTTAACCATTAAGAAAGAAATGGATGAAGCCCTAGAAAAAGCCCGGGAAGTCGATAAAATCAGGACTTTATCCGAAGTCATCCTGCAAATATCCTCCCAGACCAATCTGCTGGCTTTAAACGCGGCCATCGAATCGGCCAGAGCCGGTGAAGCCGGGAAGGGATTTTCCGTTGTTGCCGATGAAATAAGAAAGCTGGCGGAAAACTCTAAAAGCACGGTAATCGAAATCCAGGATACACTGGGCATTATTCTGGAAGCGGTTGAAAACCTCTCCGGCAGCTCCAGGAGAACACTGGAATATGTCGAAACAAAAGTGATGGACAGCTATAAAGAATCTGTACTGGTCGGCGAAAACTATAATCAGGACGCTCAATCCATCAATGATTGGGCTATAGAATTAAGCGCAACCTCCCAGGAACTGCTTGCATCCATAAAAACCGTATCAGAAGGAATCGTCGAAATATCAAAAGCTACGGAAGCGGGCTCCGAAGGAACTATGCATATTGCCGATAAGGTTTCCAATATCAAGGACAAAGCGAATAAAATCAAATCGGAAACAGACCATGTCAAAGCCAGTGCAGATAATTTGCATGACCTGGTTAAGAAATTTAAAGTATAACCTCTCTTTGTAGTGCTTAGAAGCCATATATAGCAAAAAAGGCTGAGACAGGATCCGTTATGATCCTGCTCAGTCTTTTTAATTTGTACTTGAAAAATATAGTCTGGCAGATTTATCATACGGCAGCAGAAATTTTTCCATGCATGACCAATCTAGCATTAATTGCATTAAGCGTCCGTTCATGCAGCTTAGCCAGGTCTTGAATAGCTGTACCCTGATCAAACTTTGCCAATAGCGCCGCGTCTTCTTCCGGGGCCCAGGGTTTTCCCGCATTTACCGGCAGCCTCGAAGCTCTCTCCGCTTTAGCTGCCTCTTTGCTCAGCAGCTCTTTGGCTACAAAGAGCGCCCGGATTGTCTCCGGCTGCTGATACGGGCTGTCGGCGGGATATACTTCGCCTGTATAGGGGTCCGTTCCATCTGCCAAAATAGAGATAGTACCAAGTGCTTTTGTGATTTCCATTGCATCCTCCTTAAATATTTGTAATATACTACTATTTTATACCATATTTTATATAATTATGTCAATATATGTTGTAAATGGTAATTAACATTTTTATATGATTTATACTGCTGCAAAATTTAAACATATATGCACACAATAGATGTATATGTGTTGATTATTTTAACTATTTATGCATATAATATAAGTGAAAAGTATAGGAAAGGGGGCGTCGAATATGGCGGCAAGAAGCGATGTGCAGGTGACAATACGTGTGGACAGAGATTTAAAAGAAGCTGCTGAAAATCTTTTTAACCGGTTGGGGATGAATATGAGTACAGCACTCAATGTGTTTTTACGCAAAGCAGTAGATGAAAACGGCATCCCGTTTATGCTGAGTGTGAAAAGCACAGGATTTGGTCCGGCCGGCTATTCCACAGACGATATAACGGCTTTGTTCAAAGCTTCTGTTGAACGTGAGATGGCTCAAAAAAAACAGGCGGGATTGCCTGTATCGGGATATGAGTTTGACAGCAAACGGGCTTATTTAGAATATCCTGACGGCAGACGGGAATACGTCAATGACTGACAACGGCAAACGGCCGCTGGTATTGGTTTTCGCCGGGCCAAATGGTTCAGGTAAATCAACCGCCACGAAAAACTTCCGAATCAGCGGCGTCTATGTGAATGCCGATGATATGAAAAAGGAACTGGGGTTATCCGATCTGGAAGCGGCCCAACGAGCGGAGGCGAGGCGCAATGAGCTTCTCGCCAATCATTTTGACTTTACCTTTGAAACTGTATTATCTACAGAGCGCAATTTACTGCTGCTGCAAAATGCCAAACTAATGGGTTACGAGATTCAATGCATATCTGTGTTGACGTGCGACGCCAACATTAACGTTGCCAGAATACGTGACAGGGTTGCCGCCGGAGGGCATGCCGTACCGGAGGACAAAATCCGGACACGTTATTATCTGGCGCTTTCGTTGATACCCCGCTTGGTTGGCCTCTGCGATAAAATTGCGATTTACGATAACTCTTATAAACCGGAATTAATTTTTCGCAAAGAAGGCGGACGTGAAAAGATATTCCCGAACAAATACTGGCCAAAAGAGGCATTGCTGAAGCTTTTGGGGATGCATTAACAGGGGAGACAGAAAAGATGCGACAAATAAAACTTTGTCTGCCCGGGATTCTCCTTTGTCTGGCGATTGCTGTTCCAGCCTGGTTTCTGGGCAGGATATTCCCCATTGTCGGAGGCCCGGTGTGGGGCATTCTCTTTGGCATGATGGCGGCGCTGCTTTCGCCGTTTTCCCGCTGCGGAGACGGAATTAAATTTACCTCGAAAAAGCTGTTGCAGTATGCAATTATTCTTCTGGGTTTTGAAATGAACTTATATAATCTGATTAAGGTCGGCGGGCAGTCCCTCTTTGTCCTCTTTTTTACACTGGCAGCCGCCTTTTTGACCGCCTGGGCGGCCGGAAAACTGTTGAAGCTCCCGGGCGACGACCACCCTGATTGGCGTGGGCACCTCAATTTGCGGCGGCTCCGCCATTGCGGCAGTGGCGCCGGTGATTCGTGCGGAGGATGAGGATGTCACCCGCGCGATATCCACGATATTTCTCTTCAATGTCCTGGCCGTTTTCATCTTTCCATTTTTGGGGCATTTATTCGGGATGAGCGATACGGGCTTTGGCATGTGGGCCGGCACCGCAATCAATGATACATCGTCAGTCGTAGCCGCGGGCGTGGCCTGGAGCAACCTGGCCGGCAACAACACGGCGCTGGCTTTCGCTACTATCGTCAAATTGACACGGACGTTGATGATTGTGCCGATTACTCTTGTTCTGGCCATTTATATAGCGCAAAAAAATAAAGCCGCTTCAGGCAGCGGCGCTTTCAAATTTTCCAAGGTGTTCCCCTGGTTCGTATTGGGATTTGTACTGGCAGCGTTCATCAATACGTTTGCCGGCCTGCCCCCGGCCCTAACGGCAGCCTTGGTTCAAACCGGCAAGTTTGTCATCGTTATGGCCATGACGGCTATTGGCCTAAACACCAATCTGAAAAAGCTCCTGTTAAACGGCTCCAAACCGTTGATTTTGGGCTTATGCTGCTGGTTTGCCGTTGCGGCGATGTCCCTGGCTGTACAGTTTTTTATGAAGACATGGTAATGGCTAAATGCTAACGTCAGCCGTCATACCGGGCTTGAGTTTACCATCCATATTCTTGATTTGGATTTCCACCGGAAAGAGCCCGGTCTGTGAGTTGCTGGCGGGGGCAATGGTGGTGAAGCTGCCCTGGACTTCAGCGCCAATGGATTGGACTTTTACTGTGGCCGGGGAGCCGGCTTTTATCTTAGCCAGGTCGGTTTCGGTGACGTTGATTTTCACTTTGACATTTTGCGTATTGATAATCGTGAGAACCGGGGCTTGCGGTGAAGCGAGCGCGCCTGCATCGATCGTTTTGGCGGAGATCTCTCCGTCAAACGGCGCTTTAACCGTGCATTGGGTGATGCGTCTTTGCGCCAATTCATGGGCGGCCTGCGCGCTGCTCAGCTGCGCCTGAGTCAAGTCGATTTTTTCCTTGGCCGTATCCATCTCCAGCTGAGAAACTGCTCCGGCGTCAAAGAGTACCTGCATCCTGTCGTAGTTGGTCCGCGCATCCTGAGAAGCGATGCCGGCCTGGGTCACGGCGGCCGCGGCCTGCCGGGCCTGCAGCTCATAATCCGTGCTGTCGATGGTAAAGAGTATCTGGTCCTTCTCCACGGTCTGGCCTACCTTGACCTGGAGCGAACTGACCCTGCCGGTGACATCCGGCGACACGTCGGCCTGTTCAGCAGCTGTGATGACACTGGTATAAGAAAGGGCCGGGGTTGCCTCAGTTAGGGCCGGGCGAATCTCACTTAATCTTTGCTCCGAAGGCTCTTCTTTGATATGAATCTTCACGGTGGCGTTCATGCCAAAGGTGAGCGGCAGGTTTTCCGGATTGGCGATATAGACCTTAACCGGAATCAGTTGAGTGACTTTGGTATAAGTGCCGCTGGTGCTGAAGCTGGCGCTGCCGGAGAAATAAGTCTGGGTGACCTGGTCGATTTCGCCAACGACGCCCTCAAATGTTTTACCGGGGTAAGCGTCAATACTTACGTCCACGGCATGGCCGATCTTAACATTGATAATATCGGTTTCTTCGATGTTTACGCCGATATAGAGATTATTCGTATCGGCGACCACGGCGAGCGCTGTGGTGGGCGCGACCATCTGATCTTTGGCAGCGTTATTCTGAATTACCGTTCCGGCAGTCGGGGAGGTGACATACGGAAGAGACTCCGTGCGCCCCAGTACCTGATTTTTTTCGACCGTGTCCCCCGCCTGTATGTTCCATTCCAGAAGTTTGCCGGCGGCGATATGCGTAATCGTATACATCTTAGCCGTTACTTTGGCGTTATCCGTGGTGAAGTAGCGTCCGGCGGCGCCGAGGTAATAAAACCCGGCGCAGGCCGCCGCAATTATCAGCAGAACTGCAATCCCCACGATGAGGCCTTTTTTGCTTTTCTTCTTCGTTTCAGCTTGTACTTCCATGTTGAGGGCTCCTCCTTATGCTTATTCTATTCTTCTTCCGCAAATTGGCTGTTGTACAGCTCGGCATAGAAACCGTTCCGTTTGAGCAGCGTTTCATGATTGCCCTGTTCGAAGATGTCTCCTTCTTTCATGACCAGGATGAGTTCCGAGTCGCGGACGGTGGACAACCGGTGGGCAATGACAAAGCTGGTCCGGTTTTTCATCAGGTTTTCCATGGCTTTTTGGATTAACATTTCGGTACGGGTGTCAACGGAACTGGTGGCTTCGTCCAAAATCAAAATTTTCGGGTCGGCCAGCACTACCCGGGCAATCGTCAGCAACTGCTTTTGCCCCTGGGAGATATTGCTGGCTTCTTCGTTGAGGACCATATCATAACCGTCCGGCAGAGCGCGGATGAATTCATCGCAGTGGGCTACCTTGGCCGCGGCTATGACTTCCGCGTCGGTAGCATGGGGGGAGCCGTAACGGATATTTTCTTTGATCGAGGCGTTGTAGAGCCAGGTGTCCTGTAAAACCATCCCGAAGAGCGAGCGCAAGTCTTCGCGGGTAAAGTCATAGATATTGCGGCCGTCAATCAGGATTTGCCCGCTGTCAATATCGTAAAAACGCATTAGAAGCTTGACAATCGTAGTCTTGCCGGCGCCGGTGGGTCCGACGATGGCGACACGGCGCCCTGCTCCGACTTCGGCGGAAAAATTATGGATAACAGTCTTTTCTTTACTGTAACCGAAGCGGACGTTTTGGAAGGCGACATCGCCCTTGATATCCCTGACCGGCAGAGGATAGGCGGTTTCCGGTACTTCCTCCGCTTCCGCCAGGAAGTCAAAGACGCGCTCGGCGGCTGCAGCCGTGGACTGCAGGGTATTGGAGATGGAAGCCAGCTGGCCCAGCGGCTGAGTAAAAGAGCGCATATACTGGATAAAGGCCTGGATGTCGCCGATCTCGACAACTTTTTTGGCCGCCAGGTAGCCGCCGAGGATACTGACCATGACATAACCGAGGTTTCCGATAAAGTTCATCATCGGCATCATGATGCTGGTGATGAACTGAGATTTCCAGGCGGATTTGTACAATTCGTCGTTGGTCTTCTCAAAAATTTCGATGGATTCTTCTTCACCGTTAAAGGCTTGGACGATGTTGTGCCCGCCATACATTTCTTCGACATGCCCGTTAATTTCGCCCAGGGACTTCTGCTGAGCGCGGAAGAATCCCTGCGAGCGCGCGATGACGACGCCGACAATCCCAAACGATAAAGGCATGATCAGAAGCGCCGTGAGTGTCATCAGCCAACTGATGGAGAGCATCATCACGAGCACGCCCGCAATGGTGGCAACGGAAGTGATAATCTGCGTCATGCTCTGGCTTAAAGTCTGGCTGATCAGGTCGACGTCATTGGTCACGCGGGAGAGGACGTCGCCGTGCGTGGTCTTGTCGTAATAGCTTAAAGGAATCCTGTTCATTTTCTCAGAGATATCTTTACGCAATTTATAGGTGACTTCATTGGAGACCCCGGCCATGATATACCCCTGGATATACGAACAGGCAGATGAGAATAGATACAGAGCTGCCAGGATCAACATAATCCGGCCGATATAATCAAAGTCCGTGAGCAGCCCCGTGCCTGCATACCAGGCCATGAGCCCGTCAGCCAGCTTCGTGGTTGCTTTGCCGAGGAGCTTAGGTCCGACAATGGAAAATACCGTGGAAATCAAGGCAAAAAAGATTACAATGATGACCTGTGTCTGATAGGGCTTAAGATAGCCGGTCAGAGTCAGCATGGTCTTTTTTAAATCTTTGGCTTTGGCGCCTCCGCCGCCAAGCATACCCATTGGGCCGCCTCCCGGCGGGCCGAATCCGGGGCCACTGCGCTGTTGAGGAGGACGATTTTCTGCTGCGCTCATTATGCCAGTTCCTCCTCACTCAGCTGTGACAGGGCAATTTCCCGGTAGACTGCACAGGTTTTCATTAATTCGTCGTGGGTACCGCTGCCGACGATAGCGCCATTATCCAGGACGATAATCTGTTCGGCATGCATAATAGTGCTGATGCGCTGTGCGACTAAAAAGATGGTGCTCTTTCCTGTTTCCCTTTTCAGTGCGGCGCGCAAGTTCTGGTCGGTTTTAAAGTCGAGGGCGGAAAAGGTATCGTCAAAAATATAGATGGGGGCGTTTTTGACCAGCGCCCGGGCAATGGAGAGCCTCTGGCGCTGTCCGCCGGAGACGTTTGTTCCGCCCTGAGCGATGGCCGCATCATACCCGTCTTCTTTGGCCGTGATAAATTCCGTCGCCTGAGCGATTGCGGCGGCCTTTTCGATCATTTCCCGGCCGGCTTTTTTATCGCCGTAACTCAGGTTGGATTGAATACTTCCGGTGAAAAGAATGCTTTTTTGCGGCACGTAACCGATTTTTTCTCTCAGTTCTTTGCGCCTGACGCTGCGGATATCCCGGCCGTTCACGGTAATGGCGCCGGAAGTAACATCGTAAAAGCGCATCAGCAGATTAACCAGCGTAGATTTCCCGCTGCCGGTGGAGCCGATTATCGCGGTGGTCTGCCCGGCTGGGGCCGTGAAGCTGATATCATGCAGGACAGCATCCTCCGCCCCGGGGTAACGGAAGCTGACATTTTTAAACTCGATTTCCGGGACAAAGTCCGGGTCGAACGAAGCAGGTTTTTCCGAATCGGTAATGCTGGCTTGGGTGCTTAAGACCTCGGCGATACGTTCCCCGGACACGGCGGCTCTCGGCAGCATGATAAACATCATGGACATCATCAAAAAGGCCATAATAATCTGCATAGCGTACTGCATGTATGCCATCATATCCCCGATATTCATCTGCAGGGCGCTGACTTGTTTTGCGCCGACCCAGACGATGACAACGGTGATAAGATTCATGATCAGCATCATGACCGGCATCATGGCCGCCATGGAGCGGTTGACATAAAGATTGGTCGCGGTGAGGTCCGTATTGGCTTTGTCAAAGCGCTTCAGCTCAAATTTTTGAGTGTTAAAGGCGCGGATGACGAGCATTCCCTCGATATTTTCACGGGTGACCAGATTCAGGCGGTCGACCAGCTTTTGGATTATTTTGAATTTGGGCATGACCAGGATAAACAGGATGACAATGACACCGATAAGGCAAAGCACAGCCACAGCAATAATCCAGGACATGGAGGCGCTGTTGGCTACAGCCTTGATTACGCCGCCCACGCCAAGGAGCGGCGCATAGACCACCATACGAATCGCCATGACCAGCACGGTCTGAATCTGGGTGATATCGTTAGTCGTGCGGGTAATCAGCGAGGCGGTGGAAAACTTATCGAATTCGGCGTTGGTAAAGTTCTGGACTTTTTTAAAGATATCCAGACGCACGTCATGTGCGGCTCCGGCTGCCGTACGGGCGGCCAGGAAACCTACGCTGATTGAGGCCGCGGTGCCTAAAAGCGTAATCAGAATCATCTTGCCGCCGGTTTCCAGGATGTAGGGGGCGTTGCCGGAGATGACGCCGATATTGACGATATCCGCCATATAATCAGGCAAGGCCAGGTCGCACCAGGCCTGCAAATATAGTAACGCCACAGCGGCAATTAGAAGAAAGCCATAAGGTTTTAAGTATTTGGCAAGTTTGATCATATATTTCCTTCCCGATCTAGTTCGGCAATTATTTCGTACAGTTTGGTAATTAGGCGGAGCAGCTCCCCGGCGTCTTTTTCGCCCATTTTGGCAAACACCAGGTTCATACCGTCAAGAAAAGCCCTGTAGTTTTTCTCTAGAAATACCTGCCCGTTCTCCGTAAGACGGACATAGACGAGGCGCCGGTCGATTTTGGTCGTGATGCGCTCCACGAATCCTTTGTCTTCCAGTGAATTAATAATCTGGGAGACAGCGGGCTTGGTGATTTCCAACTGCTCACTCAAAGAGGAAATCGTTACTTTCTCCTCTTCTTCGCTCATGCACCAAATGGTTTTTAAAAGCAAAAATTCACTGCGTGGCAGCTCACCCGGCATTTTTTTGAAGTGCTTCAACTTGTGGATTTTCTGCATCATCTGCGATATTTGCTCAGCATTGGTTCTATCCAAATTTGCACCTCCTCTCCGTTATAAAATATGTCGCCGCATACATTATTTAGATAATATACTTAACAGTTAACAAACTTAACTATTTAGCTGCTTCTCAGTTTATAATTTTGAAAATTACTTGTCAATACTAATTTTTCTGGAAGCGCTGTGCACAGAAAAGAGCCGCATAACCTGTCTTATCAGGATTATGCGGCTCTTTATTATGTGCTGCAATGTAATGGCGATCGTTTCAGGGAGTAGGCTGCTAAAACGGGACCCAAACAACCACTTTGGTCAAGGGTATTCCTCATGTATTGGAGAAATAAAGATGTAAACTGGCGAATTCAGTAACCATGCAGTTTTCGACGATATAATTTAGAAACTATAAATTAAGTAAAGTTGTAAACTGAATAACATATATCTTCAAATAAACAAACTACGGAGAAAATAAAGTTGTAAACTATCTGAATCAGCACTTTGTCCAAAAGGCGACATAGTTCTTCTTGTATCTGTATTAAAAGTCATAGTGCGACCACATCGAGAGAATACGCACGATTTTTTCTTTTTCAAAAACTTGATATACCAAACGATGCCGGATATTAATACGGCGCGAATATAACCCGTTGAGGTTTCCTTGTAATTTCTCAAACGGTGGAGGGTTCTTAAAAGGGTTGCTGCGGAGAATATCAATCAGGGCTTTCGCTTTTTGTTCGAGCCTTGCCGCTTTGAGCAATTCAATATGGCGCCGAACGCGTTCGTCAAATATTATCGCGTATCCTACCATTCAATCTCACTTTCAGGGATGCCCTCCGTAATCGGTTTTTTCGCCGCATTGACAAGGTGACCTTCCATACCTGGGATTGAGGTCAAAAATAGGGTTTCCGTCAGGCCCCGGTAATCTTCTTCACTGATAAGTACGACGTTGCCGTCTTTTGTACTAATGTTAACCGGCTCGTTATACTTAACCGTCTGCTCAAGAATATTAAACAGGTTTTTGCGAAATTGAGTAGCGTTCGTATTGAGCATTATTTCACCCCCTCGTATATGTACATTATAGCGTACATTTCCTCTCGAGTCAATACAGGGCAACTGTACGCTGTCGTATTCATACCGATGCTATTAAAGAGCGGATTATCCCAAAGAAGTAACAAAAACTCAGTCGGCAACTGTTTACGCTTCGGAGGCTGATCTGCTAAATGTTGCGCTGTTTGGGATGACAGCGGCAGAATGGCGGGCAAAAAATTCGGATAAGGATGGCAACGTTCGTGATTATGCTACACTAGAGCAGCTAGTTGTGCTATCAAACATGGAAAGTATCAATGCATTATTGATTCGTCAAGGGCTATCCCAAAGTGAACGATTAATTCAGCTTAACAGCACGACCATAACGCAGATGAAATCGCTAATCGGCGGTATGCTTACAAAGCACTTGAATTAATTTTCTACCCATAGTCCAAATTTAACCTCCTGAAAAGAAAAAACCTGTTATCGATAGTGATAGCAGGTTTTAATCTTATCTCAGTTTCACATTTTTTATTTTTAGTATACAACTTTATTTCTCTAGCACACTTCTTTTATTCTTCTTCTTTCAAACTCAGCATACTACTCCACCGTCACGCTCTTGGCCAGGTTCCGCGGCTGGTCGACGTTACAGCTTCGCACTACAGCGGCGTAATAAGACAGCAGCTGCAGCGGAATGATGGCCAGCACGGGTGAGACGATATTCTCTATCTTAGGAATATAGATCGCCTGATTCACCGTCTTGAGGATTTCCTTATCCCCTTCGGTGGCCAGACCGATAACGTAGGCGTCCCGGGCGGTTACTTCCTTGACGTTGCTTAAGGTTTTCTCATACGTCTTTTCCTGCAGAGCAACGGCGACAACCGGAGTCTCAGCCGTGACCAGCGCGAGCGTTCCATGCTTCAGTTCCCCCGCGGCATAGGCTTCCGCGTGAATATAGGAAATTTCTTTGAGTTTCAGGGCGCCTTCCTGGGCCACGTTGTAATCATAGCCGCGGCCGATGAAGAAGAGGTTCTCCGCGCCTTTGATGCTCTCGGCCAACTGCAGATAGACCTCTTTCTGGTCGAGAATCTTCTGCGCCTTCTGGGGCAGTTCCTGCAATGCGGAGAGAATCCGGGCGGCCCGCGTCTCCGTGATGCTGCCTTTGGCCTGGGCCAGGTAAATGCTCAGCAGGTACTGGGCAATCAACATGGTCGTATAGGCTTTGGTGGAAGCCACCGCTATTTCGGGGCCCGCCCACAGATATACGGTATAATCGGCTTCCCGCGCGATGGAACTGCCCACCACATTGGTGATGGCCAGTGTCGCGGCGCCGCGGCTTTTAGCTTCCCGCATAGCCGCCAGCGTATCCGCGGTCTCACCGGACTGGCTGATAAATATGGCCAGGGTGTGGGCATCCACCAAAGGCTCGCGATAGCGGAATTCCGAGGCGACATCCACTTCCACGGGGATCTGCAGGAATTCTTCCAGTAAAGGTTTGCCGATTAAGCCGGAATGATAGGCCGTGCCGCAGGCCACAATAAAGACCTTCCGCCAGTTATTGACCTGCTCCGTGGTAAAATTCAGTTCCGGGAAACGGACCTTGCTCTCCTGGATCCGGCCGGTCAGCGTCTTTTTAAAGGCTTCGGGCTGCTCCATGATTTCCTTGAGCATAAAATGGTCGTAGCCGCCCTTTTCCGCCGCTTCCGCGTCCCATTCCACGTAAAAGATTTTACGCTCTACTGCCTGGTTATGCTTATTCAGAATGGTGACCTTCTCCGCGGTCAGGATAATGACCTCGTTATCCTCCACCAAATAGACATTCCGGGTATGATTGAGGATGGCCGGGATATCGGAGGCGATAAAGTTTTCCCCTTGGCCTAAGCCCACAATCAGGGGAGAGTCTTTCCTGGCGGCGACAATTTTATCCGGCTCGTTCACCGAAATTACGCCCAGCGCATAGGAGCCGTGTACTTTCTCCAGGGTCTTTCGGACGGCTTTGACCAAATCCCCATCGTAGAACTCCTCTACCAGATGGGCAATCACTTCGGTATCCGTTTCCGAGGTGAAGATATGCCCTTTTTCATCAATCAACCATTCTTTCAGTTCCAGATAGTTTTCGATAATCCCGTTATGAACGACGGCAAAATTGTCCGAGCAGCCCTGATGCGGGTGGGAATTAATGTCGCTGGGACGGCCGTGGGTGGCCCAGCGGGTATGCCCGATGCCGATTTTTCCCCGGGGGCTGTCCGCTGCCAGCTTTTTTTCCAGATTACTCAGCTTTCCGGCTGCTTTGACTACTTTGATCATATCTTTTTCAATTACAGCTACACCGGCAGAATCATACCCTCTATATTCCAGGCGCTTCAGCCCGGAAACCAGAAGGCTGGTGGCGTCCTGAGGCCCGATGTAGCCAACTATACCACACATTTAATCGTTTTCCCCCTCTGATTGAGTTCAATTTCACATTATGCTATGCTATTCAATTTCAGAACCGACACCCGGCGTCCTTTGTCTCCCGGATCACTCCGGGCCTTTAAGACGCTTTTTACGGTGGTGCGCACCGGGGGGCATCCGCCGATACCTCGATAAACCCCCACCCTCGTCAACCGCGCTTGCGGTTCAGGCGCTAAAAATCAATCTTACTCTTATCCTGCATCAACCACCTCCTTAAAATACTAGAGGGTTTATTATTCCTCGCCGCTTTCCGGGAACATGATCAGCTGCTTTTCATCGTCTTCTTCATAGTCATATTCCACCCGGTTGCGGTTCTTGGCTTTGGCGCGATACATCGCCGCGTCGGCCCTGCTGATCAACGACTCCAGCACTTCCTGGCGGTTGCCGTTCCTATTGTTTATGCCGGTATAGACGGCCACGCCCATACTCGCGGTGATAAACAGTTCCGTATCTTCATACAGCAGCGATGATTCTTCAATTTTCTGCCTAAGCCGCTCGGCAAAAATTCTGGCCCCTTTTAGGTCGGTATCCGGCAGCATAATGGTAAATTCATCGCCGCCAATTCTGGCAATAATATCGGAAAAACGAATCGTCTTACTCAGAAGTTTGGCCAGATAAATCAAGACGGCGTCCCCGGCCTGATGCCCGTGGGAGTCATTGATCACCTTGAAATTATCGATATCCAGAAAAATCAGCACGCAGGTTCGTTCATTACGCTGGGTCAGCTCAATCATCTGCAGTCCCTGCTGGTAAAAATAGTGGCGGTTGGGAATCCCTGTTAAGGCATCGTTATGGGCCTGAATCTGCAGGTTTTCCATCAAAAAGCCCAGCTTTTCGGCCATAGCATAAAAAGACCGGCTCAGTCTTTCAATTTCCTGATAGGCATAGGTGTCCAAAGCGGCCCAGGACATGGCCTCAGATTTGCAATCAGCCTTAAATGCCTCCATCTTTTCAGTCAGATGGGTCAGCGGCGTTACGATCTTCCCCGTAATATATTTGGCCAGTGGAATGATAATCAGGAGCATAATAAAGAAAATCACGATGATTACCGTTAAAAGCTGTGTCAAAAGCATTATCTGCTGGTCCTGCGGAGTAGCCATCTGATAGGCTTCACCCGCGATGATGGCCTGATAGTTGATGAACAAATAAACACCCAGGCCTAAAGAAACGGAAACAAAGCCGACAATGGTAAACCACCTGACCAGCACCTGATATAGCCTTATTTTAGGAGGAGCAGTCAATAAACAAACCTCCTCAACTTCTGTTTCCAGCCCTATTCTACAATAATCCTATTCTACAACAATATAGAATGCAACATCTATGCCAATTCAAGGTATACTGTCAAAATAATACAGCGTCCGGTCTTCTTATGCTTTCGGCAGCGCCCGATAAGCAATATCCCGGCGGAACTGCGCCCCTGAAAAGCTTATTTTCTCAACTTGCCGATAAGCCTTTTCCCGCGCCGCCTGCAGATCACGGCCCAGGGCCGTTACGGAAAGCACTCTTCCTCCGGCGGTGACGAGCCGTCCATCTTGCAGCGCCGTGCCGCTATGAAAGACGAGAGCGCCGTCTTCCGTCTTACTCTCCAGTCCGGTAATGGGCAACCCGGTCTGATACTTACCGGGATAACCGCCTGAGGCCATGACCACAGTTATACAGGACTCCTGACGCCATTTAATCTGTATTTGTTCCAGCTTACCCTCCAAAACCGCCAGAATAATCTCGCCCAGGTCGCTCTCCACTCTCGGCAAGACGACCTGTGTTTCGGGGTCGCCGAAACGGCAGTTAAATTCCAATACTTTAGGGCCCTCTTTAGTCAGCATCAGGCCGGGATACAACACGCCGCAGTAAGGACGGCCTTCCTTTGCCATGGCTTGAATGACCGGCTGCAGAATCTTTTGATCGATTTCCGCCATCAACCCGGGCGTGGCGGCAGGAACCGGCGTATAGGCGCCCATGCCCCCTGTATTGGGCCCCTGGTCATTGTCAAAAATACGCTTATGATCCTGCGCCGGTGACATTGGGACAATGGTTTTTCCGTCACAGAAGGCTAAAATACTGAGTTCTTCGCCTTCCAGAAATTCTTCTATCACGATCTTAGCGCCCGCCTGGCCCACTGCTTCCCCACTCATGATTTCCCGGACGGCCTGCTCGGCTTCTTCATAAGTTTGCGCGATGATAACGCCTTTACCCGCCGCCAGGCCGTCGGCTTTGACTACCCAGGGGCCGTTCATTTCCCGGGCAAACTTTACGGCGCTCTCCCTATCGGTAAAGACCCCGTAACGGGCGGTAGGAATGCCGTATTTCTGCAGCAAGTCCTTGGCAAAAGCCTTGCTGCCTTCAATTTCAGCAGCCCGTTTACTGGGTCCGAAGGCTTTGATTCCCGCGGCTTCCAGTGCGTCCACCAGACCCAGAGTCAAGGGCAGTTCCGGCCCCACCACTACAATATCGATGTTTTTGGCTTTGGCCAAATCCACCAGACCCGAAATATCATCAACCTGGACGGGGATACATTCCGCATATTGACGAATGCCTCCGTTGCCGGGCGCGCAGTAAATTTCTGAAACAATCTCACTTTGCGCCAGCTTCCAGACCAGCGTATGCTCACGACCGCCGCTCCCAACCACCAGCACCCTGTACTTCTTCATCGCTCTCACCCCTTAATGTTTGAAATGACGCACGCCTGTAAAGACCATGATCAGGCCGTATTCATTGGCCTTCTGGATGGTATCCTCGTCCCGGATGGAACCTCCGGGCTGAATAACAGCCTTGATGCCCTGCTTGGCGGCCAATTCAACCGTATCGGAAAAGGGGAAATAAGCGTCCGAAGCCAGCACCGCGCCGCGGGCCTGGTTGCCGGCCTGCTCCAAAGCGATCCGGGCCGCGCCGACTCTGTTCATCTGTCCGGCCCCGACGCCCAGGGTCTGTTTATTTTTACTGATGACAATGGCGTTGGATTTGACATGTTTTACGACTTTCCAGGCAAATAAAAGCTCTTTCATTAATTCGCTATCCGGCTGCTTATTGGAAACAACCTTAAGGTCCTCAGACTTTATGAGCTCTTTATCCCACTGCTGTACCAAAAAACCTCCGCTCAAGGGTTCAATCCAATACTGCTGCTCCAGTCCGGGCTTTTCTCCCATCGCCAAAAGCCGCAGATTCTTTTTGTCCGCGAGCAGGGTCAGCGCCTCCGGCGAAAATCCCGGAGCGATGACGGCCTCCATAAAGGTCTTGCTGATTTCCCGCGCCGTCTTGGCGTCTACCGTCTTGTTCAGCCCGATAATTCCTCCGAAGGCCGAAATGGAATCGGCGGCATAGGCGCGCATATAGGCTTCCAGAATGTCTCCACCCAGCGCGGTGCCGCAAGGATTGGTGTGTTTGATAATGGTGGCGGCAGGCGTAGTAAAATCCTGAACAACGGACCAGGCGGCCTGCAAATCCACCAGGTTATTGTAGGAGAGCTCCTTGCCCTGCAGCTGTTCCGCACCGGCCAGGGACCCCGGCGCGTCTTGGGGCGCGCCGTAGAAAGCCGCCTTCTGGTGTGGGTTCTCGCCGTAGCGCAGTTCCTGCTTTTTGGTTCCGCTTAAAAACCAGACATTCGGGAACTCCTCACCCCGGATATCCCGGCTAAGATAAGTGCTTATCGCCATATCATATTCAGCCGTATGTGTAAATGCTTCTAAAGCCAGCTGAAAACGGGTCCGTTCATCAATATTTCCGTTCTTCTGCAGCTGAGCGATAATCTCGCCATAGCTGTCGGGATTGACCACCACAGTCACGCGCTGATAGTTTTTAGCCGCGGAACGGAGCATGGACGGTCCACCGATATCGATGTTCTCAATGGCTTCCGCTAAAAGCACGCCCCGCCTGGCCACCGTTTCCTGAAAAGGATAAAGGTTAACTACGACCAGTTCGATCGGTTCGATCTGCAGCTTAGCCAGTTGTTCCAGATGCGCCGCATTCCCTTTGGCCAGTATCCCGGCATGAATCTTGGGGTGCAGCGTCTTGACCCGTCCTTCCAGGATTTCCGGAAAACCGGTCAGTTCCGAAACAGGCGTGGCCGCGATTCCCGCCTCCTTCAGCGCCTGCGCCGTTCCGCCTGTGGAGATAATGGAAAAACCCAACTCTGTCAGGCTGCCTGCAAATTCCACAATGCCGTTTTTGTCCGATACACTGAGTAATGCCAGCCTACTCATCTGAACTCACCTTCCCTTGTTTTTTCTTTAATCTGATAGGATTACTTTTCTGCCCCGGCAGATCACTCGTCCTTCGCTCAAGAGCTGAATCGCCCGGGGATAAACTTCATGTTCCTGCTCCAGAATGCGCAAAGAAAGCGCCTCGACCGTATCCTCCGGATAAACCGGCACGACCGCCTGCAAAATAATCGGTCCGGTGTCTACCCCTTCATCCACAAAATGCACGGTACAGCCGCTGAAACGAACACCGTAATCCACGGCCTGTTTTTGCGCGTCCAATCCCTGAAAGGACGGCAAAAGCGACGGATGGATATTTAAGATGGGAATTCCCGCATTTCGAATGAAGAACTTAGAAAGTATACGCATATACCCGGCCAGGATAATATAATCCGCCCGGTATTCTTTTACTTGTTTCAGCAATTCCGCTTCATAATCCTTTTTTTCCAAAAAAGATTTAGGATCAATCCACAAGGCCGGGATATTCTCCCCGGCAGCCCGTTTTAATACCGACGCCCCTTGTTTATCACTCAGCACCACCACAACTTCGGCATTGACCTTTCCGGCCTTGGCGCCATCCAGAATAGCCTGAAGATTGCTCCCCCGGCCTGAGGCCAATACAGCCAATTTGAGGCGCGGCATCAGCTTAACCCCCTGATGGTGACTCCTGTCTCTCCTTCGACCACCCGGCCGATAATCCCGGCCGTTTCGCCCCGCTCCGCCAGCCATTGCAGGATGGGTCCGGCTTCCTGTTCATCCGTTATCAGGACAAAACCGATGCCCATGTTGAAGGTCCGCAGCATTTCCAGGGTCTCCACCGGTCCCTCGGAGGCAATCAATTGGAAGACCGGCGGAACCGTCCAGGAACCGTACTCAATCTCCAGATGCGTGCCTTCCGGCAGAATGCGCGGGGGATTCTCCAGAAGACCGCCTCCGGTAATATGAGCCATCCCTTTGATTTTAAAACGCCCCAGCATATCCTGCACCAATTTGACATAAATCCGAGTGGGTTTTAAGAGTTCTTCCCCTAAAGTGCAGCCCAGCTCCGGCACATATTTCTCCGGTTTCCAGTTCAAGCGCTCAAAAAACACCCGGCGCGCCAGTGAGAAACCGTTGGAATGGAGGCCGGCGGAAGCAATACCGATCAAGACGTTGCCCGGCTTGATCTCTTTTCCGTCAATAATCTCCGCTTTTTCCACCGCACCCACGGCAAACCCGGCAATCTCATATTCGCCCGGCTCGTAAACCCCCGGCATTTCTGCCGTTTCTCCGCCAATTAGCGCGCAGCCGGCCTGGATGCAGCCTTCGGCCACGCCGGAGACCAAGGCGGCCGCCTGCTCCGGCCTTAGTTTACCCACAGCCAGATAATCCAGGAAAAACAGCGGCTCCGCGCCGGAAACCAGAATATCGTTGACACACATGGCCACCGCGTCGATGCCGATGGTATCATGTTTATCCAGCAATTGGGCCACAGCCAGTTTCGTGCCCACGCCATCCGTGCCGGAGACCAGCACAGGATATTTATATTTTTGCATATCCAAAGCGAACAAAGCGCCGAATCCGCCTAATCCGCCCAGAACTTCCTTGCGCATGGTTTTGGCCACGATGGGTTTGATCAATTCCACCGTTCGGTTGCCCTCACTGATATCGACCCCGGCCTGCCGGTAGGTCAGCAAATCGCGCCGCATGCCCGGCCCTCCTTTTTGCCCTCCAGCACATGTTTGCCCGACTGGTCTACGGGCGGCAGCTGGATAGGATATTTGCCGCACAAACAAGCCGTACAGAAGCCCGCGGTTTTGCCCAGCGCGCGGTACAGTCCCTCCAGGCTCAGATAATGCAGGGAGTCGGCCCCAATATGAGCCCGTACTTCCTCAATGGATTTCTGCGCGGCAATCAGCTGCCCGCGCTCCGAAATATCGATGCCGTAGTAGCAGGGATGCATTACCGGCGGGGAGGAGACCAGCATATGAACTTCTTTGGCCCCGCGCCTTCTGATTAATTCCACGATCTTTCTGCTGGTCGTTCCGCGGACAATGGAATCATCCACCACCACGACCTTTTTTCCTTCAATAATCTTGGAAATGGGATTCAGCTTCAGGCTGACGCCGATATCCCGGCCGTTCTGCTCCGGCTGAATAAAGGTCCGCCCGATATAGCGGTTCTTCATCAGAGCCGTATCATAGACCAACCCCAGTTTTTCCGCGTAGCCCAGGGCCCCGGCAATACCGGAGTCCGGTACGGGCATGACCAGATCCGCTTCTACCGGGTGTTCTATGGCCAGTTCCCGGCCCATAGCCCGGCGGGCCTGCATGACGTTGATCCCGTCGATGGTAGAATCGGGCCGGGCGAAATAGATATATTCAAAAATACAGACGGCCGGGTCATGGGGAGCAAAGAACTTCCGGGAGTGCATCCCGCCCTTATCCAGGGTGATGATTTCCCCGGGCGCCACGTCGCGGACGAATTCCGCGCCAATGGTATCCAGCGCGCATGATTCGGAGGCAAGGCAATAGTGTTTGCCCAGCTTGCCCAGGCACAAGGGACGGTTGCCGAAAGGATCCCGCACGCCGATGACCTTATCCTCCGTCATAACAATCAAAGAATAGGAGCCCTTCAAATCAATCATACATTTCATCAGGGCTTCTTCCACCGGGCTTTGGCCATAGCGGGCAATCAAACTGACGATAACTTCGGAGTCAATGGAAGATTGGAAGACCGAACCGTTGGCCGCCAGCTTCTCTCTGAGTTCACCGGCATTGGTCAGATTCCCGTTATGCGCGACTGCCAGGGAACCCTGCAGATAATTGCAGACCAACGGCTGTGCGTTGACGGCAAGGCTGGAGCCCGTCGTCGAATAGCGGACATGCCCGATGGCGGCAGTTCCTTTCAGTTTATTTAAGATATCTTCGGTAAAGACTTCGGAAACCAGACCCATTTCCTTATGCAGCTTCATGCCGCCCCCCTCGGCTACGGCAATGCCGGCGCTTTCTTGTCCGCGGTGCTGCAAGGCGTAGAGCCCGTAATAGGTCATCAGCGCTACATCGGTCCCCGGCGCGTAAATACCGAAAACGCCGCAGGCCTCTTCCATTTTATCCGGCTTCTCTACGAATTCATTAAGCATGCGATCGCCCCCCGATACTTTTCCTCCATGACGGCTACCGCCAAGCGTACTTTCCAGCCGGAACCCGTAATATTCAATTCTTCTCCCCCTACGTCGCCCAGCACTTTATAGGGAACTTTGGTTTCGGCCAGAAGCGCTAAGACCGTATCGACCTTCCCTTTGGGCGTGGTAATCAGGATGCGCGACTGCGACTCGCCGAAAAGCAGGCTGGAGGCTTTCATATTGTCGGTTAATAAAACCGCCGCACCCTTGCCGCCGGCAATGCAACATTCCGCCAGCGCCACGGCGAGCCCCCCTTCGGAGCAGTCATGTGCAGCGGTGACCAATCCTTGCTTAATCAAAGAAAGCGCGGTGCTTTGCACCAGCTTTTCCAGGGACAGATCCAGCTCCGGCGACCGTCCCGCTTCCAATCCGTGAATGATGCTTAAGAACAGGCTGCCGCCCAGCTCATCTTTGTTTTGTCCCAGCAAAATAATGATGTCGTCGTCATTTTTGAAAGCCATCGTTGTAGCCTTATCGATATCGTCAAGGAGTCCGACCATCCCCACTACCGGCGTAGGATAGACCGCCTCGCCCTTCGTCTCGTTGTAGAAGCTGACGTTACCCCCGGTCACCGGCGTACCCAGTTCCCGGCAGGCCTCGCTCATGCCTGCGACCGCTTCTTTAAACTGCCAGAAAATCTCCGGTTTCTCCGGATTGCCGAAATTAAGGCAATCCGTCACAGCCAGCGGCTGCGCACCTGTACAGACCAGGTTGCGCGCGGCCTCGGCCACCGCGATTTGCCCGCCGCGGTAAGGATCGAGGTAAACATACCGCGAATTGCAGTCCGTGGTTAAAGCCAGGCCCTTCTTCGTGTCCTTGACCCGCAGTACGGCTGCGTCCGCCGCGCCCGGTCCCGCCACGGTATTGATGCCGACCATATAATCATACTGTTTGAAGACCCATTCCTTGCTGGCAATCGTCGGCGTAGCCAGCATGGCCAGCAAAGTCCGGGAGCAGTCTTCCAGTTCCGGCAAGGTGCTCAAATCATATTCCCGCGCTCGGGATAAATACGCCGGCTCCTTCGCTTCCGGCTCATACAGGGGACAATCTTCGGTCAACGCCCGGGCCGGAATGCGCGCCACCACGGTATCATTTTCTTTGAGCGTCATGAAGCCGTCCGCCGTAACCCGGCCCACCGCCACCGCTTCCAGGCCCCATTTGTCGAAAATGGCCTGCACTTCTTTTTCCTTGCCCTGCTGCGCCACCACCAGCATCCGCTCCTGGGACTCGGAAAGCATAATTTCATAGGGCGTCATGCCGGTCTCACGGCGCGGGACTTTGGCCAGGTCCATCTCAATGCCGGTCCCCGCGCGCGCGGCCATTTCACAGGACGAACTGGTCAGCCCCGCCGCGCCCATATCCTGCATGCCTACTACATAGCCCGTCTTAATCAGTTCCAGGCAGGCTTCCAAGAGGAGTTTTTCCATGAAGGGATCGCCGACCTGCACAGCGGGCCGTTTTTCTTCCGAAGCTTCGCTTAATTCCTCCGAGGCGAATGTCGCCCCGTGAATTCCGTCCCGGCCGGTACGCGCACCTACCACCATTACGGGATTGCCGACGCCGGCAGCAGCGCCCTTGGCCATATCCTTCTGGTCCATTAAGCCCACGCACATCACGTTGACCAGAGGATTATCCTCATAGGAAGGATGGAAATAGATTTCTCCCCCCACCGTCGGAATGCCGATACAGTTGCCGTAACCGGCAATGCCGGCGACCACGCCGTCAAAGAGGAAGCGTGATTTCTTGCTTTTAGAAAGCGAGCCGAAACGCAAAGAATCCAATAGCGCAATCGGCCGCGCGCCCATGGTAAAAATATCGCGGATAATGCCCCCGACCCCCGTGGCCGCCCCCTGGTAAGGCTCAATAGCCGATGGATGATTGTGGCTTTCGATCTTAAAGACCACCGCCTGGCCGTCGCCGATATCGATGACGCCGGCATTCTCCCCGGGTCCCTGCAAAATATGGGGACCCTGGGTGGGAAAGTTCTTTAAGACCTTCTTCGAATTCTTATAGCTGCAGTGCTCGGACCACATCACCGAAAACATGCCCAGTTCCACTTCATTGGGCTCCCGTTCCAAGATATCCTTGATCTGTTGATATTCCTGATCGGATAAACCCATTTCCCGCCACAGTCCTTCTTTCATCTGCTCTCGCCTCCCTGCTGTCCTTTAACCAGGGACTCAAATAAGAGACGCCCGTCCACGTTGCCCAGAATTTCTTCGGAGCAACGTTCCGGATGGGGCATCATCCCCAGCACATTTCCCTTTTCATTGATGATACCTGCGATATTATGCAAGGAACCGTTGGGATTGGCTTCCGGCGTGACGGCGCCTGCCGCGTCGCAGTACCGGAAAACGATCTGCCCTTGGTTCTCCAGTCTTTCTATCGTTGCAGGATCGGCAAAGTAACTGCCTTCGCCGTGCGCAATGGGTACCTGGATAATCTGTTTATCGGTGAAACTGCCGGTAAAAGGCGTATCGGTCCGCTCCACCCGCAAATAGGTATTGTGGCATTGGAACTGCAAGCTGGGGTTTCTGACCAGCGCCCCCGGCAAAAGCCCGATTTCCGTCAAAATCTGAAAGCCGTTGCAAATACCCAGAACGAATCCGCCCTGATTAGCGAATTCCACCACCTTATCCATCAAAGGAGAAAAACGGGCAATCGCGCCGGTACGCAGGTAGTCCCCGTAGGAAAAACCGCCGGGCAGCACCACGCAATCGACGCCCTTTAAGTCCTCCTGCCCGTGCCACAAATATTCCGCCGGCTGTCCCAGCACCTTATCCACCACATGAAAACAGTCGGCGTCACAATTGGAGCCCGGGAATACAACAACTCCGAATTTCATCATCTTACCTCCGCCACATCGACCTTATATTCCTCTATCACCGGATTGGAGAGCAGTTTGTCGCACATTTCCTTCAGCTGTTCTTTGGCTTTATCGATATTCTCGGCCTCCAGGGAGACCTCGATATGCTTGCCGACCCGGACGTCCTCCACACCGGAGTAGCCCATGGATTTCAACGCTTTTAAAACGGCTGTCCCCTGGGGGTCCAGAATACTTTTTTTGAAATTCACCGTGATTATAGCTTTGAACATTATTTCTTTCCTCCTCTTAACCGATGCAGTACTTCCTGGTAGGCTTCCTCCACCTTGCCCAGGTCCCGGCGGAATCTGTCTTTATCTAATTTTTCCTGGGTGGCCGTATCCCAGAAACGGCAGGTATCCGGAGATATTTCGTCGCCCAGAAGAATCTCTCCGTTATGGCGGCCAAATTCCAGTTTAAAGTCTACCAGTTCAATTCCTAAAGGTTTTAAGTATTCTAATAATATCCCGTTAATTTTTAAAGACATTTCTTCAACTTTCTTCATTTCTTCATCCGCAGCCAACCCCAGCGCCTGAATATGATAGTTGTTGATCATAGGATCGCCCAGCTCATCGTCCTTGTAATAGAATTCGAGAATCGGCAAAGACAACTTCACGCCTTCGGGCTGACCCAGCCGTTTGGAGAGCGAGCCGGCGACAATATTGCGGACGACCACCTCCACCGGAATAATCTCCAGGGATTTGACGAGCATCCCTCTTTCCCCGTCGGCAGCCACAAAATGATTGGGTACGCCCTTTTGGCTTAAGAGCTCAAAGAATATGATAGAGATCTGGTTGTTGTACTGCCCCTTGTCCAGAATCTGTCCTTTTTTTAAGCCGTTGAAAGCGGTGGCGTCGTCCTTGTAATGCACCTTGAAAATATTCGGGTCATCCGTTTTATAGACCTTCTTCGCTTTGCCCTCGTAAATTTGTTCCAGCACTTTTACCATGGGAAATCGCTCCTTTCATATACTGCCTTACTCTATGGGGCCCTCCAGCAGTCCCGCTCTATGCAAGATATAGTCAATATTTTTCAAATGATACCCGTAATCAAAGAGGCTTATCACTTCCGCCGGGGCCAGCTTGGCCATAATCTCCCCGTCGGCAAGCACCAGGTCTTTTAAGGCTTTCTGCTCATCCCAGGCCCGCATGGCGTTCCGCTGGGTCAGCCGGTAAGCTTCCTCTTTGGACATCCCTTTTTCCACCAGAGAGAGCATTACCCGCTGGGAAAAGATCAAGCCGAGGGTCTTTTCCACGTTATTCTTCATATTGTCGGTATTGACCTTGAGCCCGCTTAAAACTTTAATCATCTGGTCGAGGATATAGTAGAGCGCGATGGTGGAATCCGGAAGAATCACCCTTTCCGCCGAGGAGTGGCTGATGTCCCGTTCATGCCACAGCGCCACATTTTCAAAAGCGGTCTGCGTATTGCTGCGAATAATCCGGGACAAACCGGAAATCCGTTCGCACATCACCGGATTCTTTTTATGCGGCATAGCGGACGACCCTTTCTGGCCTTTGCCGAAAGGTTCCTCCGCTTCCAATACTTCCGTCCGCTGCAGATGCCTGATTTCCGTAGCGAATTTATCCAGAGAACTGGCAATCACCGCCAAGGTGGACAGATAATGGGCGTGCCTGTCCCGCTGGATAATCTGAGTTGCCACCAAAGCCGGTTCCAGCCCCAGCCTTACGCAAACGTATTCTTCCACCTGGGGCGGGATATTGGCAAAGGTCCCAACAGCGCCCGAGATTTTTCCCACGGAGATTGTCCTAATCGCTTCTTTCAGCCGCTCGATATTGCGCTCGTTTTCCGTATACCACAGGGCCATTTTCAGACCGAAGGTGACCGGTTCCGCGTGGACGCCGTGGGAGCGGCCCATCATCAGGGTATCCTTATATTGTACGGCTTTTTCCTTTAAGACACGGCTTAATACGGTAATTTTTTCCAGAATAAGCTCGCCGGCCTGTTTCATCTGCACGGATAAAGCCGTATCCAACACATCTGAAGAGGTCATACCCATGTGTATATATCTGGCCTCCTCACCCACGTACTCCGCTACATTGGTTAAAAAGGCGATCACATCATGCCGGGTTACTTCTTCGATTTCCTTAATGCGTTCAGTGTCGAAAGCGGCCTTTCCCCGGATAACGCGAACCGCCTCCTTGGGCACCAGACCCAGCTCAGACATGGCTTCCGAGGCCAGGAGCTCGATTTCTAAAATGACGCTCCAGCGGTTCTCCTCGGTCCAGATCCGGCCGATTTCCTTCATCGTATACCGTTCAATCATGCCGATCCCCCTTACAGCTCGCTGTCCAATTCCTGTATCTTCTTATTTTTTGCTTCTACTTCAGCAGCCATACCTTTTTTATATTCCATAAACTTGTCCCGCAAATCCTTTTCTTTGATTCCCAGCATCTGCACAGCCAGGAGCGCGGCATTTTTGGCGCCGTCAATAGCCACCGCCGCCACCGGAATACCGGAGGGCATCTGTACAATGGCATATAGCGCATCAACGCCCTGCAGCGCAGTCGCATTAATGGGAATGCCGATAACCGGCAGCGGCGTTACCGCCGCAAGCACCCCGGGCAAATGGGCGGCCGCGCCGGCGCCTGCAATAATGACCTCGATCCCTCTGTCCGCGGCGCCTTGTGCCAGGCTTAACGCCAGCGCCGTCGTACGGTGGGCCGAGGCCACATGAATTTCATACCCCACATTAAATTCCCTTAAGGTCTGCGCCGCTTTTTTCATGACGGACCAGTCGGAATCACTGCCCATAATAATCATCACTTTTTTCAAAGCCGACTCTACCTCCCATATCCAGCGCTTCGCTTCGTTAATTAAAAAAGGCGAGACTTGTCTCATTTCCCAGCCAAGGCTCACCTGCAAGTCTAGTACGAACTTACAATTTAATATTAATTAAATATAGGCGCGTTGTCAAGAAAAAAACGAACATTTTTGGAATGTTCGTTTTTTATCATTCGGCTATTCCCAGTTTTAGGATGTTATACAACGTAGCCTTTTTCAAAAGCTTTTAAGTTTACCGCCAGCAGCTTTTCCGGCACGATCTCCTTTAAGGAAGCCAGCCAGCTTTCTTGGGGAAAACCCAGTTTCTGCGCCAACACACCCATCATTACTACATTGGAAGCCTTGGCGTTGCCGCATTCGGTAGCAATAGCCAGCGCGTCCACGGCGGTGACTCGATCCACCTTGGAATAGAGCAAATCAACAATACCCTGGGGGTATTCGGCTTTGCCCAGGATAACCGGCACCGGTTCCATCACCTGCAGGCTGACGATCACCTCACCCTGGGGCTTCAGGTATTCCAACCAGCGTAAGGCTTCCAACTGTTCAAAGGCCAAAATGACGTCAGCCTCGCCTTTTTCCACGAGGGGAGAATGCACCTTATCGCTCATTTTCACATGGGTAACTACGCTGCCGCCGCGCTGAGCCATGCCGTGGATTTCCGACATTTTCACATCGAGGCCGCTTTTTAAGGCCACTTCAGCCAGCACTTTACTGGCTAAAATGGCGCCCTGTCCGCCTACGCCGACTAATAAAATATTTTTCTCACGCATTATTCTCACCCGCTTTCCGGATGGCTTTTACCTTGCAGATTTGCACGCAGAGATTGCAGCCGGTACAAATACTTTCATTTAAATCAACGCTGCCGCCCCGGATGGCGATGGCCGGACAGCCGATGGCCATACACTGCCTGCAATTGATACACTTGTCCTTATCAATACTTGCGCTTAAGCCGGTTGGTTTCTCCAGCAACGCACACGGACGCTTTGCAATGATCACCGAAAGTTCGGGGGCAGCTACTTCCGCTTTGACCACCGCCTCAAATTCCGCCAGTTGAAAGGGATCGATTTCCACGACCCTTTTTACTCCCAGCGCCCGGGCCAGCTCACCGATCCGTACAATACCGGTGGGTTCCGCCATCAAGGTCTTGCCGGTGGCCGGATGGTCCTGATGTCCCGTCATGGCTGTGGTCGAGTTGTCCAATATCAGAAGCGTACCGCGGGATTTATTGTAGACCATATCCACCAGACCGGTGATGCCGGAATGGAAGAAGGTGGAGTCGCCGATGACCGCAACCACTTTATCGGCCAAATCCGGATTGCCCTTTTCCATCCCCAGGGCGGCGCCGATGCTGGCGCCCATGCAGATGGTCGTATCAATGGCTTCCAGTGGAGGAAGACATCCCAAAGTATAACAGCCGATGTCCCCGGCTACGGTCAGTTTCAATTTCTTCAGCACATGGAAGACCGCCCGGTGCGGACAGCCGGGACACAGCACCGGAGGACGGGGAGGGGATGACGGCAGGTCATTCGTTTTAATTCCGCCCTCTTCAGGCTGTGCCAATCCCAGCTCCTGAGAGATGCTCCCTTTAATCATCCGTGCGCTCAATTCACCTGTCCGCGGGAAAATGATTTTACCTTTAACTTTAATTCCCATGATTTTGATTTCTTCTTCCCAGAACGGCTCCAGCTCCTCCACCACGAAGAGCTCTCCCACCTGCGCTGCGAATTTCCGAATCATTTCTTCCGGCAGGGGATAAGAAAGACCCAGTTTTAAGATGCTGGCTTCCGGAAAAGCTTCTTTAACATACTGATAACAAATGCCGCCCGTAATAATACCGAATTTCTTATCATTGATTTCCATGCGGTTGAGCTTAGTGCTTTCCGCCCAGGTCTTCAGTTCAGCCAGCCTTTTTTCCACCACCAGATGGCGTTGGCGGCCGTGCGCCGGAATCATGACGTATTTAGGCGCATTTTTGACATACTCTTTGGTCACGTTCAGCCGGGAATCTTCCAGTTCCACCATCCCTTGGGAGTGCGCTATCCGGGTGGTCGTCCGCAGCATGACCGGGGTATCAAAGGTTTCGCTCAAATCAAAAGCGGCTATGGTAAAATCCTTGGCTTCCTGGCTGTCGGAAGGCTCCAACACCGGAATCTTGGTGAATTTTCCGTAGCGGCGGTTATCCTGCTCATTTTGTGAACTGTGCATGCCCGGATCGTCCGCGGAAACAAGCACAAAGCCGCCGTTGACGCCGGTATAGGCGAAAGTAAACAGCGGATCCGCCGCCACATTGACACCGACATGCTTCATGGTGGCCAGCGAACGTGCGCCGGATATGCTGGCGCCTGCCGCCACCTCAAAAGCCACCTTTTCATTGGGCGACCACTGGGCGTAAATTTCTTTATATTGCACAATGTTTTCCAGTATTTCCGTGCTGGGTGTGCCGGGATAGCCGACGGCCACCTTCACTCCCGCTTCATAGGCTCCTCTGGCGATCGCCTCATTGCCTGTCAAGAGAGCTTTCATGTTTATCAAATCCGCCTTTCTGATCATCCGTATATTTAAAAAATAAAGCATAGTCTTCGATTAACTATGCTTTTATTCTATTAAATATATTGACACAATTCTTACAGTAGGGCAATCCTAAAAAATAGGCAGTTTCATGTTATATTTCTGTCTGCATAAAAGTATCGTATTCTTCCTGTATCTCTTTAGCCGGTTCCGCCGTCAACAAGCTGACCGCTACGATAAAAATGACGGAGACGATAAAAGCAGGCAGTATTTCGTAAAGATTGAAATATGGCTTGATGACGTTTCTCCAGAGGATGACCATCACTCCGCCGGATAAAATACCGGCCAAAGTTCCCTGCCAGTTCATTCTCTTCCAGTACAGGGACATCAGGATAGCCGGTCCGAAAGCTGCGCCAAATCCGGCCCAGGCATAGGCCACCAGATCAAAAACGGAACTGTTGGGGTCCCTGGCTAAAAACAAAGCGACAACTGCCACCGCTAAAACGCTGACACGGCTGATCCAAACCAGTTGTTTATCGTTTATTTTTCCTTTAAAAATATTTTTACAAATGTCTTCGGAAACAGCCGATGAGGTGACCAAAAGCTGAGAATCCGCCGTGCTCATAATCGCCGCCAGGATGGCCGTCAGAAGCAAGCCGGCAATAATCACGGCGCCCGGGCCGCTTAATAAATTCTGCACCATATAAATGAAGACTTTTTCTCCGTCCAGGCCGCCCAGCACATCCGGCGTCACTACCGTGGAAAGATACGCCTTACCGATTACCCCCAAAAGTACCGCCGCGCTCAGTGTACATACCACCCATACCGTCGCTATCCGTCTGGCCGGCGCAATATCCTTGGAATGTTTAATACCCATGAATCTTGAAAGAATATGCGGCTGTCCGAAATAACCCAGCCCCCAGGCGGCGGTGGAGATGATGCCAAGCAAACCCATACTGCCGAGACCCAGCCATTCTTCTGAGCCAAACCCTGCAGGAAGGCCGGCTATTGAGGCGGCCAGAGCGAAAGTCTCATTCGCCCCGCCCATCTTGACCACCGCGATAATCGGCAAAATGATGATGGCAAAAAACATTAACAGGCCTTGAATCAAGTCGGTCCAGCATACCGCGAGGAATCCACCCAGGAAGGTGTAAGAAACGATCACGGCTGCACCGATTAAAAGCGCAACGCCGTAATCCAGTCCAAATACTGCATTGAAAAGCTTAGCCCCGGCTGAAAACTGAGCAGCGGTATAAATCAGGAAAAAGATAATAATAAAGATGGCTGAAATCATTTTGATTAAATGTGTTTTATCCCTGAACCTGTTTTCAAGATAGGTCGGCAGGGTGATTGCGTTGCTGCTGTGTTCCGAGTATTTCCTTAACCTTTTGGCCAGAATCAGCCAGTTCAAATACGTTCCCACTGCCAGTCCCAGCGCTGTCCAAAAGGCCTCGGCCATACCGGCGTTTTTGGTCAGCAGAAATGCCGTGCCCGGCAGGCCCATCAAGAGCCAGCCGCTCATATCCGAAGCCTGGGCACTCATGGAGGTAACCCATACATTCAGATTTCTGCCCCCCAAAAAATAGTCGGTCTGACTTTTGGAGTTTCTGAAAAAATACACTCCGACACCCAACATAATCACTAAATAAAGACACAGAATAATTGCATGGACCACCATATCAGACATTTCTACCCCTCCTAAATTAATAGAAAATATGTAATAATGCCGGAGAAAAACATGACCGGGACCGTAATATAATACTCCCGGTACAACTCCGGTAAAGATACCTCAAAATATTCATTGGTCAAAGCCTGGCAGAGGTGAATCGGTGAAATATAATATAGGGTAAAACCCGTGGTATAAATCAACATAGCGTAAGCCACCGTTTGCTCCGGCGGAATCAATGAAAAAAGCAGCGGATAAAGCATTGCCGGCGGCAGCTGCGAATTACCGGAAACAAAACCCAGCGCGGAGGCCAGAATTACCGCGGTCAGCCAAAGGGGAATACCCAAACCGGTTACTTGCTGCATCAAAGTCTCCATCTGGGGAATATTCTGAATAACATGCTTAAAGATCATGACTCCGGCTACAGCAATAATCAGGTTGTAGCTCTTGTTGGGACCTTTCAGCAAGACGTCAAAAAGCTTTTTATCATTATCTTTCAAGAAATAAGTCAGAATACTCGTTATGACCAGAGCGGCATACAGCGGAATCCAGAAAACGAGCACAATGCAAAGGAGCAAAGGGGATGCATATAAGAGGACATTTCGGATTACCTGCAAACTGCGTTCAGGCTGAATCCCCATCCCGTTCGTCTTAATCGGCCGGATATAGACCAGATAACCCGCTAGCAGAGTAGCCAACGTGACCGGCAGCTGCGCGATAATGATTTTACTGATCGGTATATTCGCCACATAGGCAGCATAGAGCAGGCTGATGGAGATGGGCAGGAAAAAATACCAGGCATGCCGGATATATAAATTGATGGCGGCACGGCGGGCTTTGCTCAAACCCGCTTTCTCCCCCAGATTATCAATTACCGGCGCCGCTACGATCGCTGCTCCGGTAACTGTAAAAGTTGACAAGAGGCTGGGGATAATGAAGAGCATCACCTTCGCGCTGCCGAACAACTTCTCCAGGCTATCCACCATTTTGGCCAAAACCCCGTAGTCTTCCATCATCTTGCTGAAAACCACAATCAAAAAGACGTCCACGGCCAGTTCAATCGTGGCCCTTTCCAGCAAGGCCATTATGAAGATCCGAGCCGTCTCACCCACAGACAATCCCGACATTAAGGCCAAGAGCAACGCTCCGGCCATGGTGGAAAAACCCAGATTTATTTTTTTATGTACCAGAAACAGAATCAAGGCAAAGGACAAAATCAAAGCCAGAATGAGCACAGCGATTCCTTCTTTATCTGCAGATTATAAAACAATTAAAATAATACTATATTTTTTGAATTTGCGATAGCCACCAATCGCTTCGATTTATATACGGCAAAAGATCCTGCTTTATTACTAGAGCGGGGTCCTTAGACTTTTATCTTAAATCTGTTCAGCAATAATATAAGGAATGAATTAAAGGTTGCTTTGCTGTTCTTCTGTGGTCTGTTCCGTTGGTTCCAAATAGTCGTTCATAGGGGCCGCATCAAATACTGAATCATGCCCTAATTTTATAGCTACAACGCTAGTAACAATACCGTAAATACAATTTGCTAATAAATAAGATAGATTATTTACCGCATCTTTTGGTCTGACTTTATTTTGAGGAGAAACACTTAATAATGCTGTAATTGTTGCGCCAATAGTTATCCCTGAGATAATCCCTTTTGGTAAGATATAGTCTTTACCTGTTCTGCTAAGCCAATTTACTATTCCAATTCCACCCAAGCCCGCCATACCAAAGTCAAATACGGCTCCCAGAAGTTGCCCTTTTATGTTGGTTGCCTCAGTTTTTTTGGATACCCAGACACCGGCCGCAGTGGCCCTATATGATCTTTGGGATATTTTTTTTCGAAGAGACATTTCATCAATTATAGTTTTAACAATATTTCCAGAGAAGCCTGCTACCATCCCCAAGAACACTCTGTCTTTAATCTTCATTAGCATCACCTTATATGCTTTTTATTTAGTATTACCCTTATCCGTAAGCAGTATGACTACGCATATAAAGAATGAAAACAAATGAATGTACTTACCGCAAATCCACACACCCCGGGGGTGCGACATACATCCGAAGAAAGAGCAATGGAAAATCATATGTTTCAATCCACGCGCTTCCATGGAGCGCGACGCCATAAGATGACTCCTTTTCCCGCTTATCCAGGTTTCAATCCACGCGCTCCTGCGGAGCGCGACCCCGACCCTCCACCAGCTGAAGTAACTCCTGAGTTTCAATCCACGCGCTCCTATGGAGCGCGACTTTTGATAACCTCTGATGATATCAATCCTGTAATGTTTCAATCCACGCGCTCCCACGGAGCGCGACAATAATAACAATATTAAATCATGCGAAGCCTCAGGTTTCAATCCGCGCGCTCCCACGGAGCGCGACTTTTTTACCCCCCCTGCTGGGTCTTGTGCTGCGGGTTTCAATCCGCGCGCTCCTATGGAGCGCGACGACCATGTAAAAGTACCCGCACCAGCAGAACCAAGTTTCAATCCACGCGCTCCCATGGAGCGCGACGTTTTGGTCACCGGCATAATAAAAATGTGCACTTTCGGCGGAGAAAATTGAGCAGGTATCAGAGATAATATTTGCTTGGTAACTCCCCCGAAAGGGGACAT
>JAVEYA010000015.1:0-36400 GCA_034003745.1 Clostridia bacterium
CTGCTTTGGAAGTTCAGAAAGATGAACGGGAATTGATTCAGAACTCTGAAGAAAAATATCTGAAAGAAATGGAAGATTCCGGCTGTGTAATCACCAGAATTGAAAATAAGGAACCCTTTATTGCAGTCATGAAAGAAAAAGTATGGCCGAAATTCGTGGGCAGCAAAATCAGCCGGGCTGACGTTGACGCTGTTGCTTCCTATAAGTAACCTCCGGATGTAAAATTAAGGAGGCCAACCATGGTTGGCCTCCCTTTTCCTCACAGGCACTGACATAATATTTCAATAAGGAGGAAGAAAGCAGTGTCGACGTTACAGCAAAACAAAAGCGAAAAAACCGGCCCTTTTGCCGTTTTTCATAAGGTAACCGGCAAGCTGGTAGATATTATTTCCATCTTAAGTTTTGTTTTTATGACTATTTTTACCTTGCTGAACGCCCTGTACAGATTTGCTCCAAATTTCCTGCCTTTCGCCTACACCTGGGGGGAAGAAGCCTCCCGTTATCTGATGATTGCCGGGCTGATGCTGGGAATCAGCATTGGGGTACGGAATAATTCCCATCAGGGTGTGGAATCTATCGTCAAAATGTTCCCTAAAGCGTTACAGAACATGATTCACGCCGCTGCCAACATTTTAACCTCGGCAACTTATGTGGTCATGGCTGTTTTATGCATGCAGTTTGTCTATTCAACCATGTATTTCGGACAAACCTCGCCTTCCTTAAAAGCTCCGATGGCGCTGATATATTTTCTGCTGTTTTTAGGATTTGTGCTGGCCGTTCTCGAAAACCTGGTCCTTTTTTATAGAATCTTTATTAAAAAAGAGCTTGAAGCAACCGAAGGGAAGGAGGCCGGCGTATTATGATGTCTTTGATTATGGCAATCGTTTTCTTTATAACTTTATTTATGGGCATGCCCATTTTTGTCTGCCTCTTAATTGGCTGCATTGTGCCTTTCTTCGTCGTGGGCGATATTCCTATGTTTGTTCTGGCACAACGGCTGTTCACTTCCATAGATTCCTATTCCCTGATGGCGATTCCCTTTTTCATGATTGCCGGTTCACTGCTCTCCAAAGGCGGCGTTTCCAAACGGCTGGTTGACCTGGCTGACGCGGTGGTGGGCTGGCTGCCGGGGGGGCTGGCGATCGTCACTTTTTTGGCCTCCGGATTCTTCGGCGCTATTAGTGGTTCCTCCGTGGCCACCGTGGCGGCTATCGGCTCCATCATGGTCCCGGCTATGCTGGCCGCAGGTTATGACAAGTATTTTACCCTGGCTACCGTAGCCAGCGCCGGTTATCTGGGTATCATCGTTCCGCCCAGCATTCCGCTGGTACTCTATGGCCTGGCCGCCAACACCTCGGTAAGCGAACTGTTCATGGGCGGCTTTATTCCGGCGATGATGCTGATTATCGCCCAAGGCATTTATTGTATCTATTACGGTAAAAAAGTTAAGGTTAAACAGACGCCCTTTACTTTGCGAAATACCTGGGATAGTTTTAAAAAGTCCATTCTGGCGCTCCTGATGCCGATCATTATTTTGGGAGGCATTTACAGCGGTGTCTTCACCACCACAGAAGCCGCCGCTGTTGCGGTGTTATACGGTTTGATTATCGGCGTCTTTGTGTACCGGGAAATTAATTTTAAAACTTTTTATGAGATTATGAAGGATGCTGTCGTTAACTCTTCCGTCCTGATGATGATCGTGGCGGGCGCTACCATCGTCGGCTTTATCATGACCCGTGAGCAGATTCCGATGATGGTTTCACAAGCGATGATCAGTATTTCGGAAAGCCCGGTGGTCTTTATGTTCCTGGCCAATATCCTTTTGATTATCTTCGGCACCTTCATGGACGCGGCGCCGGCGATTACCATTATGGCCCCCATCCTGGCGCCTTCTCTGGGGCCATACGGCATTGATTCGGTGGCCTTTGGCGTGATTATGGTTGTCAACTTAGGGATCGGTATGATTACACCGCCGGTTGGCTTAAACCTGAACGTGGCAGCCAGTTTAGCCAATGAGCCGCTGGATGTGACGATGAATAAACATCTCTGGATTTATATGACGCTGGCTATTCTGGCAATGATCGTGATGATGGTCTTCCCGCAGGTAGTTACCTTCCTGCCAAATCTGTTAATTAAGTAGCAGTGCTTAATAACTCAGGGATATAAGCAGGTAAATGTTGCGGCGGAACCCTTACCGTTCTGGTAAGAGTTCCGCCTTTAATCTTCAGGCTGATAATTCTTCAGTTTCCGCCAAAGGGTGACCCGGCTCATCCCCAGTATTTTAGCCGCTTCGGATTGATTTCCTTTGGTCAGGTCCAATATTTCTATAATCTTTTGCATTTCCTTATCATGATAGAGGGAGAGGACCGGACTGATTGCGGGTTTGCTCAGGTTGTTGGGCAACGGTCCCGGATTAAGCTTCAGCAGTTTCTTTTGCAGCAGGTCGTTTAATAATCGGTAAACATCGGTCAGTTTATTTTTCGGCTCCAGCGAGGCGATAAATAATTTTGTGAAGTTTTCGAGTTCCCGTACGTTGCCCGGCCATTTATAGGAGCGCAACAGCGCGTCAATTTCCGCGGAAATGGGTTCCAGCAAGGATAGGATCTGGGGCGCCCGTTCCGCTAAAAAATTCTTAAAGAGGATGTAAATATCTTCTTTATGTTCTTTTAACGGAATCAGATTGATTTCCAGCACGTTCAGCCGGTAGTATAAATCTTCCCTGAATTCTTTTTTCTGTACCAAATCCCATAAGTTCTTATTGGTGGCGGCAATGATGCGCGTATCAAAGGGAATCATTTTCGAGCCGCCCACATGCATGACTTCTTTTTCCTGAATAACCCGGAGGAGTTTGGTTTGCAGGGATAAATCCAGCTCGCCGATTTCATCCAGGAAGACGGTACCCAGGTGCGCCATTTCGAAGAGGCCTTTCTTGCCGCCTTTTTTCGCGCCGGTAAAAGCCCCTTCATCATAACCGAACAATTCGCTCTCCAGCAGATTGGGGCTAATAGCCGAACAGTTCACAGGGACAAAAGCGCCCTTGGAACGATTGGAAAAGTTATGAATGGATTGTGCCAAAACTTCTTTACCGGTACCGGTTTCTCCCGAGATCACGATGCTTTCGTCATTAAGGGCAAACTTCTTGGCGGTGGAAATAAGCGCTTTAAAGCTCGGGCTGGCCGAATTATAGTTATCAAAAGTATGCTTGGCGATAAACCCTTCACGCGGGAGATTTTCCCGGATATGCTGGTCGGTTTTTTGAATGAAGTGAATGTCGTCGATATAAAGGAGGATATTGACCAGTTCCTCTTTGTGAAAGATGGGGATAACGTTGACCACATAGTCTCGCCCGTTGATATGGGCCATGATATTAATTTCCGTTTCCGTTATCTTGGTGATATCCTTGAGTTCGTTATCCGGGAAGAACGACTGGATTTTGCGGCCAATGATGTTATCGGGCTTGTCTTGAAAAAAGGTGGCGGCCAGAGGATTACAGACAAAGATTTTTCCGGTGTGGTCGGTAAAGACGATCCCGCGGTTGGAATAATTAATGACGCTGGATAGTTGCTTTTTGTCCCGGACTTCTTTGCGGATGGTGGCCGCCATATCCGCGGCGATCTGAATGAAGGTACGGATGGATTCCTGAGGAAAGACGAAGGTACCGATCATATTGTGCTTCTCGGCCAGAGAGCAGACCATACCGCTGCCGATAACGGACTTGCGGCCGGCTTGTTTATGCTGCATAATCATTTGCTCCACATTTTCAAGCTGTGTATAGCTGTCTTGGATGATTTCTATTTTTAAAATATTGCGTATTCTGTTTAATTTGGAAAAATCATTCTCATAAATCAGTACAACGGGTTTTTCGTCAAACTGGGAAGATTCGCTTAAAGCCATCAAAATATCGTAAGTACTGATATTGATATTGATAACCGGCTTGTCTGTTATTTGTTTCAGGATTTTCGCGTTATAGCCGCTGGATAGAAAGACATCCACATTCTCCAGTTCTTTCGGGAGAATAATGTCTTTGTTCATCAGAACTTCATAGAGAATAAAATCCACAGGCGGATTCATGTCTTTAACCTGGTCCATGATTACTTTACTCAGCCTGCCGACGCTTACGACGCAAACCTGGGGACGCATGACGCTCGCCTCACTTTAACACAGATATGAAAAAGAAAATGATATTTTACACATGTTAAATCATGTTGTATTGTGTTAAAGATAGTGTAACATTATTTTGACGAAAATATAAGGTTTTTCTCTATTTTTCAGGGTTTATTATCTTGGCATGATATTTGCTTGTAAATAAGTATAAGAATAATAAAATACAATATGGAGGTTGGATCATGACAAAGTCAAACCCACAAAAATTAAAAGAGCTGCTGGCTAAGCCGGATTTAATTATTGCTGCCGGTGTATATGACGGGGTCTCGGCCAGACTTGTGCAGGAAGCAGGTTTTTCCTGCGCTTATATGACGGGGTTCGGCGTAGCCGGTTCCGTTTTAGGCGAGCCGGATTATGGCATGATGACCATGACAGAAATGGCCACCCATGCTAAAAACCTGGCGGCTGTGATGGATATCCCGATGATTGCGGATGCGGATACAGGGTATGGCAATCCGCTGAATGTGAGAAGAACCGTCAGAGAATATGAAACAGCCGGCGTGGCCGCTATCCAGCTGGAAGACCAGGTCTTCCCCAAAAGATGCGGACATATGGAAGGTAAAGTCGTTATCCCCTTAGAGGAGCATGCCAAGAAGATTGAAATGGCTGCCAATACCAGAAAAGAAGCCCTGATTATTGCCCGTACCGACGCCAGAGCGCCGCATGGTTTGGAAGAAGCCTTAAAGAGAGCCAAGGCCTATGCGAATGCCGGCGCTGATATTATCTTTGTAGATGCCCCCCATTCCATCGAGGAATTAAAGACCATTGCTTCAGAAATCAAGGTTCCCTTGCTTGTTAACATGACGGAAGGCGGCAAAACTCCTATCCTCACAGATAAAGAGCTGCAGCAGCTCGGTTTCAAGATTGCCATCTATCCTTGCATCACCGTTTTTGCCGCGATGAAAGCCATGAAAGAAGTCCTGGCTGATCTCAAACGCGAAGGGACTTCCGTAAATATTCTGCATAAACTGGAAAGCTTTAAGGGCTATAATGATTCCATCGGCCTGCCCATTCTGGCGGACCTGGAGAAAAAATATGTAAACCTCTGATAAGACCACAGAGCCACTCCCGTAAGCATTATGATAATCTTTACCTCTGATAAGACCACAGAGCCACTCCCGTAAGCATTATGATAATCTTTACCTCTGATAAGACCGCGGAGCCCTTCCCGATAGCATTAAGATAAACTGTTAGACTTAATGGAATACCCGTAAGCATTTAGATAAACTGCTAACGCCTCATAATTGATAAAACCTCCCCTCATCCTCCATTTTTACACACAGGAACGGCTCTGTTGCGCATTCATGCAGAAGAGCCGTTCCTATGTTTCAGAAACGATATAAAATAAGAGGGCATATCGCCCGATAGTGAATTTAACACTTGGCGATACACCCTCTTATAAAAATAGAGGAGGAGAGATTGTTAAACAATGGTCTGGCTTATAGACGCCGGACGCTTCATATTAATAACCAGGGGCACAATACAGAGAACCAGGGCGGCAATAACCCAAAGGGCATTTTTATTGAAGAAGATATAGTAGAGGGAAAAGAGACTAGCTACAGTCATTAATAAGCCTTCCGGCACATTCAGCTTTTGCTTCCATTCCCGATGGAAAAGAATGGCCAGGGTGAAGAAGGCTAGGGTTATACAGAGTGTACCCCAGAAAACTTCGATAGGTTTATCGTATTGCAGGAGAATAGACGGACAATAGACGAAGAAGAAGGGGAGCAGCACGGACGGGAAAGCGGCCTTCCAAACTTCGATGGCGCCCTCTATATATTTGCTTCCGGCCATCTTACAGGCCACCAGGAGGCCGATTCCCACCGGCGGCGTAAGGTGGGAAAGAAAGGCGTAGAACATGGGGAACAAGTGCGCTTGCATTTTGGGTACGCCATTTTTAATGAGGATGGGAGACAAAACAGTAGCGACGATAACATAAGCTGCCGGCGTGGGTACCGCGGTACCCAATAAGATGGAGGTAATCATCGTAAAGATGAGAAGGAGCAATATGCTGTCGCCGGCCAGGTTCCCGAATAAGACGCTGAGCTTTAAAGTGAGTCCCGTTACCTCGATGGCCGCTACGGGAATCCCTATAACTGCCAGGAGCACGGCTACGTTAGCGCCGGTAACGGCCCCGTCGGCAAATTTCTCTTTAACCTCGTTCCAGTTAATCCTGGCGTCTTTCCTTAACCCGGAAATTAAGCCCAGGACGACAACGGTAACGATACTCCAGAAAATAACCGACATCAAGGAAAATCCTTTCATCAGCATAACTACCAGTAAACCCAGGGGGACGATAAAAAGAGGAGCGTCAAGCAGGAGCGCTTTATAGTTCATCTCCACAGGAATATGGGTAAGATTCAGCTTCCGGGCATTCAATTCGGCATATATAAGGAGCATGAAATAATAGACCACAGCGGAAATCAAAGCGGCTGCAGCGATATTCAGATAGGGAATGCCGGTATAGGATGCCATGACAAAAACCGTAGCGCCCATAATTGGCGGGAGGAATTGTCCGCCGTTGGAGGAAGCGGCCTCGATAGCGGCGGCGTGGGCCGGTTTGTATCCGGCCTTTTTCATCATAGGGATGGTAAAGGCTCCGGTAATAGTAATATTTGCCACGGTGCTGCCTGTTATGGAACCCATCAGGGCGCTGCTGATAACAGCAAGAGCGGCGGGACCGCTTTTCAGTTTGGCGGCGACGAGATTGCCCAATTGCATAATGAACCGCAATCCCCCGAAAGCATGAAGCACTGAGCCAAAAATAATAAAAAGAAAAAGATAATTGGCGGAGAGAGCCAGAAGATTTCCGTAAAGGCCGAAGGGAGATGTTACGTCAGCCACTAACAGGGTAATCGCCCGCTGCAAGGAGGCGGAACTGGCTTTAAGCATGCCCGGTATATACTTCCCATAAAGGATATAGAGAAAAGCAATCAGGGAGAAGATGGGAAACAGCCAGCCGTAAGCCCAGCGCACCACAGCCATGGCCAGCACCGCCGCCATAACGCCAAAGACTAAGGCTAGAAAGGGGGGGAAGCTGGGATTGGCCAGAATAGATCTATAACCAAAAAAGAAGTAAGCTGTGACGACAATTGAGCCAATGAGAATTATAAAAATTGGCGTTAATTTTGCCGCGGTAGGAGGAGTCGCACGTAGTTTTGACCAGGCGCATAAAGCCAGAGCAAAGCCCAGGTGGACAATGGCGTGAATGGTCGGTTCATAGGGGATAGTCCGGATATAGTACAATTGGTAAAGAATAAAGGCAAAAACCAGTATATAGAAAATAAGATCGACCCATTTGGCGAATTTGGTATTCTTCATGTTATTTTCTAAAGCAACGCTTTCTTCCATGTAGGCATCCCTCCTTATTACACAGAGTAAGTTAGGGATTACGGGCAGCGTAGCTTAAACTGCCCGTAACCTCTTTTGTGTTGATTACGCCAAATTGATTATTCCAAAAAAGTCTTTAGTTCCAACCCTTTTTCTTTATAAAATTTAAGGGCGCCGGGGTGAAACATGGCTTCCCGTTCTGCGGGATCATCCCAGAAGGACATGGTCAGGAACTCGGGCGTGATACCCTTGCCCATGGAATGGAAGGGTTCAAACTCGCCCTTTTCCGCAGTTTCATAAAGGATGCGGGTAATTTCATAGACTACATCCTCGGGCATTTCTTTACCTGCCGACCAGTATACAGGGGTACTGACGAAGGCCATTTCATCGGTCTGGGTTTCACCCATGGCTTTGGGGGGAGCTACCATACCGAGGGGAGGCAGAGCGCCTTCTCCGACAAAGGGATCTGTAATACAGGCCTGGGTGATGATATCGATATTTTGAGCGATGTTACCCTGGTTAGGATAATAGAGGGTGCCTCTGGCTGAAAACTCCATCAGTTGGGAACTTTGTGCATAGGTATTAGGATAATAGAAATCAAAGGGCAAAACGCCTACTTCGGCCGCGCCGTCCTGCAAGGCGCTTAGTCTGTCGCCGGTACCGCCGTGGAGGAGCTTATAGTTCTTAGCCCCGCCTAGATCAAGCATATTGCGGAAGATCCAGGAATAGCCGTCGGGAACGTCTCTGGGGACAGAGATGGTCTTGCCGGACATATCGGCGATCGTCTTGATATTGGGGTTTAAGGTAACAAAGGTTTCATTGAGCATACAGAGCATCCCGATTTGCAAAGGCATATATTTACCTTCGCCCCAAACGGTAGCGCCCGGGAGCATGGTGACGTTTACAGTAGTGCCGAATAGTTTTTCATCTCCCATAATGGCTCGGGTATTGTCGGTAACGCCGGCGGTCGTTTGCACATCGGCAGTGACCCAATCGGAGCGCTCGTTAATAAAAGTGGAAAGGGCGTGGGACAGGACATACCAGGTATCACCGGGCCGTCCAGCGGTAAAAGTGATGTGATACGGGTCTTTCTTGGGGCCATCGCCGGAAGGAGCAGGTTTTTCCTGGCCGCTGCAACCGGCTAAGGTTCCCAGCAGAAGAGCCAAACACAGAAAAACAACCAAACTTTTCTTTAACATCAAGGTCCCTCCTTATAAATTTGGGATTAGTTCAATTATAGATTAAACAAAAGACTTTTCCAGATTACGCGCCTTTTCTACACCGACCAGCTTAAAAAACTCGTTGAAACCGACCATTTGCTCTGCGTATTCCTCGGTACTATCGGTACCCTTCAGCACCTGGAGCACACTCATCATTGATTTGGTAGCAGCATAGAGCGTTGAAGCGGGATAGATAACCAGCTTATAACCAATTTGCTCTAACTCAGCAGAAGTAAGAAAAGGCGTTTTACCGGCTTCAACCATATTCGCTAAAAGAGGGGCTTTAATCGAAGCGGCTACTTTCTTCATTTCTTCTACGGATTGGGGCGCTTCAAAGAAGATGATATCGGCGCCTGCATCCCGGTAGGACAAAGCCCGGTCCATAGCATCGTCAAAACCATTCACAGCCCGGGCGTCCGTTCTGGCAATAATGATCAGGTCCTCAGACTTCCGGGCATGAACGGCAGCCTTAACCTTTGAAACCATTTCCTTCTTTGCGACCAGTTCTTTTCCTTCCATATGTCCGCATCTTTTAGGCAGAACCTGGTCTTCCAACTGCACAGCGGCAATTCCGCCCCGCTCATATTCCTGGACGGTGCGGATCACATTAAGAACTCCGCCATATCCGGTATCAGCGTCAGCAATCAAGGGGATATCAACTGCGGCAGCCATATTCGTAGCATGGGCAGCCATTTCCGTCAGTGTTATTAAGCCGATATCCGGAGCCCCCAGGACGCTTGCAGAAGCGCCATATCCCGTCATATAAACCGCCGGAAAACCGGCTTGTTCGACCAGCCTGGCTGACCAGGCGTCAAATGCCCCAGGGGCCAGAATAATACCCGGTTTATTAAGCATTTCCCGAAGTTTCTTGTTTGCCATGTTAATTACCTCCTAGATTAGCTTGATTTTTTATATAGCTTACTAGTCCGCCTGCCTTGAAGATTTCCAGGATATATTCCGGGAAAGGCTTAAAGGCGTACGTTTGACTTTTAGTATGATTAAAAATTTGGCCATTTTCAAAATCTACCGAAATCTCATCTCCTTCTCCGATCGACTTAACAGCAGCAGGTGATTCCAATACAGGCAGACCGATATTGATTGAATTACGGTAAAAGATCCGGGCAAAACTCGCCGCGATAACACAGTTCACTCCAGCCGCTTTGATACTGATAGGGGCATGTTCCCGGGAACTGCCGCAGCCAAAATTGCTGCCCGCGACAAAGACGTCTCCCGGGCTGATTTGGGCGGCAAAATTTTCTGCAATTCCGGCCATGCAAACCTTGGCCAATTCTTCCGGCTTGGAGAGCGTAAGGTATTTACCGGGCACCATTAGGTCCGTATCGATGTTGTCGCTGAAAACAAAGGCTTTTCCTGCCATTATTGCACCTCCTCCGGGGCGGCTATTTTTCCTTTGATCGCTGTGGCCGCCGCTACAGCAGGACCGGCCAAATACACCTCGGATTGAGGATGCCCCATCCTGCCGACAAAATTACGGTTGGTTGTAGACAGGCAGGCTTCTCCTTCGGCGAGGATCCCCATATGGCCGCCAAAGCAAGGGCCACAGGTGGGCGTGGATATTGCGGCGCCGGCAGTCAGGAAGATATCGAGCAAGCCTTCATGCAGGGCTTGGGTATATACCTCCTGGGACCCGGGAATTACAATTAAGCGGACATAGGGGTGAACTTTTTGCTGTTTCAGGAGGGCGGCGGCAACCCGTAAATCACTGATGCGTCCATTGGTACAGGAACCCAGGATAACCTGATCAATTGCTATCCCGGCTACTTCGCTTATGCCTTTGGTATTGGAAGGCAAATGTGGGGCCGCAACCTGAGGTTCAAGCTTAGAAACATCAAATTTTATAGTGTTTTCATACTTGGCGTCTTTATCGCTTTGGTACATCTCATAAGTTCTGGCTGCCCGGGATTTTACATAATCCTCGGTAATTTGGTCGGGCGCAATAATCCCGTTTTTAGCCCCCGCTTCAATGGCCATATTGCACATGGTAAAACGTCCGTCCATTGGCAGGAGGTCGATGGCCGGGCCGGTAAACTCCATGGCTTTATATAAGGCGCCGTCCACTCCGATTTGGCCAATGGTGTAAAGAATCAGGTCCTTGCCGGAGACGTAAGGGGGGAGTTTCCCTTCGTAAATAAATTTGATGCTGGGCGGTACCCGCATCCACAGTTCGCCTTTGGCCAGACCCGCCGCCAGGTCCGTACTCCCCACCCCGGTGGAGAAAGCGCCCAGGGCGCCGTACGTGCAGGTATGGGAATCACCGCCGATTAGTACATCCCCCGGTAAAACATGCCCTTTTTCCGGAAGCAGAACGTGCTCAATGCCCATGTTTCCTACATCATAAAAATACTTTAAGCCGGTATGACGGGCGAAATCCCGACAGACCTTGCTTTGCTGCGCAGCTTTAACATCCGGATGGGGAACAAAATGGTCCATGACGAAGAACACTTTTTCAGGGTCGAATGCTTTGTCATAGCCCATTTTTTTCATTTCCGGAATGGCTAAGGCGGCGGTAATGTCATTGGCTAAAATGCCGTCCAGCTTAGAAACAACAATTTGACCGGGTTCCACTTTTTTCTCGCCACTTTTGGCGGCCAATATTTTTTCTGTTAAGGTCATTCCCATTTTTGACACCTCCTTTCTTAGTCAATAAGATATACTGCAAAAACCATGCCATTTACCGAAACAGGCAGTAAAAAGGCGTTTTCTGTCATTGGACAGAAAACGCCCCTCGGGGAAAGCGTTCCAAAGCGTTCGCGTTAGTTCCAAAGCGTTCCAAAGCGTTACTGATGAGTCGTTTTTTTCAGGATTGCAGCTTGCGCCAGAGACTGGTCCGGCTGATGCCTAAGCGTCTGGCCGCTTCCGCCTTATTGCCCCGGGCTTCATTCAACACTTTAAGAATCTCTTTTTTCTCGGGATTGATGGGCTTAAGGACGTTGTTATTATGCAGTACAGAGGCAAACAATTCATCCAGGCTGCTATCTTGATTATAAAGAACGGCGATTCTTTCAATGACATTTTTTAGCTCCCGGATATTACCCGGCCAATGATAAGAGCGAAAGAGGGGGTGGCTGAAAATGTGGGTCTTTTCTTTTTCAGTTAAATTTGGCCGGAGATTAGACAGAAAATAAATTCCCAGTTTGACCGCATCCTCACCCCGTTCCCGAAGTGGAGGAAGGTGCAGCTCAAAAACATTGAGCCGGTAGTATAAGTCCTCTCTGAATTCTCCCCGCTCTACCAGTTCCCATAATTTTTTATTGGTTGCGGCGATGATTCGGATATTCACGGAGATAATTTTGTCGGCTCCAATGCGCATGACTTCCCGTTCTTCCAAGACCCGCAGCAGTCTGGATTGCAAACGTTGAGAAATTTCACCGATTTCATCGAGAAATAGGGTCCCGCCATGAGCCAGCTCAAAAAGACCGGGCTTCCCCCCTTTTCTGGCTCCGGTAAAAGCGCCTTCCTCATAGCCGAAAAGCTCGCTTTCCAGAAGGTTTTCCGGCAGAGCCGCACAATTCACAGCAACAAAGGGATGTTTGGCCCGCAGACTGGCATTATGGATGCCTTGGGCAAAAAGTTCTTTCCCGGTGCCGGATTCTCCCATAATCAGAATAATCGAATCTGTTTTTGCATATAGTGAAGCTTCGCGTTTGACCTTCTGCAAGGAGTCACTGTTGCCAAAAATAGTCTGGAAATGGGATTTAGCCAGGAAGCCTTTTTCGTTCAGCCTTTGACGAATCGTTTCTTCCGCCTTTTGGATTGACCCGATATCTTGAAAAGTAGCGATGGCGCCCATGGTTTCCCCATTAATAATAATTGGCAAGCGATTTGTTAAGATACTTATCTCACCGATCGCCTGCAGCTGATTGTATTCCGGCTTGCCATTTTTCAGGATGCGATTTAGTTTTGTATTGGGGATAGTATCCTGAGCCGGTTGGCCCAAAACTTTCTCTTTAGGGATGCCCATTATTTTTTCCGCAGCCGGATTAAAGACGGTGATGTTGCCCCGCTGGTCCGTGGCAATGATTCCATTATAAGCAAAGTCGATAATCAACCGAAAACGCTCGGCTTTTTCCGACTCGATTTTTTTGGAGAGAGCTACTTTTACCGCTGCGTCAAGGGTTAAGGTAATGCTTTCTCTGGAATAAATAAAGACGCTGCTCATGCCTCTTAACTGGGCTCTTTCTATAATTAAGCTGGAGCCGACTACGGTTTGAATGCCTTCTTTATGCAAATCATCTAAAGTCCTGTCCAAGTCCTCCATTTTAGTAAAAGTTACTTCCCGCACAGGAAAAGGAAGCATAGTAGCAACCTCTTCCAGGCAGGGGAATTTGTTTTGATAGGTTATCACAGCTATTTTTTCGGAATATTCCCGGGCTTTTTTTAAAGCCAGGAGTATATCGAAGCCTGTAACCTGAATTTCCAGGAAGGGACTCTGCAGGTGCCGGGATAAGAGCCGGGCCGTGGCCCCCGCGGAAACAAAGACGTCAGCTTCTTTATTTTGCTCCATTTTTAAGGTTTCAGCTAGAACGGTTTCTAAAAGGGTATCTATAACTACCAGATTTACTGTTTGAGAATACCGTTCGGCCATGGAGTTAATTAATGATGTTAACCGGTGATAACTTAAAATAGCGATCGTAGGTTTCATTGAGTATTCCTCCAATGATGCAAATACGTCTACCTATAGATTAACACAGGAATTTCTCAGCGGCAAAGCGGGAATAACGTTTGCGAACCGGATTTCATCTTTAGTATGGTATAATATTGCCGAATAGCGGGAGGTGTATCATTTTGAACAACTTGGCCGGCAACGGCTGTGATATCCTGGTCCCCTTCAGCGAGCGCAAATCCCCGGCAGAAATTGAACGAAGTCTGATCAAGAAATACCGGCGCCCGCTTTGGTCCAAATTTATCCAGGCAATAAAGGAATACAGGCTGATTAACGAAGGCGATAAGGTAGCGGTGGGCGTTTCCGGCGGCAAGGACAGCATGCTGCTGGCCAAGCTGGTGCAGGAACTGCAGCGCCATGGTCCGGTCCGCTTCGAGGCTGAATACATCGCCATGGACCCGGGGTATCACCCGCAGATCAAAGAGCTGCTGCGGCAAAATTGCGCGTATCTGCAGATACCCATCCGGATGTTCGAGTCGCAGATTTTCCAGATAGCGGACAAAATCGCCGGCGATTATCCCTGCTACATGTGCGCCAAAATGCGCCGGGGAGCGCTCTATGCCAAGACGCAGGAACTGGGCTGCAATAAGCTGGCCTTGGGGCATCATTTTGACGACGCCATTGAGACAACCCTATTGAATTTGTTATGCGCCGGGAGTTTCAAGGCAATGATGCCTAAGCTGAAATCCAAGAATTTCCCCGGCCTGGAGTTAATCCGGCCCCTGTACCATATTCGTGAGGAAAACATCGCCCGCTTTACCCAAGAGAGCGGTATCTGGCCCTTGAATTGCGCCTGCATGGTTGCGGCCAAAAAGACGGCCAATAAACGCTATGACGTCAAGCGGCTGATCAAGGAACTGGGGAAAGAGTTCCATGAGGTAGAGAAGTCCATCTTCCGCGCGGCGCATAATGTCCAGCTGGATTGTGTGCTGGGCTGGAAAAAGGAAGGGCAGTCCCATTCTTTTTTGGATGAATACGAAGAATAGCAGATTTGGACAGATGTTGACAGCAGAAAAATTATTTTCTATAATTGTTTTAACATCAGTAAACACAAGAGTTCATTGCCTCGCACGGGACAACTTTTTTACAGTATCTCCATCCAGAGAGACGGCGCCTTTAGGCTGAAAGCGCCGTTTGGCAGACTAAGAAAAGACCACCCGGGCGCTTCCGAAATAAGAAGCAAAGGCGGACGTAATCCGGCGTTAACGGAAAACCAAAGATAAGACCGCATCTATACTGCAGACAAACCGGCGGTCTTTGAAAAAGGGTGGAACCACGCGCATAACTCGCGTCCCTTCGCGGACGGGAGTTTTTTATTTAAACCTTAGATATAAGTATTTTAATCCTGGAGGTTTTGAAAAATGGTTAAAGTTACATTAAAAGACGGCTCAGTCCGTGAATATCAGAAGGGCACTACGGTTGGCGAGGTCGCCGGGGATATCAGCAAAGGGCTGGCCAAAAACGCCTTGGTGGCCAAGGTAAATGACGTAGTGACGGATCTGGCCTGTCCCTTAAATGAGGACGTCTCGCTGGAGCTGGTCACTTCCTTTGAGGAGCCTGAAGGTAAGAACGCCTTTCGACATACTTCCTCGCATATCATGGCTCAGGCGGTGCAAAGGCTTTATCCCGGCACAAAGCTGGGCATCGGTCCGGCTATAGCCGACGGCTTCTATTATGATTTCGATTCGGAGCACACCTTTACGCCGGAAGATTTGCAGAAAATCGAAAAGGAAATGGAAAAAATCATCGCCGAAGATATTTCCTTAAAGAGAAGGACGCTGCCGCGGGAAGAAGCGATCCAGTTCTTTGCCGGCCGGGGTGAAAACTATAAGGTCGAGCTGATTAACGACCTGCCGCCAGACGCGGCCATTTCCCTGTATGAGCAGGGGGATTTCGTGGATTTGTGTGCGGGTCCGCACCTGCCCAGCACGGGCAAAGTCAAGGCGATTAAGCTGATGAACCTGGCCGGCGCCTACTGGCGCGGCAGCGAGAAAAACAAAATGCTGCAGCGGATTTATGGCACCTCTTTTCCTAAAAAAGCTGATTTGGATGAATATCTGGCCCGCATAGAGGAAGCCAAGCGCCGCGACCACCGCAAGCTGGGCAAGGAACTGCGGCTCTTTGAGATTATGGATGAAGGTCCCGGTTTCCCGTTTTTCCTGCCCAAGGGCATGGCCGTCAGAAACGAGCTGGAAACATACTGGCGTGAGCTGCACCGTCAGTGGGGATATCAGGAAATCAAAACCCCCATCATCCTGGACCGCAGCCTCTGGGAGCGCTCCGGCCACTGGTATAATTACCGGGAAAACATGTATACCACGGTCATAGATGAGCTGGATTACGCCATCAAACCGATGAACTGTCCGGGTGCGATGCTGGTCTACGCTTCAGAAATGCACAGCTACCGCGACTTGCCGCTTCGTACGGCCGAGCTGGGTCTGGTGCACCGCCACGAACTTTCCGGCGCGCTGCACGGCCTGATGCGGGTGCGCTGCTTCACCCAGGATGACGCGCATATCTTTATGACGGAAGAGCAGACCATTGCTGAAATCAAAGGCGTTATCGACTTGATCGATTCGCTGTACGGCCTCTTTGGCTTTGACTACCATGTGGAACTTTCCACCATGCCGGAAAAGCATATCGGCACGGAAGAACAGTGGGAAAAGACCACCCAATGGCTGGAGCAAGCTTTAATCGAAAAAGGCATGGCCTATAAAATCAACCCCGGCGACGGCGCTTTCTATGGGCCGAAAATCGACTTTCATTTAAGGGATTCCATCGGACGGACCTGGCAGTGCGGCACCATTCAGCTGGACTCCCAGATGCCGGAGCGGTTTGATTTGACTTACGTGGGAGAAGACGGGCAAAAGCACCGCCCGGTTATGATTCACCGCGTGGCCTTTGGCAGCATGGAACGCTTCATCGGTATTCTGACGGAGCACTTCGCCGGCGCGTTTCCGGCCTGGCTGGCCCCGGTGCAGGTGAAGATACTGCCGATTACCGAGCGTCAGGCCGAGTATGCACGAGAATTATATCAGGAGTTGTTCAACGCCGGTATCCGGGTGGAGGTAGATGCGCGCAGCGAGAAAATCGGCTATAAAATCCGTGAAGCCCAATTGGAGAAAGTCCCCTACATGCTCGTGGTGGGCGACAAAGAAATGGAAAACGGCATGGTAGCCTTAAGAAAGCGCGGTGAGGGCGATAAGGGCGCGATGGATTTCCAGGGCTTTAAGGCGGAACTTCTGACGGAAATAAAGGGACGTAAATTTTAATTACGCCCCTAAAGGTTAAATATTATCTGCCATAGCCAGGTTACTGTGCAAAATGTTGCATGATTTTTGCCCATATCCGTTGAGGTCCTTTAATTGCCTCAGCATGCTTTTTGACGTTTTTAATGCTTTTTCCCTTTTGCATTGAATTACTCCCTCCATGCAAAACAATTACAATTCACGGAAAGCCTTGATTTCTCAAGGCTTTCCGCCGTTTCTACCTTCTGGAGCCCCAGAAAGGTATTATTCATCTTTTAGATCGTTCTTCTTTTTTTCAAGCTGCTTTAAAGTATTGGCGGCAAACTCACGTCCGCCGATACCGAAGGCCAGCGCAAAGGCCACAGCGATGGCGCCCAGTATCATGATAAAGGCGGCATTGACAATGGAAGGAGCGATACCCAAGTGGCTAAAAATCATGAATACTGCCACTATGATAATCACGTATTTCGCAATAAGAGCAGAAACGTGTGCATGGGAAAATTTATCCTGTATAAAACTTTCAACTTTGGTGGCGCAGAAAAGAGCAACGCCCATAATAATAATCGCGCCGATAACGAATGGTAAATAGGCTATAATTGTTTGGCCAACCAACTGCAATATTTCTAAATTGAGAACATTTAAGGCCTCGATAACAAACAGGAGTACGATGATATAACGCACAATTTCTCCTATTACGAGAGAAAGTGAGAATCTGCCCAGTTTGGAATCCTCAGAAACAATTCTTTGCGTGAGGGCATCCAATCCGACGCCGGAAAGAATTTTTTCTAATAATTTGCCGGATATTTTCGCTATAAATGTACCGACTATAATAATAGTAAGCGCAACAAAAATATTGGGGATAAAAGCAAAGATTTTATCCAGCATACGAATCGCAGGATCTGAAATGGCTGAAATATTCAGCACCTGAAATGCCGCTATAATAACCGGAATTAAAATAAGTACATAAACCACATAAGAAATCACTGCTGATAGTGTGGCATCCTCGGAGGAGACAATTCCGGCCTTCTCCTGAAGCTTGTCAACATGCATCCTTTTTAACATGAGGGTAAGCAATTGACGAATAATTTTTGCCGCAAACTGACCAACCACCAGAATAATAACAGCTGCTACGATATTAGGAATAAAATTTAGAAATTGGGTAACAAGCATGGTAATAGGCGCCGAAACATCTTGCATGCCCAACTTGTCTAATACAGCGGGTAGAAACAAGAGAAAGACAATAATAAAAACCAACTTGCCGATAAATTCCATTGAACTGACGGTTGTCTCATCAGCAATCCCTAATTTATCGATATGTTTGTCCACTTTTGTGAGTTTTAGAGCTTTTAAGATAATGCTTTTGACAATCTTAGCCACGATAAAGGCCAGAATTAAAAGTAATATGGCAGAAACAATCGAAGGAACCGTTAAGAAAAAAGAATCCAATAAATTTTTTAAGTAATAATACACGGTTAATCACCCTTTCTAATTTTTAATACTCTGAATTTATCCAGCAGAGACCCTCTAAATAAACATTGGGTTTTTTTGGAGGATTCCGACAACTTTACGTTAACATAAAGTTGTTTGTTTTGTCAATCTAAGTTGGCGAAGAGGCGGACATGATTTTCTAATTGTTTCTTTAAATCGTTATATTTTTTTATGATATGATGAAGCCGGAGGTGAAATATACGAATTGAATAGATTGAAAAATCAGCTCCCCATATCTTGGCGGGACACGTTAATTTTTGCAGTGATTTTTACCGCAGCCATTGCCGTATGTATTTTGCTTAATCCTAACAGTTCAGGAGACTATCATGCGCCGTTAATATTTGTTTTGGCGGTTATGATTGTTAGTTTAAACACCGAAGGGTATTTTTACGGAATTCTCGCGGCAGTGCTTGCCGTCATCGGTGTAAATTACCTTTTCACATACCCTTATATGGCCTTAAACTTTAGTATCACAGGGTATCCTCTCACTTTTGTGACTATGCTGACCGTATCGCTCATCATCTCCACACTGACAACCCGTTTAAAAGAACAAGAAAGGATGCGAGTGGAAATCGAGAAGGAAGCGGTCCGCGCCAACCTTCTGCGGGCAATATCCCATGATCTGCGGACGCCTCTGACCTCCATCGTCGGTTCTACCAGCGCCATTCTGGATAGTTATGATTCCCTGTCCCCGGAGACAAAACGGGAGCTGCTTGGCGGGGTGAGGGAGGATGCCCAATGGCTTATCCGTATGGTGGAAAATATTCTTTCTATCACCCGGATCGGTACAGAACCCTCACAAACCCAACTGATCAAAAAACCGGAGGCTGTGGAAGAAATCCTAGGGGAAGTTCTGGATAAATTTAAAAAACGATACTCCGGCATAGCGGTTTCGGTAAAGGTTCCTGCAGAACTCCTAATGGTTTGGATGGATGCCATGCTGATTGAGCAGGTTATACTAAACATCATGGAAAATGCCGTCATTCATGGCGTCACTACGACGGAAATATCCGTTTCAGTATACCGGCGCGATCTGGAAGCAATATTTGAAATCCGCGATAATGGGAAAGGGATATCGCCGGATGTATACCCAAAGCTGTTTAACGAGAGTATTCCCAGTACCCTCAGACAGGAGACGGACAATAAGCGCAGTATGGGTATCGGACTTTACGTATGCACCAGCATCATCAAGGCGCACGGCGGAACCCTTAAGGCAGAAAACGTAATAGATTCGGGCGGAACAAAGTTTTATTTTACTCTGCCGATGGACGAATGAGGTGATTAGATGATTAAAGAGAAAATCCTGATTGTGGAGGATGAACGCAATATCTGTAGTTTTCTGACCGCCGTTTTGACGGCAAACAACTATAATGTTATCGTTGCCCATACCGGAGCTGAAGCCTATACCATGATTACCTCCCAGTGTCCGGATCTGGTTTTGCTGGATTTGGGTCTGCCGGATATCGACGGGCTTAGTGTTGTATCCGCCGTACGCCAGTGGACGCATTTGCCCATCGTTGTCGTCTCGGCCAGGACCCATGAAAGGGATAAAGTTGAAGCGCTGGATAGGGGAGCGGATGACTATATTACCAAACCATTCGGTACCAGCGAATTGCTGGCCCGTATCCGTACAGCCATACGCCATACACACATCCACGCGGCAAACGAGAGCGTTGCGCAGACCGGAATCTTCAAAGCCGGTGATATGACCATTGATTATGACCGGCATTGCGTCTTAATCAGAGAACAAGACGCGGGTCTCACTCAGAGTGAGTACAAAATTGTAGCGCTCTTAGGTAAATACGCCGGAAAGGTACTGACCTATGACTACATTCTTAAGGAATTGTGGGGTCCCCTGGCCAGAAGGGATAATCAAATCCTCCGCGTTAATATGGCGAATATCCGGCGCAAGATCGAGGATAATCCCGCGGAACCAAAGTATATTTTTACCGAAGTGGGGATCGGATACCGCATGACGAATGGAGAGTGACGGGTGGTACTATAAAGATTTTAACGGTCTTAACCGAGTTGACCGAATAAATTAACGCTTCTTAACGATGAGCCGGGCTTTCTTCACGACCTCTTAACTTGTTCGCATGCTACAATAAAGCAAACAAAAAGGAGGTTGCATATGAAGAAGGAAGAAGATATGGCTAGGCTGCTGGGTAAGGACGAATTGATTTTATGGTCCGGGAAACCGCAGCCCTTTGATATCCTTAAGAATAGCCGTTTCGAGTTGTTTAGGAACTATCTTATTATTCTTGTTATTTTCGTTCCGGCTATAGTAGCTGCAGCAATTGCAAGGACCAGTGACCCCAATGTGAATATTAACCTGATTATTGGCGCCTTCGTTGTTACTGTGGTGGCAATATCATTCAGCCTTTTAGGTTACCATAGCTATCGGAAAAACTGCACTTATTATCTTTCCAATAAAAATATTATTGTCTCTGTTTCAGAGTCGAAATATCTGAAATACTCTTTCAATCAGGTTGACAAAATTGAAGAGGTCCGCCAGGGCGCCGGTACCAAGTCCATCCGTATCGGGAAAATTGTTGGCAAACCCCTCAGAAATAATCTGGAATACGCAGTGAATTGTATATTTATGGATCAAAATGGGGACAACAAGGGTTATTGCATGCTGTTCAATCTGTCCGATAAGGATGCCGCAGAAGTTTTAGCTCTGATTAATCAACAAAAAGGCAAATATAACGCTGCTTAATTTTAAAGCTCTGTCTCTTATCTCCATAAAATTGAATCCACCGAAAGGTGGATTTAATTTTATGAGAGTAAGCAAATGGGTAAAATAAATATATTGATTAAAACGTTGACTTAAAATAACAATATTGATATACTAATCACGCATTAAATAAAGAAGAAGCCGTCCGCTTCTCACCTTGCGGCAAAGCCAGCCGGGTTCATAATAATGACAATTGCTTGTCATGTAGAGCGGATGGTGAACCCATCCGCTTTTTTCATGATAACGTGATAAAAAGAAAGAAGTCAGAGAAATTATTTGGAGGTGAACAATTATCAGTAAAGGTGATTTGCGAGTGAATGAGGAGATAAGGACCAAAGAGGTGCGTTTGGTCAGCGAAACGGGAGAACAACTGGGGATCATGCATCCCAGGGACGCGCTAAATATTGCGCTGTCCAAAGGGCTGGACCTGGTGGAAGTAGCCCCGGCCGCTAAACCTCCGGTTTGCAAAATCATGGACGTTGGCAAGTTTAAGTATGAGCAGAGTAAAAGAGAGCGCGAAGCCCGCAAAAAGCAGCGCATTATCAACGTCAAAGAGGTCAAACTCCGTCCGAATATCGAAGACCATGACTTTAACGTCAAGACGAAAAATGCGGAGAGATTTTTGCAGGATGGAGATAAAGTCAAGGTGACGATCATGTTCAGAGGCCGGGAGCTTTCTCATCCTGAACTGGGCCGGGAACTGCTGGAGCGGGTGGCCGCTCTGCTGCAGGAAATGGCCACAGTGGAGAAAAATCCCAAGCTGGAAGGGAAGAACATGACCATGATTCTGTCGCCGAAGCAGCAGCACGGATAAGGTATTTACACTAAACGAGAGGAGGCCTATTTATGCCTAAAATGAAAACTCACCGCGGAGCGGCAAAACGCTTTAGCGTTACCGGCAGTGGTAAAATCAAAAGAAATCACGCTTTTAAGAGTCATATTCTGACCAAAAAGACAGCCAAAAGAAAGCGCAACTTGAGAAAAGCGGCCATGATGAGCCCGGCCGATGCCCAAAGAGTGATCAATTTGATCCCGTATAAGTAATATGTCAAAGATTTTTTAAGGAGGAATTAACATGGCCAGGGTTAAAGGTGGTTATACCACTCGTCATAGACATAAAAAGATTTTAAAATTAGCGAAAGGTTACAGGGGGGCCAAGTCCAAGCTGTTTAGGCCGGCGCATGAACAAGTAATGAAAGCGCTTGCCTATGCCTACGCGCACCGCCGTAAAAGAAAAGGCGATTTCCGCAAGCTGTGGATTGCCAGAATTAATGCCGCTACCCGCATCAACGGAATGTCCTATTCCCGTTTCATCAACGGACTGAAAAGGGCGGGCGTCATCGTCAACCGTAAGATCTTGGCGGATATGGCTGTTAACGATATGGCCTCTTTTGCCAAACTCGTCGACGTAGCAAAAGAGAATCAAAATTAACGAAAGAAAAGATGGCTGTCCGAAGCCATCTTTTTCATGCATAACAGGAATTTAGGGATTAAAGAAGGGAAGCCAATGGAGAAAATCACTTCCGTACAGAATACCCTGATCAAAGAGACAAAGAAACTCCAGCAAAAAAAGCACCGTGAACTGCAGCAAAAATACTTGGTAGAAGGCGTCCGTCTGTTGGAGGAGGCGCTGAAAACAGATGTGCTGGAGAGTTTTTTCTATGACGAGACGCTTTTGAAAACTGCGCGGGGAAACGATTTGCTGCAGAAAATCCTGGAGTATCAGGTCTCTGTCTCCCATACCAACGTCCATGAGGTTACCGAAGCTGTCTTAAAGGACCTCGCGGAAACGGAAACGCCGCAAGGCGCCGTGGCGGTGGCCCGGCAAAAGCATGCTTCACTGGAAGGACTGCGCCGCGATAAGGCGGACGGTTTACTTCTGATTCTGGACGGGCTGCAAGACCCGGGCAATCTGGGCACGCTCCTTAGGACGGCCTGGGCCTGCGGCGCGAAAGCGGTCATCACCCTGCCCGGTACGGCGGAAGCTTATAATGGCAAGGTCGTCCGCGCAACCATGGGCAGCATTTTTTATATCCCCGTTGTCCCGGACGTAAGCTGGGAGGACGTCTTCAACTGGTGCCGGGAAGAAGGGTATACCTTGGCGGCCGGTGATATGGCCGGTGAGAAGCTCTATACTGAAGTTGCTTATCCGCCCAAAACAGCGCTCGTTATCGGCAATGAAGGCCAGGGCCTGAAAAATGTCCGGGCGGAAGAACTGGATTGCCGGGTGAGAATTCCGCTCGCCAATGGGGTGGAGTCGCTGAATGCCGCAGTGGCCGGAGGGATTCTGCTGTATGAAATTATCCGCGATAAGCGCTTAGGATAAGGGTCAAAATCTTGTCATCACTGTTTATAATATGATATAATCCAACCAGAAACATGTCGCCTGAAAGGGTGGGGAGCCGATGCACATAGACAGTGAATTATTTTGGAGGCTTTTCGAAGCGACGGGTTCGGTCATGTTTTACATACTTTATAAACAGACGATAATCCAGTAAAGAGCGAATCCCATAAAGGATTAATTTCCTTGGTACCGCGAAAGGCAGGCTTTCGTCCCTTTATGACGAAAGCCTTCTTGCATTTTATTTACTGCATTTTTGATACGGGAGGACAAGCAAGTATGCGTGAGATGTTGGCAGCATTACAGAAAAAAGCTCTGGCCGAACTGCAAGAGGCCGCATCATTGGAGGCCTTAAATGACTTGCGGGTAAAGTACATGGGCAAAAAAGGGGAGCTGACGCAGGTGCTGCGCGGGATGGGGCAGCTCTCGGCGGAGGAACGTCCCCTCGTCGGCCAGTTGGCCAACCAGATTCGGGACGCCCTGGAAGAAAGTCTGAATACGGCCATGAAAAAGGTCAAGACGCTGGAAATAGAAAAAAGACTGGTCACCGAGAGCATCGATGTGACGATGCCCGGCATTGCTCCCCGGCTGGGCCGGCGGCACCCCTTAGATTTGGTCACCGCCAGGATAGAAGAAATTTTCTTGGGGATGGGCTATACCATTGAGGAAGGCCCGGAGATCGAGCTGGACTACTATAATTTCGAGGCTTTGAATATCCCTAAGGACCATCCTGCCCGGGATATGCAGGATTCCTTCTACATCACTTCCGATGTTCTCTTACGGACACAGACCTCCCCCGTGCAGGCCAGGACCATGGAAAAGATGCGCCCCGCCTTGCCGATTAAAATTATCGTGCCGGGGAAAGTGTTCCGCCGGGACGATGACGCCACGCATTCACCGATGTTTCATCAGGTAGAAGGTTTGGTCATCGATGAAAACATCCGCTTTTCCGACCTTAAAGGGACACTGTTAAGCTTTGCCCGTCAGATGTTCGGTCCGGAACGGGAAATACGCTTGCGCCCCAGTTTTTTCCCCTTTACGGAGCCCTCGGCGGAAGTGGACGTTTCCTGCGGGGTGTGCGGAGGAACGGGCTGCCGTACCTGCAAATATACCGGCTGGCTGGAAATCCTGGGCTCAGGCATGGTGCATCCACGGGTACTGGAAATGGGCGGCTACGACCCGCAAAAGGTCAGCGGCTTTGCTTTCGGGATGGGCATAGAGCGCGTAACCATGCTGAAATATGATTTGGACGATATGCGTCTGTTGTTTGAGAATGATATCCGCTTTCTACAACAGTTTTAGGAGGGTGCATCAATGCGTGTGTCTTGGAATTGGCTCAAAGAATTGGTGGAAATAGAGCAAAGCCCCCAGGAGATTGCCGGAATGATGACGATGGCCGGCGTGGAAGTGGACTCCGTGGAGCCTCTGAGTGAAGGCATCAGCGGCGTGGTGACGGCTGAGATCACATCTGTGGAAAAACACCCCCAGGCCGACCGGTTGGTGGTTTGTGCGCTGTTGTTGGGCGGAGGTAAAACCGCCACCGTAGTCTCGGGGGCGCCGAATCTCGCCAAGGGGCAAAAGGTGCCTGTCGCGTTGCCGGGCGCAACGTTGGCCCATGGAATGAAAATAGAAAAAAGCAATTTCCGCGGAATTGAATCCGAGGGGATGCTTTGTTCCGCAGATGAGCTGGGGTTGGATACGGATAAGCTCTCTAATGAGGATAGGGACGGCATTTATATTCTGCCGGAGGAGACCAAAGCGGGGCAGGACGCGGTCAGCCTTTTGGGACTGGACGATGTGATCCTGGAACTGGGTCTGACGCCCAACCGTTCGGACTGTCTGGGCATGATCAATGTGGCCCGGGAAGTGGCCTCGCTGACCGGCGGTAAATTGAAGTTGCCGGCAATCGAAGTGTCCGGGTCCAAAGGCGAGTGCGCGGATTTGACCTCCGTGGAGATTAAGGAACCGGCTTTGTGCAAGCGCTATGTAGCCAGACTCTTAAAGGACGTGAAAGTGGGCAAGTCGCCGCTGTGGCTGCGCCAGCGCCTGCTGGCGGCAGGGGTAAGGCCGATCAACAATATTGTGGATGTGACCAACCTGGTGATGCTTGAACTGGGACAGCCGCTGCATGCCTTTGACTATGATAAGCTGGAGGGTAAGAGAATCGTAGTCAGAAAGCCCGCGGCCGGGGAAAAACTGGTTACCCTGGACGGACAGGAAAGAACATTGCAGCCGGAGATGCTGGTGATTGCCGATGCCGTAAAGCCTGTGGGCCTGGCCGGAGTAATGGGCGGGCTGGAGACGGAAGTAACGGAGACGACCCAGACCATTCTGCTGGAAGCCGCCTTCTTCAACGGGCCCAATGTGCGCCGGACCTCCCAGGCGCTGGGGCTGCGTTCTGAAGCCAGCCTGCGCTTCGAGAAAGAGATTGACCTGGAGCAGGTACCCTTTGCCGCCGACCGCGCTGTCCAGTTAATGGCCCAGTTAGGCGCAGGACGTCCGGTGTCCGGGCAGGTGGATTGTTTCCCGAACCCGGAAGAAAGAAAGACGATTGTTTTACGCCTGGAGCGGGTCCGAAAAATCCTGGGTGTAGAAGTTTCCAGCGATGTCGTGGAACGGATCCTCTCTTTGCTGCAGATAAAAGTCAGTAAGAAAGAGAATAATACCTGGACGGTTATTGCCCCCTCCTACCGCAGAGACATTCAGCTGGAGGAGGACCTGATTGAAGAGGTGGCCCGTCTGCACGGCTATGATAAAATACCGACGACACTGCCGGTAGGGCCGACCACGCAGGGCGCCCGGACCCCGGCCCAGACAGTGCGGGTGAAGACTGCGGAAATCTTAAGTATACAAGGGCTTTACCAGGTACTGACCTTCAGTTTTATTAATCCGCGTCATCTGGAGCGGCTGCAGTTGTCTGAAGGGGATGCGCTGCGCGATGTGATTCCGGTGGCCAATCCGCTTTCCGAGGAGCAGGGAATTATGCGCACCACGCTCCTGCCGGGCCTTTTGGATGTCATCGGGAGGAATCTTAATCAAAGAAATAAAGATTTGGCTGTCTATGAATTGGGAAAAGTATATTTTAACGCGGGTTTTCCTAAAAAGGCTTCCCTGCCCCAGGAAAGATATATCCTGGCGGCGGCTGCCTCCGGCTCCAGCGAGAAAAGCTGGGGTTATCCCGCGCAGGAATATGATTTCTACTATTTGAAGGGCATTCTGGAGAACCTGCTTTCCCGGCTGGGTCTGGGCCCGGAAAAGGTCGCTTTTCGCGCCGCCCATGACATCGCCTTTTTGCATCCGGGCCGCAGCGCCAGAATCTTTATCGGAGAACGGGAAGCCGGCTGGTTGGGAGAAATCCATCCGCTGGTTTTGGCAAACTATGAGCTGGATCAGAACACCGCGGCCTTTTCCCTGGATATGGAGCTATTGTCTGCGGAAGCGGAAGAGCGGGTCGTCTACCGGACTATCCCCCGCTACCCTGCGGTGACCCGGGATCTGGCAGTGCTGGTTCCGGAGCGGGTCGAGGCGGAAACCGTTGCCGTGCTGATTAAGGAAAAAGGTCAGGGCAAGCTGCAACAAGTGCGGCTATTCGATTTATACCAGGGCCGGCAGATTGAAAAAGGCTTTAAGAGCCTGGCTTTCGCGCTGACCTGGCAGGCCGAAGACAGGACGTTGACCGATGAAGAAGTGAACAGCCTGCATCAGGATATTTTAGAGAGCTTAGCTGAGAAAGCCGGCGCCCAGCTGCGGGCGTGAGGCAGGCAGGACTTTCCGGAGGAATGCAGAATGAAATTTTAAGAAGAGATTTACAAGGAGGAGAGCCGATGAGCGTGGCCGAGAAAAAAGAAGCGCAGCAGAGCAATAAGGTCAGCGTGACCATTCTGAATGAAGAGTTTACGATTCGGGGAAATGCTGAAATCGGGCAGATGGTCAGGGTAGCCGCGTATGTGGATTCCAAGATGCGGGAGCTGACCTTAAAATGCCCCTATCTGACGCCTAAACAGGTAGCCGTGCTCTCGGCAGTGAATATTACCAATGAGTTCTTTCGGCTCAAAGAGGATTATGAAGCTTTGATTAAGGTGTTGGATGAGGATAAAAGTATTTAAACCATGGAAAAGAGTATTTAAGGAGGGACCCTTTTGAAATTACAGGAACTTTACGGGCTTTTTATCGAGCTGGGCCGGAAAAATGACCCCCGTTCCGCGGAGGAAATTGCCCGGGTAATAAAAAATAACCAGAAACAGTTCGAAGAGATGAAAGAAATGGAGAAGCCGTATTTTGATACGGAAAAACTGACCAATCCCTATTCTGATACGCGTATTTTAAACGGTGACCTCCAGACCGAAGTGCATAGCATCCTGGCCGGAGTCGATATGGAGACGCAGGAAATAGTTTTGGCCGACCGCTTAAGGGAAAAGGGCGAGAAAATCGATCTTGTCCTGGCGCATCATCCGGAAGGCAGGGCCCAGGCGGGTCTGCACAATGTTATGCATATGCAGGAAGATATTCTGGTGGAATTGGGCGTGCCCGTCAATGTGGCGGAAGGAATGCTGGCCTCCCGTATCAGCGAAGTGGAGCGGAATCTCTTGCCGCTGAATCATAACCGGGCGGTGGATGCGGCGCGCCTCTTGAATCTGCCTTTCATGTGCGTGCATACCCCGGCGGACAATATGGTCAATACCTTCCTGACGAAATATTTTGAGGAGAAAAAGCCGGAAACCTTAAACGATGTGGTGAAATTATTAAAAGGGCTGGAAGAATATCATGAAGCGGCTAAAATAGGCGCCGGCCCGAAAATTGTAGTGGGCAAGGGCCCCAACCGCACCGGAAAAATCTTCGTCGATATGACCGGCGGCACCGGCGGTTCGGAGGACGCTTTTACCAAAATGGCCATTGCGGGGGTCGGTACGGTTATTTGCATGCATATCGGCGACAAGCACCGCAAAAAAGCGGAGGAAAACCATATCCATGTAATTATTGCCGGGCACATGGCCTCGGATTCTTTGGGCCTCAATCTGCTTTTAGATGAGGCGGAGAAAAAAGGCGTTAAGATTATTCCCTGCGCCGGATTAACGCGGGTCAAAAGGTCCTGACAACAGGGAGATACAGACTAACAAGGACGCGGGTAACCCGCGTCTTATGCGTTCGTAATAGGAAGTTCAGATATGGCGTAATTTCAGGGAGGTAATCAAATGGAACTGCTCTCCCCCGTCGGGACTATGGAAGCATTGCACGCCGCCGTACAAAACGGGGCCGACGCCGTCTATCTGGGCGGTAAACAATTTTCCGCGCGGGCCTATGCGCAAAACTTTGACGCGGCGGAATTACAGGAAGTGATCAGATATGCACACCTGTACGGCGTCAAAGTGTATGTGGCCGTCAACACCTTAATCGATAACGCCGAATTTCCGGAATATCTGGAATATCTGTACTTCCTGCGCAGGATTAACGTGGACGCCGTCATCTTTCAGGATGCGGGCGCGATCTTTGCAGCGCGCCGGCTTTTGCCGGACTTGGAGCTGCATGCCAGCACACAGCTAAGCACCGCCAATTCCGCCGCAGCGCGTTTCCTGGAGAAGCTGGGCGTCTCCAGGGCCATCCTGGCCCGGGAGGTCTCCCTGGAAAATATTCAGCGGATGGGGCCGGCCGCTCCCGGTATCGCCCTGGAGGTCTTTGTCCACGGCGCCTTGTGCGTCTGCTATTCCGGGCATTGCCTGATGAGCAGCATGATTGGCGGCCGGAGCGGGAACCGCGGACGCTGCGCCCAGCCCTGCCGTCTGCCCTATACGCTGCTGGACGGACAGGGAAAGGAAGTTACTGCAGGGCATCTCTTATCGCCCCGGGATCTGAAGATGATTGCACATTTGCCGGAATTACAGGAGGCGGGTGCCGTTTCCCTGAAAATTGAGGGCCGGATGAAAAGGCCGGAATATGTGGCTGTGGTGACGCACAATTATCGCCGGGCCCTGGATTTGCCGGGAAGGCGGCTGGAGTCCGAATTCGGCCTGCAGGCCGAAAAAGAGCTAGCGCAGATTTTCAACCGTGACTTTACCACCGGCTACTTTCTGGAGAAGCCCGGCGCGCATCTGATGAGTTACCAGCGGCCGAATAACCGGGGACTATATATAGGCCGTGTGGCCTCCTATAATCCGCAGACAGCGGAAGTAACCGTTCATCTCGAGGAATCGCTCCGCGGCGGGGACGGCTATGAAATCTGGGTCAAAAAAGGCGGACGCATTGCCGGGGAGATTGGCTCATTAAAACAAAACGGCCGGGAAGTGGATAAAGCCGAAGCGGGGCAGGCTTCATTTGCCATTGAAAAAGGCCGGCCGCAAACGGGAGACCGGGTCTTCAAAATCCTGGACGCGGAACTGATGGAGCGTGCCAGAACATCTTTTTCCTTTAAAGAAGAAAGAAAACTTCCGTTAAAGATGAGACTGAAAGCGAGAATAGGACAGCCGCTCTGTCTTAGCGTCACGGATGAAAGAGGCTATACCGCCGGGATCAGTGGAGAGAATCCGGTTCAAAAGGCCCAAAAGCATCCGCTGACACGGGAGATCGCGGAAAAGCAGCTTGGCCGGCTGGGCAATACCGTCTTTTCCCTGGCTGCACTGGTGCTGGACAGTGATGATGAGGCGATGGTTCCGGTGAGTGAGCTGAATAATCTGCGCCGTGAGGCGATAGAAGAACTGGAAGCCAAAATATTAAACGCCCATGCGCGCCCTTTCTTATCTGCTGAAGCTTATCAGAAAAAGGTTAAAAATTTGCTCTCCGGGATGACCGGAGCGGCTCCGCAGCGCAAGAAAGAAGTCAGGCTGTCGGTCTTAGTGGGAGATATGGCTTCGCTGCAGGCGGCCGCGGAAGCCGGCGCGGACATCATCTATTTCGGCGGGGAAGCCTTACGCAGTAAAAAAGCTCTTTGTCCGGATCAATTTAGCGAAGCTGTAGAAATTTGCCGCAAGAGCGGGGCGGAAGCCGTGCTGCTCCTGCCGCGTCTCTTCCATGAGGATAAAACGGAAGAAATTAAAAGAATTTGTGAGGCCGGCTTGAAGGCACGGGCAGGAGGATTCCTGGCGGGCAGTCCCGGGTCTTTGCAGCTGGCACTGGAAATGGGACTGCCGGGGGTATGCGGGGACTATCCGCTGAATATTTTCAATGATTATACCATCCAGGCGCTGGGGGAGCTGGGCTTAAAACAGGTGACGCTCTCGCCGGAGCTGACGCTGGAACAGCTGTCCGGATTAAAGTATCCCGCCGGCATGCGTATAGAAATATTGGTACACGGCAGTCTGCCCCTGATGATTACAGAACACTGCACAGTCGGGGCGAACCTGGGTCAGGGCCATCAGGAGAAGGGTTGCCCGAGGCCGTGCCAAAAAGGCGGTTATGGACTCAAAGACCGGATGAACATGGTTTTTCCGCTGGAATGCGACGAATATTGCCGTATGCTGGTCTATAACCCCAAGACTTTGAGTATGTTGGACCGTCTGCCGGAACTGCTGGGTGCGAGACCGGATATCCTCAGAATCGAAGCCAGGAAGGAAAAAGCCTCCTGGGTAAGAGCGGTTACAGCCCTCTATCGTGCGGAGATAGACCGTATTTTATCCGCAGACGGAGCGGGCAGAAAGCCGGCGCCTGTTGACGCAGCCAGACTGGAGGAGTTAAAAAGGCTTTCTCCGGTCGGGTTTACCACCGGACATTATTACCGCGGCGTCCTCTAGAATAACCCCATATTGTCATTCTGAGCCCTTCACCGGCTCAGGGTAAACTCCGCGAAGAATCTGCCCCGGATCATATGAATAGATTCTTCGATAGTGTTATTGTCTCAGAATGACAGAGATTAAGGAGTATGACGATGAATAACAAAGTCCTGGAAAGAATGGAGTATCCTAAGATTATTGACCTGCTGGTCCGGCAGTGTGCGACGCAGCTGGGCAAGGAATTGGCGGAGGCGCTGCAGCCTTCTTCTGAGATAGAAGAGATCAATCTCTGGCAGGAGGAAACCTCGGAAGCCAAGGAAATAAACCGGCTCTATCCCGGTTTCTCCCTGGGAGGGGTCCGGGATATCCGGCAGCCCCTGAAAAAATCACAAGCCGGGGGGATTATTGAGCCGGGTGAGTTCCTGAATATATTTGATACGCTGCAGGCCGCTAAACGGATTAAGAAGTTTTTTAGCGAAGACGGCAAGAAATTTGCCCGGCTGGCGTTATATGCAGAGGGGCTTGCGCTGATTCCCTCGTTGGAACAGCAAATCAAGAAAACCATCACTCCGGAAGGCGATGTCAGCGAGGACGCCTCGCCGGAGCTGTCCAGAATAAAAAAACAGTTCAGGAATCTCCAGGGCAAGGCCCGGGATAAGCTGGAGACGATGATTCGCTCGGCGGAACTGCAAAAATACCTGCAGGACCCGTTGATTACAATACGCAATGACCGCTACGTCATTCCGGTGAAACAGGAATACCGCCAGCAGGTACAGGGTCTGGTGCATGACCAGTCGGCCAGCGGCGCTACTTTGTTCATTGAGCCGCTTGCAGTGGTGGAGCTGACCAATGAGGCCCAGCGCTATGAGGCCCTTGCCCGGGCCGAGGTGCTGCGCATCCTCCGGCAGTTGACCGGCGCGGTGGCCGCATACTATGAGGAGTTAAGTTGTACGCTGGAGAATCTAGGCCAATTGGATTTCGTGCATGCCAAAGCCAAGCTCAGTTCCGAATATGACGGCGGACGCCCACTGATGAATGACCGCGGTTTTATCCACATTTTTCAAGGACGGCATCCCTTGATTCAGGGGAAAGTTGTGCCGGTGACGATTTACCTGGGTAAGGAATTTGATATCCTGGTCATCACCGGTCCCAATACCGGCGGCAAAACGGTAACCCTAAAGACAGTGGGACTGTTTACGCTGATGGCGCAGGCCGGTCTGCATGTCCCGGCGGAGACCGGGACGGAGCTGGCCGTCTTTTCTCAGGTCTTCTCCGATATCGGTGATGAGCAGAGTATCGAGCAGTCCTTAAGCACTTTTTCTTCCCATATGACTAATATCATCAGTATTTTAGACAATCTGGACGACCGGACGCTGGTGCTGCTGGATGAGCTGGGCGCCGGTACGGACCCGGCGGAAGGTTCGGCCCTGGCTATGGCTATCCTGGAATACCTGTTGCAGCAAGGGGCCAGGGTGATTGCCACCACGCATTACAGCGAGCTGAAAACCTTTGCCTTTAATAATGACCGGGTGGAAAACGCCAGTGTGGAATTTGATGTGGAGACCTTGCGGCCCACTTACCGCCTCTTAATCGGCGTGCCGGGCAAGAGCAACGCCTTTGAGATCTCTTTGCGGCTTGGCCTGAGACCGGATTTGGTGGAGAAGGCCCGGAGCTTCCGCTCCCAGGAAGGCGCGCGTGTGGCCGATTTGATTGCCAATCTGGAGACCAACCAGATTCTCTCCGAGAAGGAGCGCCAGGAAGCGGCGAAGCTGAAAGATACGGCCCGCCAGATGCTCCTGCAGGTAGAAAGAAAAGAACGGGAGCTGAAGGAGCGGGCGCAATATATTATTCAGAAAGCCCAGCAGGATGCGCTGGACATCGTAACCAAAGCTCGGCAGGAAAGCGAAGCCGCCCTGAAGGAAGTCAAAGAGCGGCTGAAAAACGCCCCGCAGGAGACACGACAGGAACTGCAGGATTTACGTGCAAAATTGCGCGAGCAGGAGGCGGAATTTGAGGATCTGGTCTATCCGGAGGAAGAGGGCGAAGCTATCCCTGCGCAGGAGTTGCATCCGGGCGACCTGGTCCTCTTGAAACGCCTGAATCAAAAAGCCCAGGTCCTGGAGAGACCGGGCAAGGATGAAGTCCTGGTACAGGCGGGGATTATGAAACTGACCGTGAAACTAAAAGATATCCGCCCCTTAAGTGAAGGGAAGGTACAGGTCAGAGGGGAGCGTACAGGCGCAGGCGCGCTTGCCGCCGGAAAAGCCCGGGAAATGAAACAGGAACTGGATTTGCGCGGCCTCACCGTCGATGAGGCGATCCTGGAAACGGAGAAATTCCTGGATGACGCCTATCTGGCCAGTCTTCCGCAGGCCTATATTATTCATGGGAAGGGTACCGGCGCCCTGCGCAAGGCCATCAATGACTTGCTGAAAAATCACCCATTGGTGGCAACGGCGAGGACAGGCGGATATTATGAGGGCGGACACGGCGTTACGGTAGTAGAAATAAAAAGATAAATAACAAGGACAAGCAGGTTAGGGAAGCTGCCCCAATTAAAAGAGCTCTGAGATTTTATCTCAGAGCTCTTGGTATTACGGTAAATTCACTTCAATTTGATTTGATGCCGGACTCTGTTCCTTGGTTTCTGTATCGAAAGCGATGACACGGTAAAAGTAGCTCTTGCCGCGGCTAAGGCCGCTGTCGGTCCAGGTGGTCTCGCGGATGGTGCGGTCGGCGGCAATTTGGTTGGAGAGACCCGGGTCGAAATTAGCCTGCTCGGAACGGAAGATATAGTAAACGATATTTCTGGAGGCAGCCGCCGGGGTCCAGTTGAGGTTTAAGGTCACTGTATTCCCGCTGATGCTGGCCGAGCCGGTTAGTTTGGGCGCCTGCAGGCCGTCCGGCTGCTCTCCCGGCGATGCGGGAAGGCCGGTATTGACGCTGATCTCATTGGAGATTAAGAGATTTTGCTCCGTGGACTTGGGATCCTGGGAAATGATTTTGTAGTAGTAGCGGTTGCCGGAAGTGACCGTGTTGTCCTGCCAGCTGGTAGCGCCGCCGATATTCATGCTGAAGGCCAGTGCGCTGTCATTGATGGGCACATTGGGGGAAGTGGAGCGGAAGATTTTAAAGACGGTTTCCGAACTCAAATCCGCCGGATGGGTCCAGGTCAGTTGCACCGAGCGCAATTCTCCCTGCTGCGTTGTAATGGGATAACCCTGCAGTTTAATGGGGGTATAGATATTGCCTCGGCCGTGGATGGTGCAGTATTCACGCGGAGGTTCCAGATTGGCGTCCAAGGGGGTCCATTTTCCACTCCAGGGGATGGGGCGCTGCAGGAAGACCCGTGTCACCGGCCAGGGACAAAAGTCGGTCAACAGTTGGCCGGATTCGGCGCAGACCGGCAGTTGAATCCAGACGTTGGAGATTTCGGTGGGAACGTAGGCAGTGTTGAATTTCTCCGTAACCACTTGCTCGGGCGGGGTAAGCGGAGAGGGCAAGAGCCCCGACTTATAGTCCACCTGCAATTCCACGATGCCGTCGGGCGCCGGGAACTGCGTTACAGGGACATCTTTATGGGCTGCCGTCATAACGTCTTTCCAAATCGGTCCGCAGACGGAACCGCCATAGACGCCGGACATGGCTTCTTCCTTGTCGAAGCCCATCCAGACTACGCCGACCAATTCCGGCGTATAGCCGCAGAACCAGGCGTCGACGTCAAAGGACGTGGTGCCGGTCTTGCCGGCAACGGGACGGTTCATACGGGCAGCGCCGGCCGTACCGGCATCAACGACGGTGCGCAGCATATCTGTAATCAGATAGGCTGTTTGCGGACTCATCACGACAGTCTTAACGGTTTTATGCTCATAGAGAAGATTTCCTTCGCTGTCTTCAATTCTTCTGATGACATGGGGCTTAATATAGATGCCTTGATTGGCAAAAGTACCGTAAGCGGCAGCCATCTCCAGCGGAGAGACGCCCTTGGTCAAGCCGCCGAGAGCCAGCGATAAGCCCATATCATTGGCGGATCCGCTGTCCACCAGGGAAGTGATCCCAAGTTTTTCGGCGAAGTTAAAGCCTTCGGTAATCCCGATTTTCTCCAGCATTTTTACGGCGACGGTATTGACGGACCATTGTATGGCTGTACGCATACTGATCAAACCGCGATAGCCCCTGGTCTTTTCATCATAGTTGATAAATACTTTTGGACCGGCCGGGGTGGAGTATTCCTGAGGATAATCATCTAAAACGGTAGCCGGACCGTAACCCTTTTCCAAAGCGGGAGCGTATACGACAATCGGTTTGATAGAGGATCCCGGCTGCCGGTAGGCATTGACCGCACGGTTAAACTGGCGCTCGCCCTCTTGCTTCCTGCCGCCGATTAAAGCGGTGACTTCACCGGAATGCGGGTCCAGGACAACCATGGCCGATTGGACAACTTTATCGTTTTTATCCGGGGGGAAAAATTTATCATTGCTATAGGCTTTTTCCGCCTGGTCCTGGGTTTTCTTGTCCATGGTAGTGTAAATCTTGTAGCCCGCCGTATACAAAGAGGAGATATCCCTATCGTTCAGATCCAACTTTTCTATTGCTTCATCAATAATAAAGTCGATATAGGATTGATATTCATAATTATTTTCTTTCAGGCCGACCAGGTTGAGCGGGGCCTCTTTGGCTGCCTGGGCCGCTTCCGCGGAGATAAAGTTCATGTCGACCATTTCATTTAAGACGAGGGCCTGGCGCTGTTTGGCCCGCTCCATATTCAGATAGGGAGAGTAGCGCCCGGGCGCGTTAATGACCCCGGCCAGCATGGCCGCCTCTTCCAGGTTCAGGTCTTGGGCGTTCTTGCCGAAATAGACCTGTGCCGCTGTCTGCAGACTATGGGCGCCATGACCGTAATAGACGTTATTCAGGTACATGGTCAGGATTTGCTCTTTGGAGTATTTGCCTTCTACTTGGAAGGCAATAATGGCTTCCTGAATTTTGCGGCGCAGCTTCTTTTCAGGGTTCTCCAGCACGGCAATCTTAACCAGCTGTTGGGTTAAGGTGCTGCCCCCTTCCGCGCCGTAGCCTTCTCTGATGTTGGCTATTACAGCCCCTCCGAAGCGGATGGGATCAAAACCGTGATGCTTGTAAAAACGCTGGTCTTCTATGGAAACCAAGGCTTCTTTCATTATTTTCGGTACTTCATTGGGGTCAAGCTGAACCCTGTTTTTTTCGGTTCTGAGTTTGGTTATCTCCTGCTCGTCCCGGTCAAATACAAAGCTGGAGAGTTCTCCGGTGATGTTTTCTATATCATATTTAGGCATATTGCGGACAGCTCCGACTACAAAGCCCAACACGCCGCCGACGCCAATGTAAGAGATTAAAAGAACAGCAAGAATAAAGATTCTGCCGTATCTTATTTTGGCGCGGGGTTTTCTGCGGGTCATTGACATGGGTGAGCCTCCTTTCTCTGCTTGCATTATTATAGCACAAGAGTCAA
>JAVEYA010000016.1:0-36063 GCA_034003745.1 Clostridia bacterium
CATCTTCCGGGGCATCTGGCCTTTCCTGGGGGCCCTGGTGGTTTGCGCGATACTGCTGACTTTATTCCCAGGGCTGTGTACATACCTGCCCGGGATCTTGAGTTATTAGGACCTAAGTTACGGTCCCCGGAAGAAATAACATAATAAAACGGTTTTGACGTGTAGGGAAATCACCACACATGGTGCGGATTATCCTACATGCGGGTTTCGCTTTGCCTAAAAGCTGTAAAAAATGCTGATATTGCAAGCCTCAACCGCTCAGCGCAACCGGCATACGAAGTGCAATATAAAGTCTTTTAAGAACTAAACTAAGGAGTGTAAATGAATGTCAAAGGTAATTACTGCCGAACAAGCCATCGATGTGATTAAAGATGGGTCCACTATCGCTATAGGCGGAATGGGTCTGGGAGGATGGCCGGAAGAGCTGGCCAAGACTTTAGAGAATAAGTTTCTGGAAACAGGCCATCCCCGTGATTTAAGCGTGAAACAGGGCGCCGCTATCGGTGACTGGGGAGACAGGGGTACGATTCGCTGGGGACATGAAGGTATCGTCAAAAAGTGGGCCGGCGCCCATATCGGTGCGGCCGGACCCTTAAACAAACTGGTACGGGAGGGCAAAGTTCAGGCCCACTGCCTTCCGCAGGGGGTTATTCTGCATCTGTGGCGTGAGATTGCCGCGCATCGCCCCGGTTTGATTACCAAAGTCGGACTGGGCACATTCGTTGATCCGCGCCTGGAAGGGGGCCGAATGAACAATGCGACCACTGAGGAATTGGTCAAGGTCGTGGAATTCGAGAATGAAGAGTGGCTGTTCTACAAGACCTTTTCCATTGATGTAGCGCTGATTCGGGGAACCACTGCCGATGAGAACGGGAACCTGACGCTGGACAAGGAAGGCATCATGTACGAAGCCCTGCAGATAGCGCAGGCTACCAAGAATACCGGCGGCATTGTTATCGCACAGTGTGAATATCTGGCCAAAGCCAGCACACTGCATCCCAAACAGGTGCGGGTACCCGGTATTATGGTGGACTATGTAGTTCAGGCCAGAGACAAAGATAACTGTTGGCAAACGGAAGGACTGTATTATGAACCGGCTTTCTCGGGAGATATCAAAATACCGCTGGAAGCGATTCCCCGTCTGCCGATGAATGAAAGAAAAATAATTGCCCGCCGCTGCGCTATGGAATTAACCTCGAATACCATTGTCAACCTGGGATTTGGCATGCCTGCCGATGTTTCTTCGGTAGCCGTGGAAGAGGGAATATCCCATATGATGACAATGACTACAGAAGCAGGCGGCGTCGGAGGAGTGCCTGCCAGTCCCCCTAATTTCGGCAGCTCTTATAACGCGGATGCCCTGATTGAGCATGTCGCCATGTTCGATTATTATGACGGCGGAGGTCTGGATGTGACCTTTCTGGGTTTAGCCGAAACGGATAAGCACGGTAACGTTAATGTCAGCAAATTCTCGCCGAGATTAATCGGCCCCGGCGGCTTCATTAACATCTCCCAGAGCGCTAAAAAGGCCGTTTTCTGCGGAACCTTTACCAACGGCGTAAAAGTGAAAGTCGAAGACGGTAAATTGATTATCGTGGAAGAGGGGAAGAGAAAGAAATTTCTTGATCATGTCGAGCAGGTAACGTTCGGCGGCCAATACGCATCCAAGATTAAGCAGCCGGTGCTGTATGTAACGGAACGTGCTGTCTTTACGCTGGAAGACGGGAAAATGACCCTGATTGAGATTGCGCCGGGAATAAATTTGCAAAAAGATATCCTGGGTCAAATGGATTTTGTCCCGCATATTTCTTCGCAGCTGAAGGAAATGGACAGCGGTCTGTTCCATTCTGTCTGGGGAGGCCTCAAGGAATATATTGAAATCAAAGAAAAAATCAATAAGCATAAGTAGATTTGTAAGGAGGCTTAATTATGGAAAGAGTAGTAATCACCGGATTTGCCAGAACACCCATCGGGGCATTTCTGGGCGGATTAAAGACAGTTCCTGTGCAGGACCTGGCCACTCTGGCGGTCAAGGAAGCCTTGCAGCGAGCGGCGGTTGAAAGAAAATATGTAGACGAAGTTATTATAGGACACGTCATTTCTACGCCTGAAGCAGGCAATATTGGTCGCCGCGTGGCCTTACAGGCCGGATTGGGTTTAGGTGTGACAGGATTTACCGTAAACAGAATCTGCGGCTCCGGCATTCAGGCTGTCTTATCGGGCGCGCAGGAAATCAGAACAGGCATGTCGGAAGTAGTAGTGGCGGCCGGGGCGGAAAGTCTCTCCCGGGTACCCTATTATCTGCCCTTGCCGACCAGATATCAGGGGCTTAGAAACATGAATTATACCCTATATTGCTCCAATGATGAATACGCCAAACATACAGCGCCCGAAGATATCTATCCCATTTTTTCTATGGGTGATACCGCGGAAAATATAGTGGAAAAATATGAAATATCCCGCGAGGATTCGGACAGCTTTGCTTACCGAAGTCAGATGAGAGCTAAAACGGCGATGGAAAACGGCCGTTTTGCCAAAGAAATCATTCCGGTAGAAATAAAAACGAAAAAAGAAACCATCCTTATCGACAAGGATGAGCACGCCAAACCGAACACCACGCTGGAAGGCCTGGCCAAACTGAAGCCTGTCTTCAAGCAGGGCGGCGCCGTTACAGCCGGGAATTCTTCGGGCATGAATGACGCTGCCGCCGCGGTGGTTCTGATGTCGGAACGCAAATGCCGGGAACTGGGCTGTACGCCTTTAGCCTACGTCGGGGAGACAGCTTTGGATGGTGTGGATCCCACCATCATGGGCATGGGTCCGGTCGGGGCCATTCAGAAGCTGCTGAAGAAGACCGGCTTAAGCTACGAAGATATTGATGTTTTGGAAATCAATGAAGCCTTTGCCGCCCAGGTATTAGGCTGTATGAAGGAACTGGGGCACTACATCGGCGCTCCCCTATATGACCGTCTTAACCCCAATGGCGGAGCGGTAGCTTTGGGCCATCCCTTGGGGATGACCGGAATCAGGCTGGTAGGGACCACAGTATTTGAACTGCTGGAGCAAAAAGCCCGTTATGGTATTGCCAGCGCCTGCATAGGCGGGGGGCAGGGGATCGCGATGTTGCTGGAGCGGTATGAAGCATAAAAGATAGGGCTTGACGAATGCTGTGGTTTTAGGAATGATAAAAGAGACTATACGATATAGTCTCTTTTCTTTTATAGAAGGAGGAGCAAGAAATGGACATTCAGAAAAAGCTTTATACCGGCGTGGAAACAGGCCCTATCCGTCCGCCCAGTGAAGCGGGAAGCCTCTTGGTCAGAGTGACGAGGAACTGTCCCTGGAACCAATGCCGCTTTTGCGGCTTGTTTAAAGGCGAGAAATTCAGCGTCCGGCCGGTGGAACATGTTTTAAAAGATATCGACTATATGAAGGAGCATTATGATAGAACACAAGTAAGATCCGTATTTTTACAGGATGCCAATAGTTTGGTGATGAAACCGGATGATCTGGCGGAAATCTTAAGATATATCAAAGCGAGCTTCCCGCATGTGGAGCGTATTACCTCCTACGCCCGCTCGCATACGGTAGCCAGAATCAGCGACGAGAACCTGAAAATGCTGGCCGGGGCCGGACTGAACAGAATTCATATCGGCATGGAAACCGCGAGCGACACAGTGCTGCAGCTGGTCCAAAAAGGCGTGGACAAAGCCACGCATATCGCTGCCGGGCAAAAGGTGAAAAGAGCCGGTATGGAGCTCTCCGAATACTATATGCCCGGATTGGGCGGAAGAGAATATTTAGAAGAAAGCGCCCTGGAAACAGCCGACGCGATGAATCACATCAATCCTGATTTTATCCGCATCAGAAGCCTGGCTATTCCGGATGATGTTCCCTTAAGCGAAGATTATCAGGCCGGTATTTTCACCAGGACCAATGATACGGCTATGGTGGAAGAACTTTTGCTCTTTATCGAAAACTTAAAGGGGATCACCAGTACCGTTAAAAGTGATCATATCCTGAATTTGCTGCCGGAAGTGGAAGGGCTTCTACCCCAGGATCAGGACAAGATGCTTGATGCGTTGAAATGGTATCTGGATTTAAGCGAAGAAGAGCAGATTCTCTTTAGAATTGGACGCAGAACAGGCGTTATGAACGACAGCCGGGATCTGTTGCATCCGGCCAAAAGAATGCGGGTTATCCGCATCGTGAGAGAAAATAATATTTCCACGACCAATATTGATGAAGTTACCGATGGATTAATGAAAAGATTTATTTAAAACCGTTTTAGCAGCTATAAGTAAAAACCATAAATAGACCTCTTGTTATTTTTATAGGGGTGTATTATATTATAACCAAAGTGGTCAGTCCACTAACCAGTGACAAATTTCACAAAGGACATAAAGGGAGGAGACAATATGGACATCGTTGTATGCGTTAAACAAGTTCCCGGAACAACCTCCGTGGAAGTAGACCCGATAACCGGCGTCCTCAAAAGGGAAGGAATCGAATCGAAAATGAATCCCTACGATTTGTTTGCTCTGGAGACAGCGCTGCAGATTAAGGAGCAAAAGGGCGGAAGCGTTACCAGTATTACGATGGGCCCGCCCCAGGCCGGGGAAGTCATTCATGAAACATTCTATATGGGCGCGGATAACGGTTATGTCCTGACCGACCGGAAATTTGCCGGTGCGGATGTGGTAGCCACCAGCTATACGCTTTCCCAGGGAATTGAGAAGATTGCGAACTATGATTTGATTATCTGCGGAAAACAGACCACCGACGGCGATACGGCGCAGGTCGGGCCTGAAGTGGCGGAATACCTGGGGATCCCCCACGTAGCCAATGTCGGCAAAATATTAGAAATCGAAGATGACGAGATCACCGTCCAAATGAATATGGAAGAGACGCTGGAGATTCAAAAAGTAAAGCTGCCCTGCCTGATTACGGTGGAAAAAGACATTTTCACCCCGCGGCTGCCTTCTTACCGCAGGAAAATCGAAAGCAAGGACAAGAAGCCGAATTTCTTAAGCCTGAGCGATTTTGCCGATAAAAATGAAAAAAATTACGGTTTAAACGGTTCTCCCACCAAGGTTGAGCGGATTTTTCCGCCGGATACCGGAAAAGAAAAAATCATGTTTGAAGGTACAGGGGATGAACTGGCGGATAAAATATTCTCTTTGATTAAAGATAAAAAATTTATCTAAGCGGGGTGTTTGGCAATGTTGAAAATAAATCAGGAAAAACTGACCGAGCAAATTAAAAAGGATTTAATCAGTCTTTGCCCCTTCGGCGCTTTCGTCGAAGGAAAAGACGGCCTGGAAATATCGGCGGCGTGCAAGATGTGTAAAATGTGCGTCAGAAGGGGTCCGGAGGGCGTCGTAGAATTTATCGAAGAAAAAAGAGAGACCGTCGATAAGAGCCAATGGAAAGGCCTTACCGTCTATGTGGACCATATCGAAGGGAAAATCCATCCGGTCACTCTGGAATTGATCGGTAAAGCCAAAGAACTGGCCAAGGTTACAGGGCATCCGGTTCAGGCGTTGTTTATCGGCAGCGGCGTTAGCCTTCAGGCGGAAGAATTACTCTATTATGGAGTGGATGAAGTATTCGTTTATGACTACAAAGAGCTGGAACACTTTGTCATTGAACCATACACCAATGTGTTCGAAGATTATATCAATAAAGTGAAACCTTCGGCCATCCTGGTAGGCGCTACGAATGTCGGGCGCTCACTGGCTCCCCGGACAGCGGCCAGGTTCAGGACCGGGCTGACCGCGGACTGCACGGTGCTGGAAATGCGGGAAAACACGGACCTGGTGCAAATCAGGCCGGCCTTCGGCGGCAATATCATGGCTCAGATTGTTACCACCAATCATCGCCCGCAATTCTGTACAGTGCGCTATAAAATCTTCAGCGCGCCGGAGAAAGCCCGGGAAGCCCAAGGCAAGATTACCAGAATGGAAATAAATTTCGATAAATTAGCTTCCAAAATTAAGGTGCTGGATATCACCAAAAAGAAACTGGAAGCGGATATCTCCGAAGCGGACGTAATCATCGCGGCAGGCCGCGGCGTCAAAACGGAAAAAGATATGGAAATGATTTATGAACTGGCGGATTTGCTGGGCGCCCGTACTGCTTGCACCCGACCGCTGATCGAAGCCGGTTGGTTCGACCCCAGGCTGCAAATCGGCCTGAGCGGTAGAACCGTTAAACCGAAACTCATTATCACCGTCGGCATTTCCGGCTCGGTCCAGTTTGCCGCCGGGATGCAAAATGCGGACATGATTATCGCGATTAACAGTGACCCTAACGCTGCAATTTTCAACATTGCCCATTACGGCTTAGTTGGGGATTTGTATGAAATCGTACCTGCTTTGATTGAAAAGATTAAGACCGTGCAGATACAGGGACAAGCGGTATAATCGAGGGGAGGACATAAAAATGGACAACAGTTACAAGAAAATTGACCAGAATGATATCGACTTTTTCCGGAATTTCATTGCTGAAAACAGAATATTTGTATATGATGAAATCAGTGAGGATTACAGCCATGACGAACTGGGCGGCATTGAAAACTACCCGGACGTGCTGATTAAAGTCACCTCTACTGAAGAAGTCGCTAAAATCATGAAATATGCCTATGAGCAGAATATCCCCGTCGTGGCCAGGGGCTCGGGAACAGGCCTGGTCGGGGCCAGCGTGCCGCTGTACGGCGGGATTATGCTGGAAACGACCTTGATGAACAGGATTCTGGAAATTGATGAAGAAAACCTCACTGTTACGGTAGAACCGGGCGTCTTATTGATGGAACTTTCTAAATTCGTGGAAGAACATGACTTGTTTTATCCCCCCGATCCGGGCGAGAAATCAGCTACCATTGCCGGCAACATCAGTACCAATGCCGGCGGGATGCGGGCCGTCAAATACGGCGTCACCCGCGACTATGTGCGCGGTCTTACAGTGGTCTTGCCCACTGGCGAAGTCATGGAAGTGGGCGGCAAAGTCGTGAAAAACAGCTCGGGTTATTCCATCAAGGATTTGATTGTGGGCTCTGAAGGAACGCTGGGCGTCATCACCCAGGCTATCTTGCGGCTGCTGCCCCTGCCGAAAAAATCTATCAGTCTTTTGGTGCCGTTTGACAATATTGAGCAAGCTATCGATACCGTACCTAAGATCATCAAGTCCAAGGCAGTGCCGACGGCGATAGAATTCATGGAAAGAGACACCATCCTATTTGCAGAAAGCTTCCTGGGCAAAAAATTCCCCGACTCCAGGGCCCCGGCCTATATCCTTCTGACCGTGGACGGCAACACCAAGGAGCAGGTGGAATCCGAATACCAGCTCATTGCCGACTTGTGCCTGGCCGAAGGCGCCACAGACGTCTTTATCGTCGATACGGACGAGAGAAAAGAAGCGGTCTGGTCGGCCCGGGGAGCCTTTCTGGAAGCCATCAAGGCCTCAACGACGGAAATGGATGAATGCGACGTGGTCGTGCCCAGGAACAAGATTGCCGAATTTATCAAGTATACCCATGTGGTTGCCCAGGAACTGGACGTCCGCATCCCCAGCTTCGGCCATGCCGGCGACGGCAACCTGCACATTTACGTCTGCCGGGACGGTCTGTCCGAAGAGGCATGGAAAGAGAAGCTGACCAAGGCTTTTGACCTGATGTATCAGAAAGCGGCCGAATTCAACGGATTGGTTTCCGGTGAACACGGCATCGGCTATGCCAAGAGAGGCTATATGCTGAATCAGTACGGAGACGCGTTGGTGGAGCTGATGAGAAATATTAAAGCAGCCTTTGATCCCAAGAACATCCTCAATCCGGGGAAAGTCTGCCAGTGAAGATAACCTGCCGCTGAAGTATGCCTGAAGGTGGAGAAGAAGATGTTTACCCAAATAAATTCCAACAAAGTTTATACACAGATCATCGACCAGATTAAAGAGAGTATTGCCAGAGGCGAGTTAAAAAAAGGCGACCGTCTGCCTTCGGAGCGTGTCATGTCCGAACAGCTCGGCGTCTCCAGGGCGACAGTCAGAGAAGCCATTCGCTCCCTCGAGATCATGGGTCTGGTCGAATGCGTCCAGGGCGAAGGAAATTTTATCGCCAATAACCTGGAAAATACTCTGGTTGAGCCTGTCTCCATGATGTTCATCCTCAATCAGGGGAAAATCCGGGAAATCAATGAACTGCGCCGCGCTCTGGAGCTGGAGGCCATTAAACTGGCCACCGCCAGGATGGCGCCGCTGGGGCTGAAGAAACTCGAGGAATTGTGCCGGATCATGGAGACCAGCCCGGAAGAGGCGGCCAGGGCGGAAGCCGATAAGCAGTTTCACTATGAAATTGCCAAGGCCTCGGAAAACGGCCTGATTATGAATATCTTAAATGCGGCGGCTACCTTGATCGAGTTGCAGATCAAAGATGTCCGCCAGAAGATCTTTGCCAATGAAAAAAGCAACGATTCGACCAACACTCAGCATCGCCAAGTCTTGGAGGCCATCAGAGAAAAAGACGCGGACAAAGCTGCATGCGCCATGCAGACCCATATGGACCATATCAGCAAATTTATTGAGGCGTATAAGGAGAGTGAGAATCATTAAAAACATAAAAAACATGATCCTGGCGCTGATGCTCGTTCTGCTGATCGGCGCCGCCGGATGGGGCTATATTACCGGCGGGTCCGGCCGGAATACGCCGGAACAAAGCGGATTATCTATGAAACCCACTGATGAAGAGATGAGCCAGCTTATGGAAACCATCTGTTCATTTCCCACTTATACCTCTAACCCGATTGCCTATATCGACGCCCATGCGGCTGAGTTTCAGAAAATGATTGAATACGGGGAGAATACGCTGCGATATTGCTTCAAACTCTTTGAGCAAGGCGGGCAGACCGGTCTGGAAGGGCATATTATGGCGATGGCGTGCCGTGAGATTCTGAGCGGTGAAGATGATTTCCTGCTTTTTACCGATACCGGCCAAGCCTGGTATGATACATTCAAGGCGAAGGCTGAAAATATACGCGACCAAAACGGTGACGCTTTTATACAGGAAAATATGCCCGGCTCCTGGCTGCTGTTGCAAATGCCGGAGGAGAAATAGAGGACTGTAACCGGGCCGGAAGGCAGCGCGGCTAAGGTGGTACAGAAAATAAAATGAAAAGTTCTTGGGGCTAGTCCCAAGAACTTTTGCTGTACATAATGAAGTTTTTCTTTCTCAGGGCCGGGAATACTCACAGGGGACAGAAGTCTGGCATTTACCGCAGGCATAGCGGGGGTGGTATATTTTTCCCATTTCATCCAGGTAATCAGCACAGGGCGGGATATTTTTCCCTTCTTTGGTTATAGCTCCGGAAGGGCAGCGCGGAATGCAGGAACCGCATAAGGTGCAATACTCATAAATATCCTGGTAATCCCGAAGGTCCGGCTCTAAATTTAAGCTGGTAATTACGCTGCCATAGCGGGCGGCAGTGCCCCGGGAGCTGATCAGGGATTTATTTAGTCCAAAGGTGCCCTGCCCGGCGATAAAGGCAGCATGACGTTCCGACCAGTTGCTGCACCTGTTGATAAGTACAAAACGGGGGTCGGCAGCGGGGACAACGGCTTTGACACCCGCTTTCATTATTTCATCCCGCAGGTAGCGGCTAGTCTCCAGGACTAAGCATTGCCCCTCAATCCTGCCATAAAGCCATTCTATGGAGGGATGGGTTCCCGTATAGTTGCTTTTTCTGACTTCTTCCGTAAAGGGCAGAAGGATGGAGAGGACTGACCGGGCTTCCGGCAGCCATTCGGCAGGAAGCAAATAATGCTCGCCAATAACGGCAGGGGATTTCAGCTTGTCAAAAAGCGGGTCGGCTGCGTCGGCCACTTTGATAATCGGCTTATCGAATAACCTCAGGCCGTTTAATTCATCGATCTGATTCAGCGGGGTTGCAGCGATAAAATCCTCTGCCAATTGTCTGATTCGGGATAAATCCAGCATATCCGGCGCCTCCATAAATTATTGGGTATCTTCCATTATAGCAGATTTATTCGTCAATTTTGTTAGGGCAGCGTGACAATTTTTAGAGGATTTATCCTTATAAATAGAGGGATTCCCCGATTGAAAAAGAATTAATGAATTAAGAATTTACAGGAAGAAAATGTCGGATAAGTGAATTAATAAACAGTTAATGAGAGGTATTAGAACATGGCGTGTGAGTTTTTTCCCTTAACCCATTCTCAAAAAGGCGTCTGGTCCAGTGAAAGATTTTACCCTGATACGGGTTTGGGCAATATTGCCGCCACCCTGAGAATATTTACCGATGTAGACTTTGTGCGGTTGGAGAAGGCCATCAACCGCTTTATCCAGGAAAATGACGCTGTACGGCTGAGGATTGTGGAAAAAGACGGAGAACCCCGGCAATATGTCTCTAAGTATAAGTATCGTTCTTTTGAAGTTTATGATTTTACCAAAGACATCAACGAATTGTACAAATGGGATGAAAAACAGACGCTGATTCCTATGGAGATTATTGACTCCGATTTGTTCTACATTGCCTTAGTTAAAGTAGGGGAGAAAGACGGGGGCTTATATGTTAAGTTCCATCATCTGATTGCGGATGCCTGGACGATGGCGCTTATGGGTAATCAGATTTTAGAAAACTATTATGCCTTAAAAGGCAGGAAAAGGCTGCCGAAAATAGACAGACCCTCCTTCGTTGAATATATTCAAAGTGAAGCGGAATATAAGGAATCACCCAAATTTCAAAAAGACCGCGAATACTGGATGGAAAAATTTGCGGATTGGCAGGAAACCGCTGCGTTAAAAAACCGCAAACTTAAACATGACCTGACCAGGGCCAGAAGGAAAACCATGCTGATTCCTTTAAAACTGACCGCGAAGATTCATGAATACTGCCGGCAAAAAAAGGTGTCGGAGTTCAGTCTTTTTTTAGCCGCGGTGGCCATGTATATCAACCGGGTTATGGATAAAGAAGATATTGTTTTAGGCACAACCCTGCTTAACAGGTCCAATTTCAAGGAAAAGCAGACCATCGGGATGCTGGCCAATATTGCGGTTCCCTTGCGCTTGCGCATTCAAGGCGACATGAATTTGGACAGCTTTATTGAAATCGTCTCCAAGGAAATCCTCTCCGTGTTCCGTCACCAAAAATACCCCTTTGACTTACTCTTAAAAGAGGTGCGGGAAAAACATGAAACATCCGTTAATTTGTTTGATATCGTTGTAACATTCCAAAACTCAAAATTATTAAAGAATCAGGAATTTGAAGACTATGTAACCAGATGGCATTTTAACGGCCACCAGATAGAATCCCTGGTAATCAATCTGAATGACCGGGATAACGACGGCCGCCTGATCGTCGATTATGATTATCTGACCGATTTGTTTTACGCGAAGGAGATTGAATTTATCCACCAGCACGTTATCAATGTTTTGTGGCATGCTTTGGACAATCCCCAAAAGAATATTTTTAAATTGGAAATGCTTTCGGAAAAAGAAAAGCAGAAGATCTTATACAAGTTCAATGATACCCGGGCTGACTTCCCTCATGATAAGACGATTCCGCAGCTATTCCGCGAACAGGTAAACAGGACGCCTGACCGGACCGCAGTGATAGCGGGGAAGAAGAGCCTTACTTACAAGGAACTGGACGAGCTCACCGACAAGTTGGCCGGGCTCTTAAGAAGAAAGGGCGTAACCAATAACAGCGTCGTCGGTCTTATGCTGGAACGGTCCCTGGAAATGGAGATCGGCATTATCGGCATATTAAAGGCCGGCGGAGCCTATCTGCCTATTTCTCCCGATTATCCGGAAGACAGGATCAAATACATGCTGGAAGATGGCGGCGCCAAGATTTTATTGACAGCAGGCAGCCCGCCGGCGGAGCATTTCAATGTGGAAGTCCTGGATCTGGCGGATCAGAATATCTATACCGGCGGGCAGGCGGAACTGGAATTCATCAGCCAACCGACGGACCTTGCTTATGTCATCTATACCTCCGGCTCTACGGGCCAGCCCAAAGGGGTCATGAACGAACATAGAGCCCTGGTCAACAGGCTGCATTGGATGCAAAAAGCCTATCCCTTAGACGAAGACAGCGTGATCCTGCAAAAGACGCCCTTTACTTTTGATGTTTCGGTCTGGGAGCTGCTCTGGTGGTCTTTGACAGGAGCAAAAGTATGCATGCTGGAGCCCCAGGGAGAAAAGAAACCGGAAGTAATCATCAAGGCGATTCAAGAACACCGGGTGACCACTATGCATTTTGTACCCTCCATGCTGGGGATATTTTTGAAATTCTTGGAGGGTTATGATAACCGGGAAGCCTTGTCTTCCTTGAGACAAGTTTTTGCCAGCGGGGAAGCCCTTAGCCTGCAGCAGACGAATATGTTCAATTCCCTGCTGAATGCGCCCTATGGCGCCGAACTCTATAACCTTTACGGCCCCACCGAGGCTGCTATCGATGTTTCCTATTTTAACTGCTCTCCCCAGGTAGAGTTAAGCTCGGTCCCTATCGGCAAGCCCATTGATAATATCAAACTGTATATTCTGGATAAGCACCTGAATTTATTGCCCATCGGTATTCCGGGGGAACTCTATATCGGCGGGGTCGGCGTGGCGCGGGGTTACATCAACAAACCGGAGCTTACCCAAGAAAGGTTTATTCCGAATCCCTTTGACCCTGCGGATCGGCTGTATAAAACAGGAGACCTGGTCCGCTGGTACGCGGAGGGGGATATTGAATACCTGGGCCGGCTGGACTATCAGTTAAAAATCCGGGGATTCCGGATTGAACTGGGGGAAATTGAAAAAAGCCTGCTGGCCCATCCCGAAATCAAAGAGACTGTGGTTATCGGTATAGACCAGGCAGATAAAAAAAGTCTTTGCGCTTACTATATCGCGGAGCGGGAGATTCCCTTCAGAGAGCTCAAAAGATTTCTGGCGGCCGGCCTGCCGGGGTATATGGTCCCTTCCTATTTTGTCAGAATAGACAAATTTCCGCTCTCAGCCAACGGGAAACTGGATAGCAAAGCCTTGCCCCGTCCCGGTGTCGCGGATAATAAGGTGGAGTATGTTCCGCCCAGAAATGAAATAGAGAAGGAATTGGTTCTGGCTTTTGAAGAGGCCTTGTCCACCGATTTCCAAAAGGATTTGACCGTGGGCATCGACGATAATCTGTTTGATTTGGGCGGCGACTCCCTGACCGTCCTGATGATCTACTCCAGGATCTATGAGCACGACTGGGGTGTGACAACCGCGGATTTTTATGAATACCAGACTGTCCGGGAGCTTGCGGAGAAAATTGCCCAATACGATCCGAAGACAGCGCCGGACCAGGAGGAATACAGCAAGAACGATATGCCGGTTGTACCGGCAGGGGATCAGGAAGTAAGCGTATTGGAAGAAAGAAAACCTCAGCATGTGTTGTTAACGGGAGTGACCGGTTTTCTGGGCCCCCATATTCTAAGCGAACTCTTGGATAATACGGAATGCCTGGTATCCTGTCTTATCCGTGCAAAGGACCAAACCGATGCCGCCGCCCGGTTAAAAAACACGCTTTCCTTCTATTTTGGCGAGAAATACAATTCCGTTATTGGGAAAAGGGTTTTCTGCCTGCAAGGAGACGTTACCACTACGAACCTCGGCCTGAGCAAAGACGGGTACGAAGCCTTGGGTAGAGCCGTTGACACCGTCATCCACTCGGCAGCTATGGTTAAATATTTCGGAGAGTACTCCCCGATTGAAAAAGTGAATGTACTGGGCGCCCAAGAAGTGGTTGATTTTGCCTTGGCCTATCAGGTCAAGCTGAATCACATCTCTACGGTTTCCATCACCGGCAACTATCTGGTGGATAATAAAAAGGCCTTGGTTTTTTCTGAAAAAGACTTTTTTGTGGGGCAGAATTACAGGGACAATATTTATGTAAGAAGTAAATTTGAAGGGGAAAAGATCGTACTTAATGCGGTGCAAAACGGGTTGAGAGCAAGCATTTTCAGAATGGGCAATCTGACAGGAAGGTATTCGGATGGGCTGTTCCAGGGAAATATCGAAGAGAATGCCTTTTATAATGCCTTTGGCTCAATTTTGCAAATGAAGATGATTTCTGCCAATCTCCTGAGGGAAGAAATTGAGTTTTCTCCGGTAGACCTTTGTGCCCGGGCGGTGGTAAATATCCTGAAGACCAGGCAGTCTGACGGCAGGGTATTCCATATATTTAACCCCCATACGGTTAACATAGCTGAATTGCTGGGTATTGTAAGCGGCATCGGCATCGATATCAGTGTCAGAAGCAGGGAAGAGGTGGAGGAAATCCTCAAAAACAAAGCCTTCCGGGGGGCCCTGCCGGGAATACTCGTTTATCTGAAAGAATCAGGAGAGCTGGCCTACCAGTCCAGAATTGACATACGCTCTGATTTTACTTCCGGATATCTTGATAAAACAGGCTTTCAATGGCCGCTTATTGATGAAACCTATCTGTCGAAAATGATCGGCTACATGAAAGAGGCCCGTTTCCTGAGCGATGAAGGGGTACTTTAGAATACGTTAAAAATGAGGGAATGGACTTGTTGTTTCTGGAGAATCCTTTAATCCTGTTATTGTTTATATCTACCTTGATGCTGTTGTTTATTATCATTTTGATTGCCATAATGAAAGATAAGCAGCAGATTCACTATGCTTTTTTAAGCGCTAACTTTTTTACGATGTTCTGGTCTTTGATCCGGCTGATTCAAATCATGGTGGAGGAACAAAACGAAATAATCATTCTGGAAAAGCTGGTCTACGTCGGGGTGTGCTTACTGCCGGTTTCCGTTCTTCTTACCGGCCTTATCTTCGCCAAGACCCGTATCCGGTTTTCCTGGAAATATCTTTTGCTGTATATAGTGCCGCTTATTTCTTTAATCATCTGCTTTACCAACGAATACCACCAGCTTTTCATTGTAAAATACAGTTTCATCAGTACGGAATTTGAATATGGTCCCTATTACTGGTTCCATTCATTCTATTCCTATCTGTTAATTGCGATAGGGCTTTTTTATCTGCTCTATTTTTCCATTAAAAATGCCGGCTTTTTCTCCCGGCAGTCGCTCTTGATTTGTCTGGGTATGGCCCTGCCGCTGCTGGTTATTTTCGTAAGTACGCAAAAAATTGTCAATATGCCCGTGTTCTGGGAAAATATCTCCTTTGCTTTTACCATGCTGTTTTTTATGATTTCGATTTTCAAATTTCAGTTTTTGAACATGGTGCCCATTGCGCTGCAAAAGATTGTGGATTTAATTTCCGACAGCTACATGGTTATTAATAAAAACATGGAGATCATTGACTATAACCTGGCTTTTGTTAATACTTTTCAGGGTATTACCGGGGTAAAAAGAAAAGACAGCCTGATCAATTTTTTAACAAATCCGGCTATCACCATCGATAAAGAGCGTATACTTTTAAGTCAAACCAAGGCGATTGAATTGCAAAACAGTGTGTCCGTGGAAGAACATATTGTCGGGGAGAACTTTGATAAACATTTTAAAATTGAGCTGACCCCGATTTTTTCCAATGATTATTATTTGGGAACCATTATCCTTTTTAAGGATATTACCGAACATAAAAAAAATATTAGTATTATTAAGAGGAACCAGGCGATTCTGATGGAACAAGAAAGAGTAGCCTCTTTGGGCCAAATGATCGGAGGGATCGCCCATAATCTTAAGACGCCGATCATGTCTATGGCTGGAGGGATCGAGGCGCTAAAAGACTTGGTTCAGGAATACCAGGATTCTATCCTTGATCCGCATGTGACAGCGGAAGACCATCTGGAAATTGCCCGCGAAATGCTGGATTGGCTGGATAAAATGAAGCCCCATTGCACCTACATGACGGATATTATCAGCGCCGTCAAAGGACAGGCCGTTCAGATGAATTATTCCAGCAGCGATAAATTCCTGATTGGCGATCTGGTTAAAAGAATCGATATTCTGATGAACCATGAGCTGCAAAAATATCATTGTATCTTAAATACTCAAATAAACATTGATCTCAATACCGAAATAAAAGGGGAGGTTACGAATCTTGTACAGGTCATTGACAATATTATTATGAATGCGATTCAGGCTTATGATGGAATAAACGGCACGATTGATTTTGAGATAAACAGGGATGGGGAAAATATTCAATTTCTGATCCGGGATTATGGGAAAGGCATCCCTGAGGAAATACAAAACAGGCTATTTAAAGAGATGCTCACGACCAAAGGGAAACAAGGGACAGGACTTGGACTGTATATGTCCTATTCCACGATCAAGGGGAGATTTCACGGGAATATGGAGTTTTACTCCAAAGTCAATGTCGGCACGGTATTCGTGATCACGATTCCCAGTCTTCATTCGGATGATTATAACAGCAGGGGGGATTTAGGTGAGACAGGCAAAGAAGCAAATATCGTCTGAATATAAAATAATTATCGTTGATGATGAAGTTGGCATTATTGATACGCTGTCCGTTCTTTTAAAAAGAAGCGGATACCACTTCACGGGCATTACCGATCCTTTGGAAGCAATCGAAAGGATTCGCAATGAGCGATTTGATTTGCTGATACTCGATTTCTTGATGTATCCGATTCATGGCGATAAATTTGTAGAGAAGATCAGAGAGTTTAACAGGGATATCTATATTCTGCTCTTAACAGGTTACAAGGACCTGGCTCCTCCTATGGAGACAATTAAGGCCTTAGATATTCAAGGCTACTGTGAAAAGGGGGACCGGTTTGATCAATTGCTCCTGTTGGTGGAATCCGCCATCAAATCCATCTCTCAAATGCGGACCATTAAAAAATTTCAGGATGGCCTGAATAAGATTTTGCAGGCGGTTCCCAAGATTTATCAGCTTCAGCCTATCGGGAGTATTCTGGAGGAAATCCTCTTCGAAATATTACCCCTGGTGAACAGCAAGGATGCTTTTATTCTGATGGATGATATGACCCGCATGGTTATAGGCAATAACAGTATCTTTAAAGGGATCGGCAAGTATAAGGCAGCTATCGGTGATTTTATGGAAATGCTGGATCCTGCCCTTATGGAGTATATTGGGAGTGCCAGGATCACTAAAAAAGTTGTCAAAATCGATACAAGGGTGATCATTCCGCTGATGAATGAATTTCAGCAGGATATTGGGATTATTCTGGTGGAGGGGGACCATTCCAGCGACGGGATTAAGCTGTTGGAGCTCTACTCCAGTCAGGCGGCGTCCTCCATAGGCAATGCTTTTTTACACTCTTTGGTCAATATTAAAAATGATGAACTGAACAGGACGTACGATCAATTAAGAGAAACTTATGTGGATACCATAGAGGCTCTGAGAATGGTGGTTGACGCTAAAGACTACTATACAAGGGGACATTCGGACCGGGTTTCCTATTTTGCTGTTAAAATCGGCAAAGCCTTTGAGCTTTCCGCGGCGGAAACAGAGCTGCTGCGCATCGGCGGTTTGTTCCACGATGTCGGTAAAATAGGGACTTCTGATGATATCCTTTATAAAAATACGCAACTCAATGAAAAGGAATATGAGGAAATCAAACAACATCCGATAAGGGGAGCGCGAATCCTTTCAGCAATTTCCATGTTCAAGGAAGTAATTCCGCTGATAAAATGCCATCATGAACGTATCGACGGGAAAGGGTATCCCGAAGGTTTACGGGGGGAGGAGATACCTCTTCTGGCCAGAATAATTTCCGTTGCGGACGCTTTTGACGCCATGATGTCCGACCGGCATTACCGTTCCAAGCTAAAATTTGAGGAAGCCAGAAACCAGTTGCTGGAAGGAGCAGGCGCCCAGTTCGACCGGGAGGTTGTGGAAAAGTTTATTCTTGAACTTTCCGATTTTGAACAGATGTCGAAGGAAATTGCCCATACTTATAAATGAGCTGCTCCATTTTCACTTTGCACCATAAACAGTAAATCCCGTACGAAACGGTATACAATAAGCCTTGAACGCTCGGGGTTTATTGTCTATAGGAGGAGGCTGCGATGCTTAATATATTACTTTATACAATTACGATTGCTATATTGGCGATATCTTTCGTTAAAAACAAAAAGAAAACAAAAATGGCCTTAAAAAAAGCATGGAAGTCGTTTGAAAATATTCTACCTCAGTTCTTATCCATATTAATATTAATCGGGATAATGTTAGCCTTGCTAAGCCCGGAAACAATATCAAAGCTGATTGGTCAAGAGTCGGGGTGGTTTGGGATGATAATTGCAGCTCTTGTGGGATCGATAACGCTTATACCGGGATTTATCGCTTTTCCTTTGGCTTCCGCTTTGCTAAATAGTGGCGCCGGATTAATGCAAATGGCAGTCTTCATTTCCACATTAATGATGGTTGGAGTTGTTACTATGCCGCTAGAAATACAATACTTTGGTAAAAAGGCAGCTATAATAAGAAATTCCCTAGCTTTTATTTTTTCATTCTTTGTAGCTCTGATTATAGGGGTGGTATTAAAATGAGCGAATTAGTGAAGAGGTATAAGGTCTTTCTTATTTTAATTATGATAAACGTATTGATTTTAGTTTTCGATAAGCCTTTGGGCCAAAAATCTTTCCAAATAACATGGAATAATACTCTCGAAATGTTGTTAGTTCTTCCACCCATATTTATTTTATTAGGACTGTTAGATGTATGGGTAGAGCGTGAAACAATTATAAAATACATGGGTAACAATTCCAGCTTTTTAGGTATTCTATTATCTTTTTTACTTGGATCGGCAGCGGCAGGACCGCTTTATGCTGCTTTTCCTATTGCCGGGGTGTTATTAAAAAAGGGAAGCAGCTTGTCCAATGTATTAATTTTTATTGGTGCTTGGTCCACAACCAAAATTCCTTTGCTATTATTTGAAATGTCAGCAATGGGTTGGGAATTTATGTTTACTCGTTTTATCGTAAATATTATTGGCATACTGTTGATTGCTTATATTACGGAAAGAGTGCTGAAGGAAATAGATATAAAAGAAATTTATGACAACGCTTTAACTAAATCGTAATAAGGTTGTATGGTATAATATGAGTGCATTTTGTCGGATGGGGAAATGCACTCATATTTTTGTTTTCGGTGAAAGAAGGGGTTGCCTGGTGAGGAGGATTCTGTTTAAAAAAATAACCGCTATCCTCTTAAGCTTGTTGATTCTTATTTCCAGCGCGTCAGGGTGCGGCGGCAAAGCAAATGACGTTGCGGGCACAGGCGCGCCCATACTCACCAGTGAGCCTATGGACGATCCCGCAGGCTCAACTGCGGTTGCCGACATTGAAGAGGCGCCGCCGGATAATGACTGGCAGTTTGACACACCGGAAAATCATGGGGTAGACGGGGCGATTCTTGAGCGTTTTCATGACGCGATCAAAGAAATAGAAATGTATTCTGTTGTAATCGTGAAAGACGGGTACATCATAGACGAATATTATAAGCAGGATTATGATGAGCGCAGCGTATTCCGGCTGAATTCCTGCACGAAAAGCTTTACGTCCGCACTCATTGGCATCACGCTCGAAAAAGGTCTGCTGGACAGCGTAGATACCAAGCTGACGGAGTTTTTCCCTCAGCTTGCCGATTCGGATAGCGCATACAAAAAAGAAATCACCATAGCGCATCTGCTTGAGCATACATCGGGAATTCGGTGGCCGGAGTCGGGCGGGCCGATGTTCCGCAACTTTGTGGAATCAGAGAATTGGGTGGACTTTGTTTTATCCCAGCCAATGGCCGCAAAACCCGGATCCAGATTCAATTACAGTACAGGCGGATCCCATCTGCTTTCCGCGATTATAGAGCAGGCCGCCGGACAAGCGCTTATGATTTTGCCCTGGAACATCTCTTCCAACCCCTTGGTATGGAGAGCGTCCAGTGGAGAACTGACCCGCAGGGTAGTACGGACGGCGGAAACGGTGTCTCCATGAATGCGCGGGACGCGGCAAAATTCGGGCAGCTTTATCTGAACGGCGGCAAATGGAAAGGCCGGCAGATCGTACCGGAAAAATGGGTGGCGGAATCCACCAAGCCCCAGTCTGCAGCACAGCCGGTCCCCGGATATGGGTATCAATGGTGGCTCCGGAGGTTTGGGACCCTCAATACGTATTTTGCCTTGGGCCACGGAGGGCAATATATTGTTGTAGTTCCCGATCTGGAGCTGGTAGCTGTGTCAACCGGCCGTTTTCCTTCAGGCCAATATCCCTTCCTGAATTATTTCCGAGATTATATTCTTGCCGCGTGCGGGTATTGATCGCCGCAGGGCTGCTTAACTATATGGACACAAAAAACCACTAATCTCGGTGGTTTATTTTTTATAATAGGGTAGAAGATTGTCATAAATTATCAGAAATAATAGTAAAATGTCAATATTTACGGTATACTTTTCTTAACTAACTCAGCTCTGCGAGAGGAAAAGTATGGACAAGCTGCTCAAAGCCATTGCTCAAAGGTTCCGCCTGCTCGTAAGGAAAAAGTGCGACGGTTCACGGTCCGGCGCTTCGCCGGATCCGGCTTTCGCTGCGCTTCGGAGGCAGCTGGATGTTTTGCAGGAAAGCGAGCAGGGCCTTCGCATCACGCTTTTGAGCATCGGTGACGGCGTCATCACCACCGACCATGAGGCGCGCATCACATTTTTGAACCCTTCTGCGCAGGAGCTGATGGGCTGGACGCTCGAGCAGGCTTTGGGCAGGCCCTTCCCGGAAGTATTCCACATCTATAACAGCCTAACGGACCAGCCTGCAGAAGACATCGTGCAGACGGTGTTGACCACGAAACGCAAGGTGAATCTGAGCAATCATACGGTACTCATCAGACCTGACGGCACGCGCCGCCATATCAGCGACAGCGCCGCACCCATTCACGACGCCCAAGGGAACGTTACGGGCGTTGTTCTTGTTTTCAGCGACGTTACCGAGCGGTATGAGCTCCAGCGCCGTCTCCGTCTCTCCGAGGCGCAGTACCGATCTGCGTTTGAGCAAACCGTCATAAGCGAACAGCGCTTAAAGCGTGCGCAGGAGCTTTCACATACCGGAAACTGGGAGATCGACCTTTTAAAAAGGCAAATGTGGGCTTCCGACGAGGCATTTCGAATTTACGGCTTTGCAATAGAACCCGATAATCAGCTCCCCTTGGCCGTCGCGCAAAGCGCCGTAGTTCCCGAGCACCGCGAATTGATGGACGAGATGCTGGAGCGGCTTTTGAAATACGATGCCCCCTACGACGTCGAATTTTCCATTTGCCGTTTTCCCGACGGAAACAGGCGCGAAGTGCATTCCATCGCCGTGGCTGAGCGGGATGCGAGCGGGCAGCCCCTGCGCGTAATCGGCGTGCTGCAGGACATCACCGAAAGGCGGCAGCTGAAGGAGGAATACGGTAAAGCGCTTTCCACAACCCTCGACGGCTTCTGGTTATGCGACAAAAACGTTTGCGTTACACTCGTAAACGATGCCATCTGTTCCATGCTCGGCTATACCCGCGAGGAGATCATAGGCAGGCACGTACGCGAGTTTGAGGCCTATCTGGATCCGGCAGGGATGCGTGCGCAGAGGGAACGCGTGCTGGCCTCGGGGGCCGAACGGTTTGAGACTAAAATGCGCCGCAAAGATGGCAGCGTGCTCGATGTTGAGGTCTCTCTCAGTTATATTCCGAGCTCCGAATCTACCTGTGCGTTTATGAGGGATATCACCGAGCGCAAATGCCGGGAAAACCGTATCCGCTATCTCAGCTACCACGACGTGCTGACGGGGCTTTACAACCGCGCATTTTTCGAGGAGGAATGCGCGCGGCTTGACGAAAAGGGCTTATTGCCCGTAAGCGTTGTAATGGGCGATATCAACGGTCTGAAGCTTACCAACGATGTATTCGGCCATGCACAAGGCGATAAGCTTTTGTGTGCCATCGCGAAAATTCTTTCCGACTGCGCACGGCCCGAGGACTTCGTGGTCCGCATCGGGGGCGACGAGTTCTGCCTTTTGATGCCTTGCGCGGGGTCGGAGGAAGCAAAAGCGCTTTGCGAGCGGATACTGTTCACCTGCGAGCGCGAAACGGTGCACTTCGACGACGGCAGCGAAATGTATCCGAGCGTGGCCGTGGGATATGCCACGCGGTGGACGGCGGAGCGCAGCTTCAATGAGACTTTCAAAGAAGCCGAAGACGCCATGTACAAACGCAAGCTCTTGGAACGCAAGAGCTTGCACAGCACGGTCATCTCCTCCATTCGCATAACGATGTACGAAAAGAGCCGCGAAACGCGCGAGCATGCGGACCGGCTGACCGAAATGGCCTGCAGTCTGGGTCGAAAGCTTGAGCTGGATGACGCACAGCTTTCGGAACTCGAGCTTTTGTGCTCCCTGCATGACCTCGGAAAAATCGGCATTCCCGAGCACATCCTCGACAAGCCCGGCCCGCTTACCGAGGAAGAGTGGTTTGAAATGCGCAAGCATCCCGAAATCGGCTACCGCATCGCGCAGGCTTCGCCGGAACTTATGGGCGTGGCTGAAGCCATCCTTTGCCATCACGAGCGCTGGGACGGTAAAGGTTATCCGCAGGGCCTCAAGGAAAACAGCATCCCTCTTCTCGCACGCATCCTCAGCGTTGCCGACAGCTTCGACGCTATGACGTATGACCGCGTGTACCACAAGGCCATTTCACGCGAGCAGGCATTTGCCGAAATCGAGGCCTGCGCCGGCAGCCAGTTTGACCCGGAAATCGCCGCCCTGTTCGTCCGCATGATGCGGGACGAGAGATAAGCCGCTTTTTTGGCATATTCGATACGTATTCTCTTGTTGATATAGTTGAACGACATAACAAAGAAGAGCCGGAATTTGCATTCTCCGACTCTTTTTCTCTTGACGAATTGTATATTTTTAGTACACACGGACTAAAGATAAGATTACCAAAATAATTAGGGTATGCGTCATGGACCTTTTATCCTGCTGTACAATTGAACTGCTTTTTGGCGAGAGACTGGCGGAGGGATGACTGTCTATCCCTTGCGCGTCATTCTTTAATAAAGATGACCACAAACCCTTGACGTTACTTCATTAACAGTTCATCTTGCTCAATTCGGCCATTTTTCGGATATGTTCAAGACCAAGAACCGTTCTATTATCGACTACACTGAAAATTTTAGCAAGGGTATCGGGCAGCAGATCAGCAAAAAGCGTATTTGCCCCTGCATTAAGAGCATTCAAATTACCTTCTTCGTCGGCTAAACCTTTTGTTTCATTTTCTCCGGGTTGTTGAGCTGTAATATTTATCTTGGGCATCATCAGCCTTAAAATAGCAATCTCTTTTAAATTCAATTCGAGACTGCCGCGCCCCCCTTCTTGTGCCAAGGGTGTATTTTTGGCCGGTTGGTAGGGTATGACCGGAGCCCAACTGATTTGCAGCTTTCTCATTAAAAGTATATCTTCACACAGATCATCTAAGGTTTGCCCGGGATAATCTACAATATTGCCGGAAGCCAGCGCCATGCCGCTTTGCTTTATCCATTTTATACAGTTCAGTCTTTTTGCGAAGGTCGTATTCGGCTTTAAACGATTAAAATCTTTCTCATTAGAGGTCTCAAATTTTAAAACGTATTCATCAACCCCTGCCGCCCGGAGCGCCTGGTATTGTTCCCGACAAAATTCTCCACAAGCCATACTGAGCCAAAAACCCAGCTTTTTGATTTGTTCGCTAATCTTTAACAAGTTATTAAAACCATATTTAGGATCTTCTCCGGAAATTAAAAAAATTTGCCGGAACCCCAGGTTATAAGCGGCTTGGGCAGAGAGAATAATAGTTTCAGGGTCAATTCTGTAACGCTCTAAAGTATGGTTCCCAGCGCCCATTCCGCAATAAAGGCATTGATTTTTACAGATGTTATCGAATCCCAACATAGCTACGGCTCGTAAAAGATCGTTATTTTGTTCTTTATAGGTCTTTTTTGCTTCGGGCATTACTGTATTTTTGAATTCTTCAAATGGCATCAGTAAAATTTCCCGGATATCCTTTTTCGTTTCCGGTTTAAACATTGGCCGTTTCTCCCTTTTTTATATAAATAGCTTCTTGGCACATAGCTTTGGCTTCATCAGGATCGTGGGTAATCATAACCACTGTCTTGTTTTGTGTATTTGTTTTGGTATATTCCATAACGGTTTTTTTAGTTGCTTCATCAAGGCCTTTGAAAGGTTCATCCAAAAAAAGCACATCCCGGTCGGCTAAAACAGCGCGTACGATGGAGACTCGCCTTCTCATCCCGCCGCTTAGTTCTCTGACGGGTTTATATAAGCTATCATCCAGGCCTATCTCGCTGAGATGATCTTCAATAATCTTGTTGCTGATTTTGTAGCTGGTTTTTTTAGAGCAGACCAAACGCACATTGGCCACGGCGCTGAATGATTCACAAAGTCTTTCCTCCTGAAAAACAGCGCTTTTTTTGGCGGGGACCCCAACGATCTCTCCGCTATCAGGCTGCATCAGGCCCATCAAGATATTTAAAAGAGTAGTTTTACCCGCACCGGAAGGCCCCATAAGACAAGTTACTTGCCCTTTCTTCAACTTCGCGGAAAAGTTTTGGAACACGACTTGATCTCCAAAGCTTTTATAAAGGTTTTTAATTTCGATATCCATGCGGATTTATTCCCCTTTGCCCAAAAATATTTTCAGACCGGAGATGAAAAGTTTTTCAAAAAGAATGCTGATCATGATGATTATGACGGTCCAGGCAAAAAGATCTCCGGAGCTAAAGTACACTTTGGCTTCGTAGAGCTTTTCACCGATGGAACCTGCGGGTATCCCAATCACCTCTGCCGCTATCCCGGCCTTCCAAGACATGCCGATGGAGACGCTGCAAGCTGAAATCAAATAGGGGCTGATTTGTGGCACATAGATATAGCGGAGCCGGCGCCACCAAGTTACTTCAAAAAGCCAGGCCATTTCCAGAAGCTTCGAATCCGTTGTCTTAATACCCTGAAGAACATTAGTATAAACGACGGGCAGGACGATCAGAAAAGCAATGAAAACCGACAGGCTGCGGGCATCCAGCCAAATAAGACAAAGAATGATAAAAGAAGCTATGGGGGTGGACTTGATTATAGAAATATAGGGCCAGAGTACGACCTCCGCAAGGCGAAAGCGGCCGGCCAAGGCAGCAAAAACAATCGCAGTAAACAAGCCTAGCAAAAATCCTGCCGCTATACGTAAAACGGAAAAGGCTGCCACACCCCAAGCGCCGGTATCTAATAATAAGACAGCCAGTTTTTTTAGCACAATAAAAGGAGTGACAAGCAACAACTGATTATTTACCAGCATTGCGCCAACTTGCCATAAACAAAGCGCGATTATAATTGCTGCGGTAATTTCTAAATTTCTTCTATCTTTGGTAGTAGAAGTCGTCTCCCGGGAGCGATCCGCCGATTGATTTTGGATTTTGTTCAAAAAGGACATTAAGATACCCCTCCATAGCCGTTTTCATTTCGTTACCGACAAGGTAGGTAATATTGCAATAAGGAATAGCCTTTTCGGCGACAGCCGCAGGAACGATACCAAATTTTTCTACCAGCTTGGCGCCTTCTGTAACATTGGCATTAATGAATTCGGTAGATATCTTGTATTCATCGAGGAAGGCCGCTAATTGCTGTGGATGATTTTTGGCGAAATCATTTCTTACGATCAGAACACCTGTTATCATCTGGCTTTCTTTATTAAGATCTTCCCAGGCTTTGTTCATGTCTATGGCAATGCGCAGATTTGCCAGCTTTGATTGAGCAACTGCAACATAGGGTTGGGGCAGCATGGCAATTTGGTCCTTACCCTGTGAAAGTAATGCAACAGTTTCGGTCGGCTCTGATTTCCACTCTATTATGACGTCTTTATCGGGATCGATTCCGTTCTGGCTCAGCAAATAACGAAGAGTATATTCCGGTGTGGAGCCTTTGCCGGTGGAATAAATGGTTTTGCCTCGCAGATCTTTTATTGAGGTGATATTATTTCCGGTTTCAACTACATACATAACTCCGAGAGTATTCACCGCAAGAAGCTTAAGATCACCCTTTGTATTGTTATAAAGTACGGAAGACAGGTTGGCCGGAACCGCAGCAATATCTAATTCGCCCTGGATCAGCTTGGGGGTTACTTCATCCGCAGAGCCGGAAATGGTAAAGGCATATGAATTGGCTGCTTTTCCCTCTTCCGCTGCCTGCATTAAATGAACCAAACCCATGGAGGTGGGGCCTTTTAAACCGCCGATCCGGATATTAACCTCGGGGGGAGCCTCCGGGGGAGTAACCTGGGGGGAGTTTTTTGCAGTACTGCTGCAACCTGCAACAAACAAAAGAGCAGATACCAATAACAAAACAATTAATTTTTTCATTACTTTAACCTCTTTTCTGAAATTTTTATTGATTTGTATATTTGCCTTTGGAGATAACCGTTTTTATACTGACTCCTTTAATCATACCGAGCTTGCCGGAAAGCGAACTGAGAACATCACCGGGAGCTTCCATAATTACGCAAATAATGGATATACCCTTTGTTCTATAAGGAATTCCCATACGGCCGACAATGTAATTGCTGAATTCATGCAGCAAATCATTAATTTCCCCCGACACCGAAGTATCCTAGACGATAATGCTGATGATTGCTACCCTGTTTTCCACTTGCTCACCTCGCTTCTGCGTTAAAAAATCCGCGCCGAAAGACGCGGAAACGCACACTTTGTTCTGTGTTTGCACCTTCGCCTTTCCATCCGGGACGTACCCAAATGAGTCAGAACGCAATACGGTTAAATTGTAACTCTATTATAATAGCAACAGGAAATAATAACAAGTACTAATATTCACAAACTAATTTAGGGTAACTTATTGAACCATACCCCAAACCGGTACGGAACAAATAAGAAAAGCACTGTCTTTTAAAGATAGCGAATAAAAAACAAGCAGAAAGATGAATTTCGTTAGTTACTTCATCCTTCTGCTTGTTTTTAGGGAATTTAATCAATAGTGGTCCCGGCAGCTGGCGATATAAATGTTTGCATCGTCCAGGCTATAGATTAACCGGTGAACGTCGGTGATGCGCCGGCTCCAATAGCCGGACAAGTCGTGCTTGAGGGGTTCCGGCTTGCCCAGGCCTTCATTCCTGTTTCTTTCAATGTCCCGGATAAGCTCGTTGATTTTTTTGAGTATCTTTTTGTCCTCGTTCTGCCAGTGAAGGTAATGCTGCCAAGCGATATCTGAAAACACTTTATTCATCAAACAGATCCCGTTTTTGTCCTTTGCCTTGTTTTAACTGCTCGATGGACTGTAATAGTTCGTTGTAATGCTTGGGATTTCTTCTGACGTAAAGGTTTTCTAAAAGGTTATTGTATTCGGCCTCGGACAGCATAACCACATTATCGCCGCGCTCACGAGTAATGATAATGGTTTCAAAATCAACGGTAGCTTTATCACAATACTCTTTGAAATTTTGCCGGACCGAAGAATAGGTTGTTGCAATCATAATAAACCACCTCCTTGATTTATATTGTACAGTTCATTGTACAATTATGCAAGCGAAAGTGTTACAGCGGTTTATTGTTTTTAGCTCGAATTATATAATAAATATGCGAGTTTGCAATCATTTTTTGAAGTATGCGTGATTCTTGTTATATACTATAATTATCCAGTATATGAAAGGGATTTGGCAGTTGTGCTCAGTTCTTAAAAGAACAAAAAAAGCACCCTCCCAGGTACTCGTTTATCAAACAGCCCTTCAACAGGGCTATATTTTTTATGCATCTGCTGCAGATATGAACCCCAAAGTTCCACATAGTGTCTGACCATTTCCAATGTAGAATGCCTAAGGAGTTTCTAAAGGTTAAGTATGTCACCACCGCGCTTTATGTACATTGGCACGGGTATGGCGACACCCACCACAACAAAAAAGCCTTGCATGTTTTCCTAGTCGAAAACGTACAAAGCTTTGTCCTTACTTAAATTGGTGCGGAAGGCGGGACTTGAACCCGCACGAGTTTCCCCACACGCCCCTCAAACGTGCCTGTCTGCCAGTTCCAGCACTTCCGCATCTTGCGATAACGCAATGTATATCTTAACACGCGTTATCCGCGCTTGTCAAGACACGTAATTATGCGTAATTTGATTGTCAAACCGGCGGAAGCTCTTCTGAGTACGAAATTGTAGAAATATCTAGGAAGATAGTATTTGTTGAAAGTTTTGACAGAATAATGTAAAATTCTATTGGAGAACCGCAAGGATTTAGATTAGAGTGACATGACGAAATGTTGTATCAACGGGGGAAGATATGCCGGATAACTACTTGCGCGAAGAGATGCTCCGTACTTTCTTGCATGAAGAAATGAAAAGATATGATCAAGGTACTTGGGAGCATAGTCTTCGGGTGGGCAAGCTATGTAAATTAATCGCTTTAGAAATGGATTTCGGAAAGCCGGAGGTGGCGTATATCACTTTAGCCGGCCTTTTACATGATGTGGGAAAAGTTTTCATGCCGGATTTGATAAATTTTCCCCGCAGCCTTGCCGTCAAAGAAAAATATATGGTATCTCACCATCCCGAAATCGGCAGTAAATTCGTCAAAATTACCTGGGAGCAGGATTTGCCTCCCGAGGTCTTCGATGGTATCGGCTTACATCACGAAAGAATGGATGGAACAGGCTATCCCTACAGATTAAGCGGTGAGGAAATACCGGATGCAGCCAGGATCGTAGCGGCTGCGGATGTTTTTGACGCAATGAACAACTTTCGGCCGTATCGTCCGCCGCTGCCGATGGATGAAATCCTTGATGAATTGACCGGTTCGGGATATGACAATAATGTGGTCTACGCCTTATTGCAGAGGATCAAGCATCAAAACTGGCATTTGGCTCCAGCTTATTAAACAGCAACAGAAAAAGCAAAAAAGACCTTGCGGTCTTTTTTTAGTTCATACCCTATTTAATCGTGACCTTGTATTCCTTCAGCCAAATATTGACCTGAATCAGATAAGCCAGCATCTGCGGCCCACGCATCAATTGGCCGAAAAAAGGCTTATTAAAGACGTCGCCGCCGGCGTTCATCAGCGCCCGGATTTGTTTTTCATCGATAACCTGATGGAGAGGGGCGGCAGGGTCGTCTAATATCTCGGTGAGAAGGGCGCGTACCGCTGTGTCATAGTTGGGGTTGTGTGTCTTGGGATAGGGGCTCTTCTTACGGTGCAGCACATCGTCCGGAAGGGTTCCTTCCATAGCCAGCCGCAGGATGCCCTTGGACTCGTTGCCGTGGGTCTTATATTTCCAGGGAATGTTCCAGATATATTCAATGAGCTGATGGTCGGCAAAAGGGACCCGTACCTCCAGGCCGTTGGCCATGCTCATCCGGTCTTTTCTGTCCAGAAGGGCCTGCATGAACCAGTTCATATTGAGATAGAACATTTCCCGGCGCTTGGCTTCCAGGGGGTCTTCCCCGTCGAGACGCGGCACTTCGGCGATGGTTTCATCGTATCTTTGCATAAGGTATTCTTCCGGCGAGAAGGTTTTAAAAAGGTCTTGCTGCCATAAGGAAACGCGGTGTTCCAGAAAGCGTACCCAGGGGAACATACGGCGGTTTAAGAGTTCCGGGTCATGGAACCAGGGATAGCCGCCCAGAATTTCGTCGGCACATTCGCCGGAGAGCGCCACGGTAGCGTTTTTTTTGATTTCTTTACAGAACAGGTACAGGGAGGAATCGACGTCGGCCTGACCGGGCAGGTCTTTGGCCAGGGTAGCCTGATAGAGGGTGTCCGCCAACTGGGGCGTATCGACGACAATCAGATGAGGGATGACGCCAAGATGCTCGGAAACCCTGAGCGCCCAAGGCGTATCGGAATTGGGCTGAAACTCGCTTTGCTGAAAGTGTTTGTCATTATCTTTATAGTCAATGATATAGCTGTGTAAGGGGCCCTGCCCGCTTTCCTTGAGAGCCTGGGAAGCAAAGGCGGTAATCACGCTGGAATCCAATCCGCCCGATAAAAGGGTGCAGACGGGCACGTCGGATACCAATTGATTTTTTATAATATTTTCCAGCATTTGTTTTAATTTTTCTGCTGTCGTGTTCAGGTCATCGAGATGGGGCTCGCTCTTTAAAGACCAGTATTTAATCTTCTTTAAACCCAGTTGATTGAACAGGAGCAGATGACCGGGAAGCACTTCACGCACTCCGTCGTAGATGCCATGGCCCGGCGTACGGGCGGGGCCCATAATGAGGACTTCGGCCAGGCCTTCTTCGGATATATTCGGCTGGACGTCGGGATGGGCCAGCATGGCTTTCAGCTCGGAGGCGAAGATCAGGGAACCGCCGCCGGCAGTATAGAAAAGCGGCTTGATGCCAAAACGGTCACGGGCCAAAAGAAGGGTTTGCTCAAATTCATCCCAAATGGCTAGGGCGAAGATACCGTTTAATTTCTCAATACATTCCGCGCCCCATTCTATATAGGAGGATAAGAGGACTTCGGTATCGGAATGCGCCTGGAACGTATAGTTTTTGGCAGCCAATTGGGCCCTGAGTTCAGGGGTATTATACAATTCCCCGTTGTAGCAGATGATATATTTCTTTCCGTCCTTGTAACGAATCATCGGTTGGGCGCCCCCCACAGGATCGACAACCTCGAGACGGCGGTGGCCGAAGGCGCAGTGGGGCGACATGAATTTTCCCGCATCGTCGGGGCCGCGCCGGGCCATCGTTTTCATCATTTTGCCAATGACCTCATCCTGGGCGCTGAGGTCTTGTGTATAGCTGATCCAGCCTGATATTCCACACATACTTTTCTTTCCTTCCCATGCACGTTGAGTTCTGTGACCATCGTTTGATCCGCCTAAACTCCGTTTATAATATGCAGGGGAGAAAATTGTGCCAATTGTCCCAGGGCAAAAAATAAACCTGAAGCCTAATTGCTTCAGGTTTAAATGTTTATGCTGATCCGCTTCCGGACACCGTACTAGAAGGAGGGGAGATACTTATCCAGTTCCCACTGATGTACCTGCGTGCGGTACACGTCCCACTCGTGGTATTTGGCTTCCAGGTAACGGTCCAGGACATGTGTGCCGAGAGCCTGCTTGACCACTTCATCCTTCGATAATTCTTCCAGGGCTTCGGAGAGCATGCTGGGCAGATTGCCGATGCCTAATTCCCAGCGCTCCAGCTGACTCATTTCGTAGATGTTTTTATCCACAGGAGCGGGGGGCTTGAGTTTGTTCTTGATGCCGTCCAATCCGGACATTAATACCGCAGCCAGTGCGAGATACGGATTACAGGTCGGGTCGGGATTTCTCAGTTCCATTCTGGTGGACAGGCCTCTTTTAGCCGGGATGCGGATGAGCGGGCTGCGATTCCTATAAGACCAGGCGATATAGACAGGGGCCTCGTAACCGGGTACCAGCCGCTTAAAGGAGTTGACGGTAGGGTTGGTGATGGCGGACAGGGCCCGGGCGTGCTTTAAGATACCGGCCACATACTGCAGCATGATCTCAGACAGCTGGTTGGGGCTCTCGGGGTCATAAAAGGCGTTGACGTCGCCCTTGAACAGGGATTGGTTCATATGCATGCCGTTGCCGGCTTCGCCGAAGATGGGTTTGGCCATAAAGGTGGCGTGCAGGCCGTGACGCTGGGCCACTGTCCTGACGACGGTCTTGAAGGTAATGATTTTATCGGCAATATCCAGAGCATCGGAATATTTAAAGTCGATTTCATGTTGGCCGGGCGCTACTTCATGGTGGGAAGCCTCAATTTCATAACCCATTTTCTCCAGCGTGATGACGATATCCCGGCGGGCATTTTCGCCCAGATCAACGGGAGAAAGGTCAAAGTAACCGGCCTTATCATGCGTGCTGGTGGTGGGAGAACCGTCGGGGGCGGTGTGGAAGAGGAAGAATTCGGCTTCCGGCCCGACATTTAATTTGAAGCCCAGGTCTGCCGCCTCTTTGAGGGCCCTTTTCAATACGTATCTGGGATCTCCGCCAAAGGGCGTGCCGTCCGGATTATAGACGTCGCAGATCATTCTGGCTACGCCGCCTTCTTCAAAGTTGCGCCAGGGGTAAATGGTGAAAGTATTGGTATCCGGATACAGATACATATCGGATTCCTCAATACGGACGAACCCTTCAATAGAAGAACCGTCAAACATGAGTTCATTGTTCAAAGCTTTGTCCAGCTGGCTTATGGTAATGGAGACGTTTTTGGGAATACCAAGGATGTCCGTGAACTGTAAACGGATAAATTTGATGTTATTTTCAGCTACGAGACGTTTGATATCTTCGCCGGTCAAATTAGGCATTGAGAGAAGCCCCCCTTTTCTTCATATGTTTAGTATATTTTAGCAACATAACCTTGTCTATGGCTATATTGATAATTTACGCCCTTATTTGGAGTGTTTTATCTCATCGCTCAAAAGGATTGCCTCGGCAATATTTTTCATCGGCAGACCGCGGTCCATACTCTGCTTTTGAATGAAGCGGAAGGCAGCCGCCTCATCCAGCTTATAGTCCTGCATGACGATGTATTTGGCGCGCTCGACGAGTTTCCTGGTTTCCAGCGTGTCTTTGAGCTTCGTGATTTCCTGCTCTTTATGTTTCATTTTGCGAAAACTGGCCAAAGCGGTATGGACGGCTGATTCCAGGGCCCATTTGTTGATGGGTTTAATAAGGTAGGACATGACATATTCTTCGCTGATGGCGTCGAGAATATTCTGGTGGTAAGGGTAGGTGACAAGGAGGACCGGGGCGATTTTTTCACGGGCAATGATGTTGGCGGTTTCCATCTCGCTGGGCTCGTATTTTTCCACATCAATGATTATCAGGCTGGGCATGGAGGCGCGGATTAGACGTAAAGCCTGCGGGCCATCCGCGGCTTCGGCAACAACGGTTATGCCCATAGATTGCAAAAGGGAGGTAATTCTATTACGACGTTTTGTGTCTGTGCAGAAAACCACAACCGTAATCATAATTCCCCCCGCTTTCCTATATTCTAATTATACATTTTTAATTATACATAATGTAGGGAATCTTGGCCTGCCCATAGCGTTGCTATTTGGCCGCGGCGTTATACAGCAATGAATCAACCAACCGGACAGCTTCCACGGCGTCTTTGCCGTACCCGTCGGCCTGAATTTTCCGGGCGAATTCCGGCGTGACCACTGCGCCGCCGACAATGACTTTGATCTGCTTGTCGGCTTCCTTCAGCATACGGATAATGGGCTCCATTTCCACCATGGTAGTAGTCATCAGGGCGCTTAAGCCCACGATTTGCGCTTTTTCCTGCAAGGCAGCCTCGACAAATTTTTCCCCGGGAATGTTTTTGCCCAGGTCAATAACCCGGTAACCGTGATTCTCCAACAGAGCCGCGACAATGTTCTTGCCGATATCATGGATATCCCCGCGCACGGTGCCGATAACAACAGTCCCTTTTTGCGCGAGCGCATTCTCAGGAAACTGTTTCTTCAGGTAGGTAAAGGCGCTCTTGGCGGCTTCGCCGGACATAATCAACTGCGGGAGGAAAACTTCGCCCGAAGCGAAGAGGTCGCCGATTTTCCCCAGGGTGGGGGTGATGGCTTTGTTAATGATCTCGAGGATATCATATTGTTGCAGGAGAATCTGCAGCATGGGGATAACGCGCTCGGCATTGCCATTCAGAATCAGCCCGCCCAAATCGTCCAGGGTGGCGGATGCGGGAGACGCTTTGTCGGCGCCGGCTTGCTGGGCAGAGGGCTTGCCGGCTTTTGCGAGATAGTTGGCGGCGCCTTCATCCCTGCCGGCTAGAAGGGCGGCGGCAGCAACAGTCTCGGCAATACGGGCATCCGAGGGGTTGGCGATAGGCGCGTCTAATCCTGCGCCCAGGGCGAGGGCCAGGAAGGCCGCGTTCAGCCAGGAACGCTGGGGCAGACCGTAGGAGATATTGCTGAGACCCAGCACGGTAGCTACGCCCAGTTCTTCCTTGATTAAAGAGAGCGCGCGGATGGTTTCCATGGACAGCTCCGGAGAGGCTGCGGCAGTGAGGACCAGACAGTCGATCAGGATATCTTCTTTGGAAAGGCCTGTTTCCAAGGCGTGGTCCACCAGTTTTCGGGCGATCGCCAGGCGGCCTTCAGCTTTTTCCGGGATGCCGTTTTCGTCCAGGCAAAGCGCCAGGACGGCCGCACCGTATTTCTTGGCCAGAGGCAGAATCGTGCTCCAGCTCTTTTCTTCTCCGTTGATGGAGTTGATCAGGGCCCGCCCCTGAAACTCCTGCAGGCCGGCTTCCAGGACTTCCGGGAGTGTGGAGTCGAGGGAAAGCGGGATATCCAGGCTCTTTTGCAGATGCCGCACTCCGTGTTTCATCAGCTCCGTTTCAGGCAGGCCGGGAACGCTGACATTGAGGTCCAGGAGGGCCGCGCCGGCTTCCGTCTGAGCGAAGCCTTCGGCGGTGATGACACCCCAGTTCTGTTCGTGAAAGGCCTTGGCAATAATGGAACGGGCGGCGGGATTAAGACGCTCGCCGATAATGACGGGCGGGTGCGGCGCGCCCAGGGTAACGATCCGGGAGCGGCTGGCCAGGTGCGTGACCGCGGGGACCGGAGTAGCAGCGACAGGCACGGCGGACTGCAGCGCTTCCGTCATGGCCCGGGTATACGCCGGAGTACTGCCGCAGCAGGAAGCAATCAGGTTCACGCCGGTCTGGCGGAAAGATTCAACATAGGTGGCAAAGCTTTCCGGCGTTTCGTTATAGACGGGTTCGCCGTCAATTAATTCCGGCATACCTGCGTTTGGTTCCACCAAAAGGGGCAAAGCGGTGGCGGCCCGATATTCCCGCATGATGTCCAACAGTTCCCGCGGGCCGGTGGAACAATTTGCCCCGATCAGGTCCGCACCAAGCGGTGATAAGACCCGGGCGGCAATGGCCGGGGTCGTCCCGGTCAGCGTCCTGCCATGGGTGTAGGTCAGGGAGCAGGCCACGGGCAAAGCGGTATAGTTCTTGGCGGCAAAGAGGGCGGCCCGGATTTCTCCCAGGTCGGAGAAGGTTTCCAGGAAGATAAAATCGACGCCGCCTTCTTCCAGCGCCTGGCATTGTTCTTTGAAGACCTCGACCAGTTCCGTCCATTCCACATCCCCTAAAGGAGCGGGGAATTGTCCTGTGGGGCCGACAATACCGGCCACAAAGGCCCGGTCCTGGACGACCTGGCGGACCAGACGGGCCGCGGTCAGATTGATTTCTTTTACTTTGGCGGCAGCCTGGTATTCGGCTAACTTCAGACGGTTCGCGCCGAAGGTATTGGTTTGCAGCACCCGGGCGCCGGCTTCCAAATAAGAGCGGTGAATATTTTTCAGTTCCTCCGGATGGGAGAGCATCCACAGTTCCGGGCATTCGCCGGAAGGCAGGCCGGATTTGACCAGCATGGTGCCCATAGCTCCGTCACCAATCAGTACGCTGTTTTTAATTGCTTTGAGAAAAGCGGACAAGCCAAACACCTCCGGCCAAACAGGATATCTAAGTTCAAAGAGGTTGAACTTTTTAACTAATTTTAGCCGTATATTTTTGGTAAGTCAATGAATCTTTAACTGGGAAGAGTCATATTCCCGCAGGTTGGACAATATATTTTACTTGAAGAAAGAGAATAGTTAGAGGTGGTTGGTATGGGTAAATTATGGGAGCCCGGAGAAATCTATGCTTTACAGCGGGGGCCAAGGAAAAACAGAGCTGTGCAGGAAAAGGAGGCCCCTCGCCGCTACTGGAAGAAAATTATGTGGCAGAGCGGCATTTCCCTGCTGATCTTTATTTTCGTCTGGGGTATTTTTCAGTTTAACTCTCCGCTGGTCAAGCCGCTCCAGGCCAATATCCGGGCCTGGTTCAGCGAGGATTACAGCCTGACGCCCGTAATTAAATTCTTTAATGAGGTAGGCTTATGGGGGGATACATTCGAGCGGGCGGCTTTCGAAGCCTCTAAATTCTCGGATAGCCCCACGCTCTTGTCAGTACCTGTATCCGGCCAAATTACCCGGCCTTTCGGCTGGATTACGGAAAGCGGGGAGACCCGTGGGTTTCAGGACGGCGTCCTGATCAGCGCCCAGGAGG
>JAVEYA010000017.1:0-35046 GCA_034003745.1 Clostridia bacterium
CGAGAGCGGTCAGGAGGGAGCGGAGTTTATTCCCCCTTAGAGCAGCGGTGGATATCTTAAATATTTCCCATATACTCATATCAATTTTCCTCCTGCGTCTGGGGGATAACCGCCTGCAAGCGGTCCGTTACGGTTTCATCGTCTTGCAGCCGGCCGTCTTTAAAACGGATGATGCGCTTGGTATGCCTGGCTACGTCTTCATCATGGGTGACCAGGACGATGCTGATACCGGTATCATTAAGCTCTTGGAAGATGGACATTACTTCCGCCCCGGAGCGGGAATCCAGGTTGCCGGTCGGCTCATCGGCCAGAATTAAAGGCGGGCTGCCGGCCAGCGCCCGGGCAATGGCGACTCTTTGCTGCTGGCCGCCGGAGAGTTCCGCAGGCAGGTGCTGGAGACGGTCTGCCAGCCCTACGGAGGCCAGCGCCTCTTTGGCTCTGTGATTTCTCTCCTGAACGGAAAGCCCGCGGTAGACTAAGGGCAGACTGACATTTTCCAGGGCGGTCAGTTTAGGCAGAAGATTAAAACTCTGGAAGATAAAGCCTATGTATTTGTTGCGAATATCCGCCAGCTCATCATCGGTCCTTTGCCCCGCATTTTCGCCGGCCAGAATATAGTATCCTTGCGTCGGGCGGTCCAGGCAGCCGAGGATATTCATAAAGGTTGATTTACCGGAACCGGAAGGGCCCATGATGGCAACAAATTCTCCGGCCTGAATGCCCAGATTGATATCATTCAGCGCAGTCACGGAAACTTCGCCCGTCGAATATATTTTTTGCAAATTGCTAACCTCAATCAGCATTATTGCGCCTCCTTCTTTATAAAAGCGATACTTCATTTCTTTATACCATTAAATTATGAATTTAACCTGAGGATTCAGCATTATTATACTTGCATTAAAAACCAGACGCCATACTATAATTGCAGTGCAATGCTTAATGTTCCGGCAGAGAAGTTGATTGCGGTATTTAATTTAAAACTATACAATAAATAAAAAAAGAAACTGTCATCCAACCTTAAAAGAACAGAGGAGATATGGGAGGGAATATACTTTGTTGAAAAGCGTTTTATATCCTGTTGCCCATAATTATTCACAATCTGAGATAATAACCCGAATCCGATTCATGGCCGGGCTGGGAACAAATACGTTCAGACTGCTGCATGTGTTGACCAATATGCTGGAAAATAAAAAATATATCGGTCAAAAGATGGAGGCAACAGCCGGAAAACTCCGCAGTTGGGGATATTCCGTAGAAACACAGATACTGGAAGGACTGCCCGCCAAAGTAATCAGCCAGGCAGCCGCGGAGGAGGGGATTGATTATATCTATATTCCCGGAAGATCCAATAATATTCTGTATCGGTCTCTTTTGGGCAGTACGGCCAAAGAAGTGGTCCGCTTAGCGGAAAGACCGACCCTGGTGCATAAAAAGTATCCTGCTCTTACCCGTTTTATGTATGAAGAAAAGTTACAGGATCCTTTGCAACTGCGTAAAAAGTTTTTGCGTTCTGTTGTTTTTGCGACGGATTTTGGCAGTGCAGCCGAACGGGCGATCCCCTATGTGCAGGAAATAGCCCAACATGCCCAAAAAGCGGTTGTTTTACATGCCGGAGAGCGTGCGGGCGATCCGACATCCGAGGCGAAACGTCTTCGGGAGGTGGAGGTAAAACTGGCCTCTGTAGAGGAAAAAATCAATTTAAATTATAATTCGGTAGAGACCCAGGCCAGGGTTGGTTTTCCTGGCAGAATCATTAAAAAGTATTCTGAAAAAAATGTTGACTTGATTGTGATAGGCAGATTTAATCTAAGTCCTTATGCCGGAATTATGGGATCAACCGCTGAATACGCTACTGCTAATGTAAACTGTTCAATTCTGCTTATTCCGTGATCTGTACCGGAGGTGAGATTATGTTTGGAGAAACTGTGTTTGTCCTGTCCCTCGTCCTTGTTTTACCGTTAATTATTATGGGAATTTACAGTCCTTCTTTATTGGACGAACTATCTTCCGCTGTTTATGCTACAATCATCAGCCATTTTGGCTGGTTATATCTATTAGCGGTGTTTTCTTTTTTATTATTTTGCATTGCCCTGGCTTTTAGCCGTTTTGGAAATATAAAATTGGGCAGGGATGATGAGAAGCCGGATTACAACTATTTCAGCTGGTTTAGCATGCTTTTTGCCGCAGGGCTGGCTATTGGCCTGGTGTTCTTCGGCGTGGGAGAGCCCTTGAGCCATTACAGCAACCCCCCTGGACAAATTGCAGCATATACCGGCGAAGCTGCCGTTTATGCCATGCGCTATTCTTTTTTCCATTGGGGCTTAAATGGTTGGGCCGTATATGCGATTATGAGCCTGTCTATTGCTTATTTTACTTTCAGGCGGGGAATGAAGCCTTTGATAAGCTCTTGTTTTTATCCGCTTATGGGGGATAGAATTTATGGATTGCCAGGCAAGATTATTGATGTGCTGGCAGTTGTCGCAACTTTATTCGGCGTTGTAACCTCTCTTGGACTGGGCGCTATACAGATCAACAGCGGGCTGGTCCATATTTTGGGTTGGCCCGATGATACGCTGTCCAGTTTGGTAATTATTGCAATCGTAACCGCACTTTTTTTAATTTCAAGTTCTCTTGGTCTGGACAGCGGGATTCAGGTACTCAGCAAATTAAATGTGCTGATTGCGATGCTTTTACTTGCGTTGGTGTTTATCCTGGGACCAGCCTCGTATATTTTGAACGTATTTACTTCTACTCTGGGAGGATATTTGCACGGTCTTCTAGCAATGAGCCTGGATGTCAATCCGTTTACAGGGTATGAATGGACCAGGGACTGGACTCTTTTCTACTGGGCCTGGTGGATTTCCTGGGCTCCTTTTGTCGGTATTTTTGTAGCGCGGATTTCCCGGGGGCGAACCATCAAAGAATTTATTCTGGGAATACTTCTTGTACCGACGTTAATTACCTTTATCTGGTTTAGTGTTTTTGGAGGAGCAGCTTTGCATCTTCAACAAATCGGAGGCGTTGATGTGGCGCAAGTGGCGGTGAACGATATTTCGCGCTGTCTGTTTATTGTGTTTGAATATTATCCGTTGGGCGGGTTTCTCTCGGCTTTAACCATAATTTTATTGATTGTTTTTTTTACAACTTCGGCAGACTCGGCTACGTTTGTCTTGGGTATGCTGACTTCAGACGGACATCTTTCACCTCCGTTATCTAAAAAAATAACCTGGGGATTAATGGAGGGCGGTTTTGCAGTAGTCTTACTGTTGTCCGGAGGTTTAGACGCATTGCGGCGGATGACTGTCAATGTAGCCCTGCCTTTTACGATTGTCATGATTCTGATGTGCTGGAATCTTTATAAAGCGTTACGGGAGGAGGGGAAAGATTTCTCGTTGCCGCCTCATTGATGTTCTTAAGACCAATTTACTACTGAAAACGGGACATAAATCTCAAGGTTAAATCATTGCCGTTATCGAAATTAATGATACACAACAATAAGGCATGATTGGGCTGAAAAGAGATGAGTCATTTTATGAACGAAATCAGAAAAATGCTGCAGGAGCAAACAGGTTCGGCCATTGTTTTATTGGCTTTGGCCTTTACGGTCCTGGCCGGGGCATCCGGAATGGTCGTCGATGTAGGCGCGGCCTATATTGAAAAAAATGCGCTGCAGAATGCTCTGGACGCAGCGGTGCTGGCTGCGGCCCAGGAACTGCCGGATACGGCTGCGGCCAGGAACATGGCGATTGAATATGCCGAAAAGAATGGCGTAACGCTCAGCCCTGCGGATATTACTTTCGAGAACGGCAATAAACGCATCAGAATTTCGCATACGGATTCCCAGGAAAATTATTTTTTAAAACTGTTTAACATCGACTTTTTTGACATTAACGCCCGGGCGGGTGCGGAAATGGGCGGGGCGCATCCCATCTTTGATTATGCCCTTTTTTCCGGGAGCACTACGGAACAATTATTCATCAATGGCGGGGGCTGGACCATCCAGGGCTCGGTCCATACCAACGACAGGTTCTATAACAATTCAGGCGGTTTTACCATCACCGGCGGCTTGGAAGCATGCGACGGTATCCGCGTAGATGGGGGCTCCTATTATATTAATGGAGGGCAATACCCCGCCGCAGCTTATGAAGCGATGCCTGATCTGAGTGCCCAGATCGAAGAAGCCGCAGCTGCGGCCGGAAAAGAATACGACGTAGCCAACTATTATATCAACGCATGGGAATATCCCAAAATGATTGCCGTTGATCAGCCGATTTATGTTCACGGCAATGTCTGGGTTAACGGCGGCGGTTGGTCAGGTAACGGGGCCATTATGGCTGACGGCAATATCACCATCAATGGCGGCGGTCTTAATGTGCAGGGCAGCAATGAGGTCTGTTTTTATTCCAAAAACGGCAACATTACCTTTACCGGCGGGGGCGCCACTTTTCGCGGGGTCTTATACGCTCCCAACGGAACCATTACGATTACCGGGGGCAGCACCTATATTTACGGATCCGTCGTTGCGAACAAAGTGTTCCTGGATGGCGGCGCCATCAACATATACCGCGACAGTGTTGATATTACCTCGCTGCCGGGCTCCGGCACGAGACTGGTACTATAATTTTTCCACAGAATAAAAATAAGGGGGCACTTCATTGTGCCCCTTTATTTTTTTATTTTGTTTTAAAGGTTGTACAGCGTGTATCGTCACTCGTATGCGCTTGATCGCTGCTCTCCGGGTCTACCTGCAGATTGTCGGCATGACAGTAATTGCTTTTCCAGTAATGACAGTTGTCGACGCTGCATTTTACTTCCATTTTGGGCGCCATTCTCTTCACCTCCGTTTTTATTTGTGAGATTCCATCTTTATTATTCCCTGTTCCTCTTTCGGCAATCCTCCCGTTTTTTTGGTCATCTTGCCCGGCCGGTTGTCCAGGCAGCTCTCAAAAGCAGACGGCACGCCGATCGTCTGTCCAAGCAGCGGGTCTAAAGAGAACAGGTCTTCTTTGCGGACGTCCCGGATGGAGGTTTTGCCCATGGCCCGGACGCCTTCCTTGATTTCTTCGTTGCAGGCATGCAGAAAATTAGCCAAATTTTGAGCGCCTTTTTTAATATTTAATTTATGGCCGTAGCGGCTTTGCGCCCAGACGACCTGAGTCGGCGGCTCCCAGGGAAGCGCCTTTAATACCTGGGTATGGGCCATTGCGAAAAGGGCGATAGAACCGATATAGACAGCGTCGGCGCCCAGCGCCAGGGCTTTCAGGAACGCGCCCGGCGTAAACAGTCCGCCGCCCGCCAGCAGGGTGATTTTATCCTTGACGCCTTGACTTTTCAGGTAGTTGGCGGCCCGGTTAACTGCATACACCAAAGGAACGCCAAAATCATCCTGCAGAATCGGCGGGGAACCTTTGGTGGCCGCTTCGGCGCAATCCAAAGCGATAAAATCGGTCCCGGAATCGATCAGAATCTGCAAATCTTTTTCCAGGGATTGTCCGGCGGCAATTTTAACGCCGATAGGAACGCCGCCGGTCAGATCACGCAGCCTGTTGATCAGCAGGGGCAAGTCCACTTCAGGATCTTTCACCCCTGAGACATGGGCATGGGTAATCTCTTCCTGGCCGTAATCCAGATGCAGCAAACGGCGTGCTTTCGGCGGCAAGTCTTTATAAACGGTGGCGTGTCCGATCCCGCCGATCCCGCCCTGTCCGATCTGAATTTCGATCATATCGGCCTGTTGAAGAATATGGGCTTCATGATTCCTGTCCCCGCGGTCGTATTGCAGGATATATCTGTCGGCAGCCGCCCTTTCCGCAGGCAGATAGGGACCTTCTCCGCTATTGGTGGCGGTGCCGGCCAGGCTTGCTCCTTGGGCCAGGGCTATTTTGGCTTTTTCGGTCAAAGCCAAACTAAAGGCCATGCCGGAAACGATGATGGGCATCTCGATAACCAGCGGCTTGTATGCTTGGGGTCCCAGGATGACTTTTGTATCCACCGGCACGTTCTCCGCTGTAGGCAGGACATTCAGCTGCGCCGGGCTAAACATGAGGTCGTTGGTGTTGGGAAATTTTTTGGGAGAACCAAATGGCCTGGAAAGGAGCTTGCCTTCCTGGGAACGCAGATTGGTTTCCACGATGGTCTGCAGGGAGGTCCGCTTGGCAGCGGAATAAAACTCCCACAGGTTCTCGTTATAGGGGTCCGTCATAATTATTTTACTGAAGGAATCGGAGAGATGATTCATCAGCGGCCGGCCCAGCAAATATACGCCCAGGCAAGTGAGGAGAGCCGAGCCGAAGAAAGCTTTATATAAATCTTTATCTTTGTATACCATTATTCCGCCTCAAATAAAAAAATAGGATAATGCTAGTATGACAGCATTGATCCCTTTTTTATTCAGACGCATATTTTTCAGTTAAGGTTCTTCAGGCGGATTCTGTTGACGGCTTGTTCCAGGCCGGCCGGGTTCAGCTCAAACATAGGAAAGACTTTTTCAATAAGCGGAACTGTGGTATGACCTGGTTCTTTGCCCCAGTGGACCTTCGGGACCGGATTCAGCCAGACCGAGTAAGGGAAATGCCGGGCCAGGCGTTTCAGCCAGATCAGGCCGGGCTCTTTATTGAATTCATTCATGGCGACCGCGCCGCCGGGCCGGGTCAATTCCGGTTCCGACATACTGGCGTCTCCTACGACAATCAGGCGGTACTCAGAATTGTGGAGACGGAAGAATTCATCGGTGGGCAGGCGGTTGGCGTCGTTTAAGACATGGGTTTTATAGATATGTTCATAGATGCAGTTATGAAAATAATAGTATTTTATTTCCTTGAAGTGGGTGGTACGGTGGGCTGCAGTGAAGAGCTTGCTGACGGTCTGAATGTGCCGGTCCATCGAGCCCACCGAATCAAGCAATAAAATCAGTTTAATGGTATTTTTGCGGGGGCGGTCCCAGACCAAAGAGAGCATCCCGGCATTGTTGGCGGTAGCGTCAATAGTCTCCTCCAGGTCCAGCTCTTCCCGGGGACCCTCCAGACGTGAGCTGAGCTGACGCAGTTTGCGCAAGGCCATCTCGAACTGCCGCACCCCGGTAATCAGGTCGTCCCGGTAATCCTTGAACTGGCGCTCCCCGGCTACTTTCAAAGCGGATAAACCCATGGAGTCGCCCCCCATACGGATCGCACCGGGCTGCTTGGCGCCCATACCGAAAGGACGGGAAGGCCGGGCCTCGGTTTCTTCCTCACTGCGGGATCTTTGCAGGAAGGTAATCTTATGTTTGGCCAGTTCTTTCAGATAATCTTCCGGCAGTTCCGCCTTTTCCCGGCGAGTATACCCGGGAGGTTCCCGATAAGTTAACTCCAGGTTTTTAAATACAGCCAGCGCTTCTTCCACCATTTCGGGCGTTGTTTCCACATCTTTGAAACAGCGGGCAAAAGCGACATCAAAGCGGTCGTAGTGCGCCTCTCTTTTTACCAGAACCGCCCGCGCCAAATAATAGAACCCGGTTAGGCTGGAGCCGGCCAGGTCCTTTTCCAGGCCCTCCATCAGGGTCATCCATTCATTTAAGGCTACGGGAACGCCTTCTTTTCTTAATTCAAAGAAAAAATCCACAAACATAGTTGTTTACCTTTCGTTACGGGCAGAATTAGAAACCAAAGGAACTGCCGGTTGAGGCAGGCTTCCGTCCGGCTTGGATATCCAGCTGGCGTTTCACCTTGTCAATATCCTCATTCTTTTTAATCAAAACACCCATAAAGGGCACATCATGTACGATCTGGTGCGGTTTGGCGCCGCCGATTACCAGAGCCTGCACCCAGTCCAGCAGTTCACTGGTGCTGGGCTTTTTTTGCAAGCCCGAGATATTGCGCAAATTGTAAAAGGCTTGGATGGCTTTCTCCATAATGGTTTTTTCCAGGTGGGGATGATGGACTTTGATGATTTCTTCCATCATGACGGCGTCGGGGAAATCGATATAGTGAAAAATGCAGCGCCTTAAGAAAGCGTCGGGCAATTCCTTTTCGGCATTCGAAGTGATGATGACGATAGGCCGGTTCCTGGCGGAGACCGTCTCTTTCGTCTCCGGGATGTAGAAGTTCATAATATCCAGTTCCCAGAGGAGGTCATTGGGGAACTCCAAATCGGCTTTGTCAATTTCGTCAATCAAAAGTACGCTCGTTTGCTCGGAAGTGAACGCTTCGCCCAGCCGGCCCAGCTTGATATAGTTACTGATATTGGAGACGTCGCGATCGCCGAATTGGCTGTCGTACAGGCGCTGTACCGTATCATACATGTACAGGCCCTCTTTGGCCTTGGTCGTGGATTTAACGCTCCAGATGATCAGGTTTAACCCCAAATCTTCCGCAATGCTTTTAGCCAGCATGGTTTTGCCCGTGCCGGGCTCTCCCTTGATTAAGAGCGGGCGGCCCAGATTAATGGCAATATTAACGCTGTTCTTTAACTCCGTCGCGGCAATATAGTCCTTGGTCCCTTTAAACTGCGTGAATTCAGTAGCCATGTGAATCACCTCAATTTATTTTATTACCCTGCCGGATATTATTACGCCAGGGAGAAAATATATTTCTCATCCTTAATTTCTTTGACGACGGCCTGGTTTTGCACGAGCCATTCCAGATGCGCCGCCGTTTCTCCGGTGGCAAACCATTTTTGCGGGAAGGGAAATTCCTCAAAAGACGCGTATGTCAGGTCCCAGGTCATGTGCTGGGCGGCCTGATAGGCTGTGCAGGAACCTTCGGCCACAATTTCCAGAGCCTCGGCCAGCCTTCTTTCATGATGCAGCTTCAATTCCTGAATTCTTTTCTTGCAGTCGGTAATCGGGCTGCGGTGGCCGGGCAGAGTCAGTTCGATATCGAATTTGGCAATTTTATCGAGACTCTCCAGGTAACGTTCTAGGGAATTGACCATCAGCGGCCAGACGGTAATGTGGGGTGTAATATCGCCTAAAATATGGTCCCCGGAAATCAGAAGCTTCTTTTCTTTATCGTAAAGACAGGTATGACCGAGGGTATGGCCCGGCGTCAAGAGCACCCGGAATTTATATCCGCCTACCTCAATCCGGTCGCCTTCCCCCACCGTAGTGAACGCGACCTCACATGAAGCGCCCTTTTTGTTGGCCGGGTGATTGTTGATGGTTTCCTGCAAAATATCCGGAGGAAAGCCGTAGCTCCTTTGCTGATAGCCTAATAACTCCCAGTAGTTTCCTTTAATATAGCGGGTGATCTCGTCCGCGTCATGCTGACTGCAGTACACATTGGATGTGGGTGTGGCCAGGTAGGCGACTCCACCGGAGTGGTCGGCGTGCTGGTGGGTGATATAGAAATCACAGTCGGCAGGCGTTACGTTCAGTTCCTGCAAAGCGGCGGTGACGGCTTCCCGGCTCTCGGGATGGTTGAAGCCGGTATCGATCATCAAATGCTTATCCTGTCCTTTGATGAAATAAGAATTGAGCCGTTTAAGCGGCGTGCCGGGCAGCGGCACCTCAATTTTAAATAAATTCGGCAAGAGCTCGATTGGCATGATTTATTCTCTCCTTTTGCTAAATACCTATTCTATTAAAAAATAATATAAATTTAGGTATAATTATAATACATCTATTACCTAATTATCTATTATATAATAAAATTAATAATAGAATACGAATAAATTTAAGTTAAAATGATTGCTCGATATAAGGGAGGGCCGCCATGCAGGAAAAACTGATGGAGATTGTTACGGAGAAACTGAAGAAAAAAGAAGAGACTGCTCTGGTGATTATCACCAAAGAAGAAGGGCATTCTCCGCGCGGCGTCGGGACGATGATGGCCGTAGACAGCGCGGGATGTATTCTGGGCGGAACTATCGGCGGGGGAGCGGCTGAAGAAAAAGCAAGGCTTGCCGCGGTGGAAGCCGTCAAAGAAGGCGTCTCCAAAACAATGGCGATAAAGATTGATTTACCGGATGAGTCAGGCCAAGCATCGAATTGCGGCGGCAATATTGAAGTGCTCATCAAAGTCTTCAAGAATCCCGACAAGCTGCTGATCATAGGGGCCGGGCATGTAGGCTTAGCACTGTATAAGTTTGCCAAGCTGTTGGGCTATTCTGTGACGGTTCTGGACAATCGTCCGGAATTTGTCACGAAAGAAAGATTTCCGGAAGCCGCTGCGCTTATCTGCGGGGAGATTGCCGCTGAATTAAAAAAATATCCCATTGATGAGCTGACCAGCATAGTCATTATCACCCACGGCCACCAGTACGATGAAATCGCGCTGGAAGCGGTGGCGCAAAGACCGGCCCGCTATATCGGGATGATCGGGAACCGGGCGAAACTAAAAATTGTTTTTGATAATCTGAAACAAAGAGGCATACCGGAGGAAACCCTGCAAAAAGTCTTTGCCCCGGTGGGCTTAAATATCGGCGGCGACGCCAGGGCGGAAGTGGCCCTGTCGATAATCGCACAGATTCAAGCCGTTAAATACGGGCGTCCGGGCGGCTTCATCGAGATCGTAAAATAGACAGGAATAAGGGTGCGTGGCAATGAAACTAAGTGACGTATTCGCGGAAAAAAACGGGATGATTACTTTTGTCGGCGCCGGCGGGAAGAGTTCCCTACTGAGAAAGCTGGCCGCCGAGTGGCAGGAAGAGGGGCATCCTTTTCTTTTGACCACGACTACGAAAATGGGTCCGGAGCAGGTACAAGAATACGACCCCGTTTTTTCGCCTGACTTCGAGGACGGATTGCGGCAGGTTCAAGAAAAGCTGGACCAATACGGCTATGCCGCCTGGTTTCAGGAGCGTACCGCCACCAAGGCGGTGGGCCTGCCGGTGGACTGGCTGGATAGCGTCTATTGCGCCGGGCTGGTCCAAAGCATCCTGGCGGAGGGGGACGGCGCCGGACAAAAGCTCTTAAAGGCCCCCCGGGAAGGCGAACCGGTTGTTTCGAGGCTGAATGAGACGGTTGTGGGCGTACTGAATCTGGGAGCCTTGGGGAGAAGGCTTGGTCCGGATATTGTCTTTCGTCTGGAGTTGGTCGCCGTTCTCTTGGGCAAGGATGAGGGAGAAGTGATTACCCCTGGTGATTATGTTACGCTGGCTTTGCATGAACGGGGTATTTTCAGCCGCACATACGGGGAGAAACTGCTGGTGCTGACCAATGTAGAGTCGGCGGACTTGGATATAGCCGAGGAAATGATTGCGCGTATAAGCGAAAGACCAGGCTGTGATATCCGGCGTTTCCTGGTGACGAGGGGGTTCGACAAACAGCTCGAACCGGTGAAAATAGTTGGATAATCGGTTGTGGCCAAAGCGTTGCTAAGGAGGTTAAAAATATGGATAAGAAATTGGTGGCAGTCAGAGGGGGCGGCGATATCGCCACCGGAACCATCTGCCGATTGGCCCAGGCAGGATTTAGAGTCGTCGTTCTGGAAATCCCGCAGCCCACAGTGATTCGGCATACTGTTTCTGTGGCCCAATGTGTTTTTGCCGGAGAGATGGAAATCGAGGGAATGAAAGCGGTGAAGGTCTCTTCCCCCGAAGAGGCTTTAACCATGCTGGAAAAGGGACGGATTCCGGTGGCGGTTGATCCGGAGGGCCAATATATCGAACAGCTCCAACCCTACGTGGTGGTCGACGGGATCCTGGCTAAGAAGAATCTGGGGACGAAGCTGACCATGGCCCCGATCGTCATCGGCCTGGGCCCCGGTTTCACGGCCCAACAGGATGTTCATGCGGTCGTCGAGACGAACCGCGGGCATTTTCTGGGCAAGGTCTATTACGAAGGTTCGGCCATCCCGGATACCGGCGTACCCGGGGATATTGCCGGATACAGCGTAGAGCGGCTGGTGCGCTCGCCGGCTGACGGTACGTTCAAGCCGGCCCGGAAGATCGGCGATACGGTGGAGAAGGGCGAACTCCTCGGGCATGTGGCCGGAGTCCCTGTACTCTCCCCGCTGCAAGGCGTGCTGCGGGGCCTCATTAACGAGGGCGTGCCGGTTAAAGAGCGCATGAAAATCGGCGATGTGGACCCCCGGGACGTCCGGGCGCATTGCTGGAGTATTTCCGATAAGGCGCGGGCGATCGGCGGCGGAGTGCTGGAGGCCATCCTGCATCTAAGCGCCGCCAGAGAAACCGCATGAGCGTTTCTACGGTGAATATTGCCGCCTTGGTGCTGGCAGCCGGGATTTCCCGCCGGATGGGCCGGAATAAACTGCTGCTGGAGTTCGGGGAGAAAACGATTATCGAAAAAACCCTGGAGAATATTTTGGCCTCTCAGGTTAACACGGTTACGGTGACGTTGGGCCATATGAAGGAGGAAATGGCCCGGATTCTGGCTCCGTATGCGGATGCCGGGAGCATCACCTTGGCGGAAAACCCTTTTTATCCGGAGGGAATGGGTTCTACTGTCAGGGTAGGGGTGAAGAGGGTCCTGGAGAAAGGAACATATGACGCCATTATGTTTTTTAACGGGGATATGCCCTTTATCCGGCCGCAAACCATTGACGCCCTGATCGAAACCTATGTTAGACAAGACGCGGCCATTGTCGTGCCTTGTTTTCAGGGCAGGCGCGGAAATCCGGTTTTGTTCGGCAAGAAATTCTTCCGTGAACTGCTGGAGGCCTCCGGTGACGTCGGGGCCAGGGAATTGCTGCAAAAGCATGCCGCAGAAGTAGTATGGCTGGAGGTGGCGGATCCGGGGATCCATGAAGATATCGACTGTCCGGAAGACTATCAGCGCTTAAAAAACAATAGACAATAAAGGGTATAATGTGACGCAAAGTCCCAGGTATTGCTAAGAATGTTGACAAAATATACAAATAAATGTAGTATATTAATATTAATATACTACATTTATTTGGCAAATCAGGTGAAAGCCTGAGACGCAAAGTCTGGATTCTAAGGCAGGGAAATTCCTGTTATGAACGTCCGACTGCAAATTTTTGCAGCCGGACGTTTTTTATTTGTCAAATTTCAACAAGGAAAAAGTTGGGAAGTGTTGTCATGGAAAAACCAGCCCGGGACCAAAGGGTACGCGCCGGCGTCTTGAATATCCTTGCAGTGGTTCTTTGCGCCCTGCTGATACCGGTTATCGTAGCCAATGTGACCATTATCGTCAAATCTCTTGTCAATCCCAACGAGCCGCCTGATTTCCTGGGGTACAAGCCCTTTATCGTCTTATCCGACTCCATGCTGCCGACCATTCACTCCGGAGACCTGGTGATTGTCAAAAAGGCTGATACGGCCCGGCTTATAGAAGGGGATGTCATCTCGTTCATGGAAGGCAGTGCGGTCATTACCCACAGAATCGTGCAGATAACGGAAAAAGACGGCAAGCGCTTCTTTGCCACCAGAGGGGATAACAATAACGCGGATGATCCCCGGGCGGTAAGTGAGGAAGCAGTGCAGGGGATTTATCTCTTCGGTATAGCCAAAATAGGCGACGCGGCCCTCTTTATCCAAACCCCGGTGGGTACGCTGACGGTTATCGTGGCGCCGCTGATTTTGATTATTGCTTATTATATTTACAGCAGAAGGAGGTTGGATAAGGAAAAACAGGCGAAGACCCGGGAACTGGAACAGGAACTGGAGAAAATGCGCCTGCAGTTGGCCGCAAACGCCGCAGAGAATGAAGAAAAAACTTTGGATTAGAAGGCAAAGGGAAATTTCTTAAAATATAAAATGGTTAAAAAGAAAGGATGATTGAATATGATGAAAAACTTACCGGCTAAACTTTTAGTCCTGGCAGTTATGGCGACTTTAATCACCACCACCCTCGTTTCGGGTACTTTTGCCAAGTACGTGAAAGGCATTACGGCAGAGGATACAGTACGTGTAGCCAAGTTTGCTTTTAATTTAACAGATGGCACAACAGCATTTGCCGACCAATCGGCTTCTTCAACGGTGGCGGTGGATGTTTTTAAAACAACGGATGCCGGTTTGTATGACGATGGCGACGAAGGGACTTTTATTGCTCCGGGGACTGCGGGTTCCTTCACGTTGGAAGTAGAGAATCTTAGTGAGGTCGATGTGACGGCGTCCTTTGGCCTAAATGAAACTAATACCGGTTCGATTCCTGTTTATTATACGATCGGCGCCGCTGAACAAAGATATTCCGCCGTGCTGACCGGCGCTTATACCGGTGGTGCTGGTGGAACTTATCAGAATCTCACTGCTCTTGCAACCGCTCTAAGCGGATTAGACCTTGAAGCTACTGATGGTGCAACTGCAACAACCGGTTCCAAAGAGCTTCATTGGGTCTGGGAATTTAATGCTGACGGGACGGGACAATCAGATACAACCGATACAGCACTTGGCATAGATGGTGACGCCGAGATTATCCTCACTGTTGCTACCACTGTAACCCAAAAAGATTAATTACATTAATAAGCTGTGCCAAGCTATAATATGTGCCTGATGGCTCTCCACACTTGTGAGGGGAGCCATTGGGGAATTAGAAGCAATAAATAAGCAATAGAAGGGGAAGGAGGCGTTTCATATGCTGGAAGGACAAACCTATAATTGCGACAACCGCAGAAATGTGAAGCGCCTCCTGGCCCTATCGGTTTTTTTTTCCTGATTTCCTGTATTGCCGTCTTGTATTTTCTGGCGCCTGACAACGGCGTCAGCCGTTATGTAGAACGCATTACCGATACCATTACCATTACCCCCCGGCCGCTTCCCCAGACGCCCCCGGACAAGAAGCGGACGGTGCATATCCGGGGGAGAATCATGAAGGCGGACGGGCAGCCCGCTGCCAATGTCCTGGTGCGGTTATTAAGCGAACCCCGTTACACCGTCACCGACGAGTTGGGCGAGTTCTTTTTCCTGGATGTCGAGCCGGGGGCGCATACCATAAGCGCCCTGCAGGGTGAGGTTGTGCTGGCGTCAATCCAGGTGGATATTTCCCGGGCGGACTTGGCGGATTCCGTCAATACCATGGTGCGGGAAGACGGCGCCGTGATCGTACAGATTTCCGCTGAATTGACACAGATTTGCCTGCACCTTAGCTTTGCCGAGAACACGCTGACCGTGGTCGGCGCGATGGCGGATACCAGGCCGTTGCCCCTGTTGCCGGATGGACAGAACCAGCCGGGCCCTGCGGTAACACCTCCGCCGATAACACCTCCGCCGGTGACGCCCCCTGTGGTGACGCCGCCGGTAACACCCCCGCCGGTGACACCCCCTGTGGTGACGCCGCCAGTAATACCTCCGCCGGTGATACTTCCACCGGTGACGCCACCGCCGCCGGTCCCGCCCGGCAGGCCGAGCCGTCCGCCGTCCGCGCCGAACCGCGCGCCGGACATAAGCGCGGATGATCCGTATGGCGCCTCAACCTGGGTTGTGGCCACCCCGGTGGATATTTTCAAGCCCCGTCCCGGCAACCGCGGAGTAAGCACGGTTGGCGGCGAGACGGTGATCGCTCCCGGTGCGGCCGGCAGTTATACTTTCCGCCTGCACAATCCGGAAAGCTTCACTGTAGAATACCTCATTAAGCTGCAAGAAACCGATGAAAACAGTCCTGCACTGCCGCTCTTCTATCGGCTGAAGAAAGGGCTGGCTTCGTCGGATGAGTATATAGGCGGCCTTGGCTGGCATGACGCCGCGGAGATGCTGACGCCGCTCTTATTGCTGGAAGCCGGCGCATATCAATACTATACGCTGGAGTGGCAATGGATTACCGTTGACGACGCCACGGATACCGCGCTGGGAATGCAAACGCATCATCCGGTATATATCCTGAATATCATTGTCAACGCTTCATTCAGATAAACTTGTGATTTGAGGGCGTTATGTCGTTACGCAAAATCTTTAATGTGATCATCTATATTCTTGTTTTTTCCTTGCTGGCGGGGAATGGCTATGTCCTCGCCTCCCGGCTGATCTTTCAAAATGACCTTCCTAAAGCAGGAGGCTTCAGCCAGCTGATCGTGATTTCCGGCAGTATGCAGCCCGCGCTGCAGGTCGGCGACCTGATTATCATCAAAGAACAAAACCGCTATCAGCTTGACGATATTGTCACTTACCGTACGGAGAAAAGCCTGATTACCCATAGAATTGTGGAACTGATGGATTCACAGGCTGTTTTACAAGGCGACGCCAATAATGTGCCGGATAAGGCAATCCCTGTGTCCGCGATTGAAGGAAAAGTCGTCCTGCGTATCCCCTATGCGGGGGATGTGCTGCTCTTCGCCAGGACGCCCCGGGGACTCTCCATCATAATCCTGGGCGCGCTGGTTCTGCTCAATTTATCTAAATTACCGAAACTGTTTAAGGGTAAGGTGAATTAAATGAATCAAAAAATTCATCATTATCTTATCATTTTCACAATTGCCGCGCTGGCGCTGACAGGGCTGTCTTTCGCGCGTTATGCCAAGACCATAGCCACAGGGAGCGAGGCCCGGGTGGCGCGGGTTGTCTTTAAGTACGTACCCGTCGGCGCTACGCTGAATGGTACGCCCCTTAGCGGCCTGGAAGACGGATTGGATATCAGCGGCGCTCTCCCCGGAGACGAGCTGGTCTATCATTTTGAAATCAGGAACTATGACGGGGCGTTGGACAATCAGGTCCTGATGAAATACAACATCTCGGTTGTTTTTAGTCCTGATCCTACCGTCCTGCCGCTTGACTATACGCTTACGCCTGCCGGGAGCTATTCCTCCGCCGGCGGGGGCTGGACCAGGATGGGTTTTAACGGTCAGGAAACGCACGGCTATACCTTGACGGTAGCTTGGGACGAGTCGGAAGATACCGTGAACTATCTGCAGCGGGCCCAAACGATGCAGCTGCAGATCGACGCTGAACAAATGGATGGATAGTATCCATTAAGAAGGCGCCTGATGGAAAAGGAGGTGGAGAAATGAGTCACAAGAAGCGCTCCAGGTTTGTTTTCAAACGAAACATTCCTGTCCTGCCGCTCCTTTTTTTATTATTGGCGCTTAGCTGGCCCTTTTCCCCCGCCGTTTCCTCCGCCAAATATATTCTAAGTGAGAGCTATCTGATTCATATTTCTTCAGCGAATAAATATCCCCTGACCGCCCTGGGCGCCAGCAGCGGGTCGGCCAAAGCAGGAGAAACCCTGACGGCAGGCGCTTTGTCGCCGGTCGGCGCAACCGCGGTCTACCAATGGCAGAAAAGCGCCGTGGCGGAGGGACCCTATGAAAACATTCCCGAGGCGACCGGCAGCGTTTACACACTGACGCACTATGACGCCGGCTATTATATCAGAGTCTCGGCGGTGGGAACCGGCCATTACAGCGGGACGGTAACCAGTGTTCCCAGCGGGCCGGTACTCGAAGGGCTGATCCCGCTGGAGTCGATCGGCGCTATCAACGGCACGCTGCAGGTCGGACACTTGTTATCCGCGGGAGAGGTGAGTCCCGGCGGCGCGACGGTCCACTATCAATGGCAGAGAGCAGGCGCGTCGGCCGGTGAATATGCGGATATTGCCGGCGCCACCGAAACCCTGTACAGGCTTTCGGCGGACGACCATAACAAATATATCAGAGTAATCGCCACGGGATACGGAGAATATGTCGGCACTGTGACCAGCGCTTCCCGGGGACCGGTGGCGGCGGCGGTGCTTACGGCGCTTGCGCCGATTACCGGCACCACGGAGGCAGGTTATACCCTGACTGCGGGCGCGGTGACGCCGGACGGCGCGACAGTAACCTACCAGTGGCTAAGAAGCAGTTCGGCGAACGGGACATATGCCGCTATCAGCGGCGCGACGAATAGCGCCTATACGCTCGTATCGGCGGATAACAACCAATACATTAAGGTGGTCGTCACAGGTACAGGAGCCTATACCGGAAGCATCACCAGCAGCTATAAGGGACCGGTGCGAGCGGCGATTGCCCTTACGGCGATAGGGCCGGTTACCGGCACGCCGCAGGCGGGACAGCCGCTGACGGCGGGAGCGCTTTCCCCGGCCGGGGCCACAGCTGTCTACCAGTGGCAAAGCGCCGATACGCCAGGGGGAGCCTACACGAATATTCCCGGCGCTACCTCCACCGTGTATACCCCGGGCGCGTCTGAGCTGGACAAATATGTCCGGGTTGTCGCTACAGGAAACGGCGATTACAAAGGTACGGTAACCAGCGCCGCTTTTGGTCCTATAGCCAAGGGTCAGCTTACGGCTATCAGCCCGATTATCGGCACGTCCCAGGTTGGTCACACTCTGGCGGCAGGAACACTGACGCCGCTTCAGGCTACGGTGACCTATCAATGGCAGGCGGCTGATTCTCCCGAGGGAACGTACGTCAATATTCCCGGCGCTACCAGTGCGACCTATCATTTGACCACCAGCCAATTAAATAAATATTTGCGGCTCATCGCTACAGGAACCGGTTCCTATACCGGTACGGTAAGCAGTCCGGCAATTGGTCCGGTGGTTACGGAAGTCATTTCGCTTACGGCAATGGAGGCGATTGCCGGAACCCTGAACATCGGACAGGTTCTTTCCGCCGGAGCGTTATCCCCGGCCGGAGCCTCCGCTACCTATCAGTGGCAGAGAGGAGATACGGCGGATGGCGTTTATTTGCCGATCAGCGGCGCAACTTCGGCAATTTATACGCTTACGGCGGAGGACTATCATAAGTTTATCAAAGTAGTCGCTACGGGTTCGGGCGGTTATGCCGGCTCTATCACCAGCGCGGCAGCCGGACCCGTAACGGAAGCGCAGCTTACATATGTCGCCAACATCATAGGTACTACGGAGGTTGGTTATACGCTTACTGCGGGTGAAATGTCACCGGTCGACGCTACAGTAACTTACCAGTGGCAAAGAAGCAGCTCTCTGACCGGCACTTATCAGAATATTACGGGCGCCACCGCCAGGACGTATACCCTGACTTCAGCTGAAAATATGGCCTTTGTCAGAGTTGTGGTTACAGGCAATGGGGTTTATGCAGGCTCGGTCACCAGTTTAGCCGTCGGACCGATTCGGACGGCGACGCCGATTACGGCGATAGAGCCCATTAACGGAACGGCCCAGTTAGGCGCAACCCTGACGGCGGGCGCTTTGACCCCGGCCGGCGCCACGGCTGTGTACCAGTGGCACATCTCCGATACCCTTAACGGCGTCTATACGGATATTGCGGGGGCCACGAGCAATACCTACACGCCTGTCACCGCAGATTACAATAAATATTTAAAAGTCTCGGCCACCGGGACGGGAACTTTTAAAGCTACAGTAACCAGCGCGGCCAAAGGCCCTATCACGGTCGGTACGCTTACGGCCATAGGCCCTGTCGGCGGGACCGCTCAGACAGGCGGGACGCTTACGGCAGGCGCTTTGACCCCGCCCGGAGCCACAGTCACTTATCAGTGGAAAATCTCCAGCGCACTGGGCGGCGTTTATCAGGATATTCCAGGCGCTACAGGCAGTATGTATACACCTGTAACCGGTGATTTAAATAAGTATATCAAGGTTGTCGCCACAGGCACGGGAAGTTATGCCGGGACAGCAGAGAGCGCTGCTGTTGGTCCGATAGTCAGCGAGGTGATGCCGCTGACCGGAATCGGGGAAATCAATGGAACGCGGCAAGTAGAGCAAAGCCTGGCCGCAGGTGCATTATTACCGGCCGGAGCTGCGGCAACCTATCAATGGCAAAGGTCGGATACAGCGGACGGCGTCTATCAGATCATCAGCGGGGCCACAGCCTCCATCTATACCTTAACAGGAAGCGACTATAACAAATATATCAAGGTTGTTGCCACCGGAGCGGGCAGCTACTCGGGCACGGTTATCAGCGCGGCTGCCGGTCCGATCGCGGCCGCGCCTTTGACAGCGGTTGCGTCTATCACCGGCACCACAGAGGTTGGCTATACTTTGTACACCGGCGCCCTGACGCCGGCTGCCGCTACGGTCAATTATCAATGGCAGACTTCTACGTCCGCAAACGGTCCTTTCACCAATTTGAGCGGTGCGACCGGATCGAGCTATCCGCTCCATCAGTCCAATAACGGAGCGTATATCAGAGTGTCGGCCACAGGTTCCGGCGGGTATTTCGGAACAGTGTTCAGCCCGGCGGTGGGGCCCATCAAAGCAGCGATCCCCCTTGCGTCGATCGCGTCCATCGGCGGTACGGCGCAGGTCGGTCTTACCCTGACCGCGGGCGCGGTGAATCCGCTGCCTGCTACGGTCACCTACCAATGGAAAAGGGCCGATACGCCCGACGGGTATTATCAGGATATTTTAGGGGCAACAGGGAACACGTATACCCCGGTTGCCGGGGATTGCGATAAATATTTAAAGGTTGCAGCTACCGGCACAGGCAATTATAAGGGCACGGTGACCAGCGCGCCGAAGGGACCGGTGACGCTCGGCGTCATTACGGCTATCGCCCCTATCGGCGGCACGGCCCAGATGGACGAGACTCTGACGGCCGGGCTGGTGAGCCCAGCCGGGGCTACAGTGACCTACCAATGGCAAAGAGCTGCTCTGACAGGCGGTCCCTGGCAGAATATCGAAGGGGCCGTAAGCAATACCTATATCCCCGTGGCAGAGGATTTAAATAAATTTATTCGTGTGATCGCTGCGGGAAGCCAATATTATACAGGTACGGTAAACAGCGCTCCGATCGGGCCGGTGGGCGTCGAGACGACCCCGCTTACCGACGTGGGCGCAATCAACGGCATTGTTCAGGTCGGCGGGATTTTGGAGCCGGGGCAATTATCTCCGACCGGGGCCACAGCGACTTATCAATGGCAAAGATGTGATACGGCCGACGGCGTCTATATCAATATTCCCGGGGCTATGGGCAACACCTACACGCCGGTGGCCGGTGATTTTAATAAATTCCTTAAAGTTGCCGCCACAGGTTCCGGCAGCTACAGCGGGACTGTATTCAGCGCCTCCGCCGGACCCGTGGAAGCCGGAACCCTCACGGCTATCGGTCCTATCAGCGGTTCCCTGCAGGTCGGTTATACGCTCACCGCCGGCGCATTATCCCCGGCGGGAGCAACGGTAACCTACCAATGGCAGAGAAGCAACGCGCCGGACGGGGTTTTTCAGAATATCACCGGCGCCATCGGAACCAGTTATACCCTGACTACGGCTGAGAATTGGGCTTTTATCAGAGTTGTGGTCACAGGCACAGGCGGATATTCCGGTACGGTGACCAGCGCGGCCGTTGGACCGGCCAGGGGAGCGGAGCCATTGACGGCCATAGGCGCCATTAGCGGCAGCGCCAAGGTAGGCAGTATCCTCACGGCGGGCTCATTAACCCCGATGGGGGCTACGGTCCTGTACCAGTGGCAAGTATCCGACGCTGCGGATGGCGTATATGAGGATGTTTTCGGCGCGACGGGCAATACCTATATACCCGTTGCCGGTGATTTCAATAAATATCTCCGGGTTACAGCTACCGGTACCGGAGAGTTTAGGGATACGGTAACCAGTGAAGCGAAGGGTCCGGTAACCCTGGGGACAATTACCGCGATCGCTCCCATCAGCGGCGTCGCCCAGATCGGCGATACCCTGACGGCGGGCGCATTAACGCCGGCAGGGGCTACGGCTGCTTACCAGTGGCGTATCGCCTCTTCTTTGAACGGAGTCTATACGGACATTCCCGGAGCTACGGAGATAACTTACTCTCCCAGCCCCTCCGACTTAAATAAATATCTTAAAGTGACGGCCACCGGCATAGGCAATTATACCGGGACGGTAACCAGCGCCGCGACCGGTCCGGTAGTCAATGAAGTGATACCGCTGACGGGGATTGGCTCTGTCAACGGGATACCGCAGGTAGAAGAGATCTTGGCCGCGGGCGCTGTGACTCCAGCCGGGGCAGCCGTTACCTATCAATGGCAAAGGTCTGATTCGGCCGGGGGAGTTTATCAGAATATCGCCGGAGCCAATGCTCCGGCCTATGCCCTGAAAGAGAGCGATTATAATAAATTCTTTAGAGTAGCGGTCACGGGCACAGGCGGCTATACAGGCATAGCCGTCAGCGCGGCTGTAGGCCCGGTGGCGGCAGCGCCGCTTACGTATATAGGTCCTATCAGCGGCTCTCTGCAAGCCGGTTATACGCTCGTGGCTGGGGCAGTATCTCCTCCCGGGGCAACGGTTACGTATCAGTGGCAGAGAAGCCTGGACCAGTATCCTGATAGCGGTTACCAGAATATTAACGGCGCCACGGCGGCGACTTACCTCCTGACAAGTTCTGAAAATTGGAGACATGTACGGGTAGTGGTTACAGGCACGGGCGGATATATCGGTACGCTGACCAGCGCCCCGTCAGGACGAATTGAAAACCGGGCAGTATCGCTTACGGCAATCGGTCCCATCAGCGGCAGCATCCAAGTCGGGAAAACCCTGACCGCGGGGATATTGACCCCCAGTGCGGCCACAGCGCTGTATCAGTGGCAGAGCGCCGCAGCAGAAGACGGCACTTACAGCAATATTGTCGGAGCCACAGGGAATACTTACACCCTGACCTCCGGAGAATATAACGAATATATCCGGGTATTAGCCATAGGAACTGGTGAGTACAAAGACACTGTAGCCAGTGCGGCGGTTGGCCCGGTGACGCTGGGAGCGATTAGCGCAATTGGTCCCGTCAGCGGTAGCGCCGAGGTCGGCGGGACACTTACAGCCGGCCCCTTATCCCCCGCCGGGGCCACGGCAACCTATCAGTGGCAGATAGCCGATACCTCCGGAGGCGCGTACGGCAATATAGACGGGGCTACGGAGAATACCTATTCGCCGGTGGAAAGCGATTTGAATAAATATATTAGAGTAGTCGCGACAGGTACGGGCAATTACACCGGAACAGTGACCAGCGCCCCGACCGGTCCGATCATGGAAGAAGTGACGCCCCTTGCCGGAATTGGGGCCATCAGCGGCGCCGTCCGTATGGGCGTAGCCCTGACGGCGGGAAACTTATTTCCGGCTGGCGCCACCGCAACGTATCAGTGGCAAAAGTGTAATTCTGCCGATGGCATCTATACAGCTATTCCCGGGGCCACGGGCCTGATTTATACACCGGGCCTCGATGATCTGAACAAATATATTAAAGTAGCGGCTACGGGTTCCGGCGTCTTTACGGGCACAGTAACCAGCGCGGCCGTGGGACCGGTGGAAGTCGCTCCGCTTGTGTCCATTGGACCTCCCGGCGGTTCCCTGGAAGTCGGGTATACCCTTACTGCAGGTGTGATATCCCCTGCCGGAGCCATCGTAACCTATCAATGGCAAAAAGGCTGGTCCGACACAAATTATCAGAATATAAACGGCGCCACCGGCGCAAGCATTGTTATCGATGCAGAATCGGCCTGGTATAGAGTGGTGGTTACCGGACTCAACGGCTATTCCGGTACATTGGCCAGCGCAGGCGTGGGACCGGCCAGAATAGCGGCGGATCCCCTCAAGGCCATTGGCCCCGTCAGCGGCGACCCAAAAGTGGGCGGCAGTCTGACGGCAGGCGCTTTGAGCCCATCCGGGGCGACGGCTGTTTACCAGTGGCAAATCGCTGATACTGCAGGCGGCGCATACAGCGACATAGATGGAGCTGTAGGAAATACGTACATTCCGGAACCCGCTGATGAAGGTAGATATCTGCGAGTCGTGGCCACGGGGACCGGCTTGAATAAGGGCGCAGTAACCAGCTCAGGCGTAGGCCCGGTGGAACCTGAAGAGCAACTGATGAAGATGGAACTCTTATTAACGCTGCCGCCTCCGCTCAATCCTGAAGAAGAAATGCTGGAGAAGATCGAGCTTGGTGAGGAAGAGACGGAACTGATTCAGGAAGAGACTGAACTGACTCCGGAAGAATCGGAAACGCTTCCGGGAGAGACTGAACTGACTTTGGAAGAATCGGAAACGCCCACAGTGGGAACAGGTACTGAACCGTCTGATCCGGAGACTGCCGAGCCTCCTGAAGAATCGGGAACCGGATCGGAGAAGGACGGACACAGCCCTGAGCCGGATCCGGAGATTACTACACCGCCTCCTGCTCCCAGGCCGGAAGACGAGCCGGAAGAGGACGGACCGGGGGACGACCCGGATCCCGGACCGGAACCGGAAACGCCGGAACCGGAACATGAGCCGGAGGAGCCGGCCCCAGAGCCTGAACCTGACGTATAAAGACAAAAAGGCGGGTACACGGTATGTGTATCCGCCTCTTGCATTACCGGAAAAAAAAGAAGCCGTTTCAATCGATGAAGCGACTTCTTTAATCTTATTCCGGGAAATATTTATCGAAAGTGGCCTGGATGTTGGCGTCTACCTCCAGTTTAAAGCGCTCATAGCGGCTCAGGAATTCAATCGCTTCCGGGGTCAGGGTCGAACCGCCGCCGGTTTTCCCGCCGCTGGCGCTTTCCAGAAGTTTGAAGCCGATTCTTTTTTCCACCATCTGAATGGTCTTCCAGGCTTTATTATAGGATAAATCCAGTTCTTTGGCGGCCTGATTCAACGAACCCAGTTTCTGCACCTCCAGGAGAATACGATAGGGTCCCTGGCCAAAAGCTTTACCATCATTGTCGAACCATAAGCGGCAGCATACTTTCATGTGATAACCCCAGCTCCTTGTGCAAGGTACTCATTATTATTTATCGGGGAAAGGGAGAGATTTGGTGATATTGTTGTTGACCCATTGCAAGGCGAACTTTACGAACACTTTCAGTGTGGGCGGAACGTCGGTGGTAGCCTTGACCGCCAGGTAAATCTTCCTGTTGATGGTAGGCGAGAGCGATAATATTTTCAGGCTGGGGTCAATATCCAGCGCAGCCACATAGGAGGAAAAGGCGGTAATGCCCAGTTCCTCACGCACCAAACCCATGATGGTCCGGACATGTGTGCAGGTGAGCAAGACGCGGGGCTCGAAACCCTCTACCCGGCAGGCCTGAATAAAATCAGCAAAATGCCCCGAAACCTGGGGTGGAACGATAAAATTCTCGTCCTGCAACTCTTTTAATTCCACACTGTCCCGGTGAGCCAGCGGATGCCGGTCACTGACCACCACGACCATCTGGTCACTGATTAAAGGAAAGAATTGAAACTCATTGCTGGGTACGGCGTGCTGGATGATGGCGGCGTCAATTTTGGAGGAGTGCAGCATATCCAGGAGTTCGTCGCATTGTTCTTCCACAAAGCTGATTTTTACACCGGGATAGTTTTTTTGAAAGGAAGCCAGGAGATTGGGTAAACGATAATAACCGATAATAGGATGAATACCCAGCGCTAGGTTCCCCTTAACAATGGTTGTATATTCGTGAATACTTCTCCTGGTATCGTTCACTGCCGACAAGATTTTCTTGGCGTGCAAGATGAACTCTTCTCCGGCCGGGGTGAGCTGCACCGACCGGGTTGTCCGGACAAATAAGGAGACGCCGAGTTCGTTTTCCAGCTTGCCGATCTGCTGAGACAGCGAAGATTGGGAAGTTTTTATTTCTTCCGCCGCCCGGGTAAAATTTTGATATTTTGCGACAGCCAAAACATATTCCAATTGATGTAACTCCATAATCTCCCCCCTGATTTAGCGAAACTTATAATAAATTGGTACTTATATTATAACGTAAACAAATAGAAAAAGCTTTACTTTTTATTAATAAGTAAAGCTGATTAATTCAATCACTAATACATATTTAACTTAAGCAGATTCTGAATGTTACAATAACAGTAACTAAAATAAGCTTCTATGTGTGTGTGTTGAAATGTGAAGTTTTGCTCATGTCTTTGTTTTTATCCGCATGAAACTTGGCACGTGCCTGTCTCCGCGTTTACAGGGTTAAATAAGGAGGAGGAGATAACGGATACAGAATAATCTTAAACCGTTATGCAAGACCAAGTATAACGTATGCAGAAAAAAATGTCAACATGATCTTGTGAAAAAATTTTTGGATTTTAAAGAATTATGTATACATTGAATAATTCAATTTTTCACAAAGATTCAATATTTTCCTTTTAGTTTTGACAAGTATTAAGGGATTGGAAAGGAGGAGGGTTGCACAGCGAATCAGGTTAAGTTAACAGGAGGTATAGGAGGTTCATCTTTCCCAAGTAAAACTTAAATAAGGAGGAGAAGATAACGTGTATTTACCAGATTTTGATTATTATGCACCCGAAAGCGTTGAAGAAGCATGTAAGTATTTGACGTCTTTTGACGGAAAACTCGTCAAATTAGTCAACGGCGGGACCGACGTGATTCCGAAGATGAAGCACGGTACGCTCACGCCGGACGTCATCGTATCACTCAGAAACTTAACTTCTTTGAAGAAAATTGAATATGTGAAAGGAAAAGGCATAGTTATTGGGGCGGGCAACACGCACAATGACCTGGTCTTTTCTGAAGTTTTAAACGGCAAATATAACTCTGTCTCAAACGCGGCCAGCACCATGGCGGCGAATCAGGTTCGTCACGCCGGCACGATCGGCGGCAATATCATCAGCGCGGTTCCTTCCGCAGACCTGCCGCCTATTTTAATTGTCTTGAATGCAACGGTTAAGTTTGTGGGACCCCAAGGCGAACGCGTTCTGCCGATTGAAGAAGTGTTCGCCGGCCCCTCGAAGACCGTGATTGCTCCGGATGAAATTTTGACCGAGATCGTTATTCCCGATCAAAAAATGACCGGCAGCAAATACTATAAATTCGCTCTCCGTAAAGCCGGGGCGCTGGCCGTAGTCGGCGTAGCCGCCGCTGTGGAAGTTGAAGGCGGCGTTATCAAAGACGCCCGTATTTCCCTGGGTGCTGTTGGACCGACTCCTCTGCGCGCCAAGAAGGCGGAAGAATTCCTGAAAGGCAAGAAAGTCAGTGAGGAAGTTTTGGCCGAAGCCGGAGAAATTGCCAAGACCGAAGCCAAACCGATTTCCGACTTCAGAGCCTCCGCGGACTATCGCGCCGATCTGGTTAGAATCTACACCAAGCGCGCCTTAAAATACGCTATTGAGAATGGCCATAACGGCTAAGAAAGGAGTGAGTGGATTGTCAACCAATTTTATTATTGATAAGAATGGCATGAAACGTTACCTCGTTACCATTAAGGTAAACGGGACGGAGTATACCAAATTAATCAAGGCCAACTGCCTGTTGTCCAACTTCCTGCGGGACGAACTGGAACTGACCGGGACGAAAAAAGGCTGCGAAATAGGAGACTGCGGGTCTTGCACGGTTATTTTGAACGGCAAACCCATTAACTCCTGCCTGATCCTGGCCCTTGACGCCGACGGCGCAGAAGTTATGACCGTGGAAGGCTTGGCTGCTTCCAATGAGCTGGACATCATCCAGAAGAAATTCCTGGAGTACGGCGCTATCCAGTGCGGTTATTGCTCCGCCGGGATGCTCATGTCCGCCAAGGCTCTTTTGACCAAGAACCCGAAACCTACCGAAGACGAAATCCGCGCCGGCATTTCCGGAAACCTCTGCCGCTGCACCGGTTATATCAACATCATCAAGGCGATCACCGCTGCATCCGGTCAAGAAGTTTCGGACAGCCATTAATTTAAAAGGAGGGAGAAAAACATGGCAGATATCGAAATGAACAAGCCGTCACTGGAAGTTCATAAAAAAGGTAAAGCTGACGTTGCCAATTACCCACATGAAAATAATTTATATAAGCAAAAACCGTTTACGCAGATAACTGTTAGTAAGCCGAGAATAGACGGTGTCGCCAAAGCGACCGGCTCCGGCAAATACTGCGGAGACCTGAAAATGCCCAATATGGCGTTTGGTAAGCTTTTAGGCAGCCCCCACGCCCATGCCAGAATCAAGAGCATTGACACTTCTGAAGCGGAAAAAATCCCCGGTGTTTTGGCGGTTATTACCGCTAAAGACGTTCCGGACCTCAAATACGGGATTAGCCCGGCCCGCTGGGATGAAAACGTACTGTGCATCGAAAAAGCATTATTCGTCGGCGACAAAGTGGCCGCAGTCTGCTGCATTGATGAAGAGACTTGCTACAAAGCCTTAAAGGCCATCAAGGTTGACTACGAAGTGCTGCCGGCCGTGCTTGATTACAGACATGCCGCTGATGAAGATATGCCGCAGATTCATGACGACTATCCCCGGAATATCAACGCGGAAATCCACCACCTCTTCGGCGACCCGGACAAGGCTTTTGCCGAAGCGTATCATGTCAGCACCGATATCTTTGAAGGACAAAGAACCTATCAGTGCCCCATCGAGCCCCACTCCGCTATTGCCGACTGGAAAAACAATAAACTGACTGTTTGGTCTTCCACCCAGTCCGTTCACTACTTCCAGTACTACATTGCCCGTGAGTTCGGCCTGAGAATGGGTGACGTCCGCGTCATCAGACCTCTGGTTGGCGGCGGCTTCGGCGGTAAACTGGAGCCTACCGGTCTGGAATTCTGCGGCGCCGTTTTATCCAGGATGACCGGCCGCCCCGTCAGAATGTTCTATGACCGCGCGGAAATGTTCGCTCACAACCGTGGACGCCACCAGGGCCGTTATGAAATCTCCACCGCTACCACGAAAGACGGGATCCTCCTCGGCGTAAGAGCCAACTTCCTTTTGGACGGCGGCGCTTATACTTCCTTGGGTATCGCTACCGCTTATTATTCCGGCGGTCTGCTCCCGTTGACCTATGATTTCAGAAACTATGAATTCAATATGATCAGAATGTATACCAACCTGCCCGCTTGCGGCGCGCAGCGCGGTCACGGCGCTCCCCAGCCCAAGTACGCTTTCGAAAGCCATTTGGATAACGTAGCCCGTGAACTGGGTATTGACCCCATCGAAATCCGTAAGCGCAACTGCAGACAACCTTGGACCAATACCTGCAACGGTATGGGCATCCAGACCTGCTATCTGATGGAAGCGCTGGATAAGATCGAAGAAATCACCGACTGGAAGAAGAAGAAAAAAGAAGGTCTGCCCAAAGGCCGCGGTATCGGTATGGCTACCGGTTCCTTCGTAACCGGCGCCGGCTACCCGATCTACAGAAACGACTATCCTTCTTCCTCGGCCATGATCAGAATCAACGAAGACGGTACTTTGGCCACACTGTATTGCAACACTGTTGATATCGGTCAGGGTTCCGACACCGTAACGTGCCAGATGGCTGCCGAAGCCATGGGCTACCGTTATGAAAACTTTGCTCTGGTTACCGGCGACACCGAAGTAGCTCCGTTGGAATTCGGCGCTTACTCCAGCCGTCAGACTGCCTATGCGGGCTGGGCCTGCAAGCGGGCCGGCGAAGAGATCAAAGCCAAAATCTTAGAAACTGCAGGCTTTATGATGCACCTGCCGCCTGAGGATCTGGAGTGTATCGACGGCATCATCTTCTCCAAGTCCCGTCCGAAGGCTCCCACCCTTACCTTTGAAGAAGTAGCCAAGAAATACTTCATCATCAAAGGGCCCTTAGTTGGTACAGGCGTGTACACGGTTCCCAGACTGGGCGGCTACCATAAGGGCGCTCCGGTCGCCACTTCTCCCTGCTACAGCTTCTGTACCCAGGCCACTGAAGTCGAGATCGACGAAGAAACCGGTTTCATTGAAGTTCTTCATGCTTGGGACGTTCACGACGCCGGTACCATCATCAACCCGGCCCTGATGAAAGGCCAGGTCCACGGCGCGTTCGGTATGGGTATCTCTGAGACTATCTGGGAAGAAGTTGTCTTCAATAAAGACGGCAAGATCATGAACCCGGATGTCGGCGGCTACCGTATCATCACCGCGCTGGATATGCCCAGATTCACCAACGACCTGATCCCCAGCACCGACGAGCCTGCTACGCCTTGGGGCTTGAAGGAAATCGGCGAAGGCTCCAATAACCCGACCATGGGCGCTGTCAGAAACGCTATCTATGACGCTGTCGGCGTGAATATCCCCACGTTGCCGTTGTCCTTTGAGAAAGTATGGCGTGCGATCCAGGAGAAGAAGGCTGCGGAAGCCAAGAAGTAAATAACCTCTATTAGCAGTAGAACAATTGAGATAAGGAAGGCGAAAACTCGTCTTCCTATCTCAGTTTGGAAAAGAATTATTTATAATAGTTATCAATATCACAATACTGATAAGAAATTATTAATAATAAATTTTGTAATAAAAAACGAAGGGAGAATGAGTATGTCAAAGGTGATTACTGCCCAACAGGCGGCGGAGAAGATCCAAGATCGCGCGACCGTAGCCTGGACCACAGCAGGTCTGTGCGGCTTTGCCGAAGAAATTGCGGCAGCTGTCGAACAGCGTTTTCTGGAGACCGGGCGCCCGAAAGACCTGTTCTTAACGCACAGCTGCGGTTGCGGCGACCATAAGGACAGAGGCATGAACCATTTCGGAAATGAAGGCAGCGTCAGAAAAGTTGTAGCCGGTCATATCGGCGTAGCGCCTAAATTAGGTAAATTGATTAACGAGAACAAGGTGGAGTGCCACCTGCTTCCTCAGGGCGTACTGACCCATCTGTGGCGCCAGATTGCCGGCGGAAAACCCGGTGTCCTGACCAAGGTAGGCCTGGGTACTTTTGCCGACCCGCGTTTGCAAGGCGGCAAAATCTCTCCGTGTACGAAAGATGAATTTGTTCAGGTCGTCGAGTTGAATGGTGAGGAATATTTGTATTATAAACCCTACCCCATTGATGTGGCGATTATTCGCGGTACCACCGCGGATGAGAACGGCAATATGACCATGGATAACGAGTGCCTCTTCCTGGAAGCTCTTTCCTTGGCGACAGCTGCCCATAACTCCGGCGGTATCGTTATTGCCCAGGTAGAATTCGTGGCGAAACCCTTTACCCTGCACCCGAAGAGAGTAAAGGTACCCGGCGTGCTGGTGGACTACGTGGTAAAAGCCAAGCCGGAAAATCATCTGCAAACCAAGGTCACTAAGTACAACCCCGGCCTGTGTGGTGAAGCAAGAGTCCCGCTTTCCGGCGTGCCTGTACTTCCTTTGGATGAAAGAAAGATTATTGCCAGAAGAGCGATTATGGAATTAAGCCCCAAAACTACTCTTAACCTCGGCATCGGCATGCCGGACGGCGTCTCCAGCGTAGCGGCGGAAGAAGGAGTAGCCGATATGCTGACGATGACCACTGAGTTAGGGAACTTTGGCGGCATGCCGGCCGGCGGACCGGATTTCCCGTCTTCTTATAACTCCGACTGCACGGTAGACCATCCCTATATGTTTGACTTCTATGACGGCGGCGGACTGGATGCCTGCGTACTGGGTCTGGCTCAGACCGATAAAGAAGGCAACCTGAACGTCAGCAAGTTCGGCCCCAGAGTAGTAGGACCGGGCGGATTCATCAACATCTCCTCCACCGCGAAGAAAGTCGTTTTCGTCGGCACGATGACCGCCAGCGGCGCTGAATACGCGGTAGAAGACGGTAAAATGAAGATTGTCAAAGAAGGCGCCATCAAGAAGTTTGTCAACGAAGTTGACCACGTCACCTTCAGCGGCAAGTACGCTTCCTTAAGCGGCAGAGAAATACTCTATGTTACCGAGCGCGCTGTATTCAAACTTGAGGACGGCGGTTTGACCCTGATTGAAATCGCGCCCGGCATTGATCTGGAAAAAGATGTTCTGGGACAGATGGAATTCAAACCGAAAATTTCCCCGGACCTTAAAGAAATGCCCAAGGAAATTTTCCAGCCTGCATGGGGCAAACTCAAAGCGATTTTTGAAGCTAAAATGAAGTAAGGAATTCGGACGGCATGCCCTGTTTGAAAGGGATCAAACGGGTCACAAGGGGGTGGTTTATAAAAAATTGTGATACTCGTATAAAATCGAGTAAGATGTAGTGTTTGTCATCACAGAATGATCAAAACGAAAAATTGTGAGGAGGAAAATCAATGAGTTTAGGTACTGAAAAGGCAGCTGCCGGAATGTCGGCTGCCAAGAAACGCGGGATTTGGTTTATTGCCTTATTAGTGATTTATTTTATCGTTTCCAGCCTCCCGGCGAACGGCACCACCAGCCCTGAGGGCGTCATTACCGGACTGACCCCGGTTGGCTTGAAGTCCATTGCCTTGATGATTGTTGCCGTTATCTGCTGGATTACCGAAGTTATCCCGATTGCGATTGCTTCAATCCTGTTCCTGTTCCTGCAGCACGTAACCGGCATTATGGCGGCAGGCCCGGCAGTAGCGAACTTTGCTACCCCTACCTTTATCTTCGTACTGTCTTCTTTCTTCCTGGCCTTTGCGCTGTCTGAATCCGGTCTCTCCAAGCGTATTTCCTTGAAACTGACCGTATTATCCAAAGGCAGCCCGGTCAAAGCCGCCCTCTTACTGATGGCAGGTACTGCCATTATCTCCGCGTTTATTTCCGACGTGCCTGCTTGCGCCGCGTTCTTCCCGATCGGTCTGGCTATGATCGAGAAAAACGGCTGCAAAATCGGCCAAAGCAATTTTGCTAAATTGGTTTTAATCGGTATTCCGTTTGCTTCACTGATCGGCGGCGTGGGCACTCCGGCCGGTTCTTCCCTGAACGTGCTGACCCTGTCTTTGCTGCAGTCTTCCGCCAACGTGGTGGTTTCCTTCCCGCAGTGGGCTTCTTTAGGTATTCCTATGGTTATTATCATTACTCCTCTGGCTTGGTTTGCTCTGACTAAAGTCTTCAAGCCCGAAATCGACACCTTGGTCGGCATTGAAGATATCAAGAAAGAGTATGAAGCCCTGGGTCCTTTCAACAAACAAGAAGCCAAATTCATCACCATCTTCGTTATTCTGCTCATTGTCTGGTTTACTGAAACCATCCACAAGGTTCCGTTGCCTGTTTCCGCTACGATCGGCGCGGCTGTTTTCTTCCTGCCCGGCATTGACCTCCTGACCTGGGGCGGCACCAAGAACCGCATTGGTTGGGACGTTATCCTGCTGATCGGTGCAGCCAACTCTCTGGGTACTTCCTTATGGAAGACCGGCGCTGCCCCCTGGATTGCCGAGTCCGTATTAGGCGGCCTGACCAGCGCCTCCTCTCTGACGCTGATTCTGGCTATCGTTATCTTTACAGTTCTGATTCACCTGCTGGTTCCTGTGAACCCGGCTATCGTTTCCATCCTCGTACCCACCCTGTGCGCACTGGCGGTCGCCAGCGGCCTGAACCCCGCTGCACTGGCTGTCCCGATGGGCTTTACCGTATCGGCTGCGTTCCTCTTGCCGCTTGACCCGGTACCGCTCATTACGTATCAGGCAGGCTACTATTCCATGGGTGATTACTTTAAGGCCGGCGTTCCTGTAAGTATTATCTGGACTATTGTTGTTACTGCAGGATTGTTCATTCTCGGCGGCCCGATCGGGTTGTTCTAAGATTCTGAAATAAGGGGTAAAGGGGGACTGTTCAATAAGTCCCCCTTTACATCCCCTTAAAAAACTGAATATGAAGGTATCTAATGGATAGAAAAAAGGCTTTATGGGGGAAATCTGTTAATTGAAAGAAGGCCTTAACGTTGAATAAAAAAACCTTGGGTCTCATTGCTACCGTCGTTGTGTTGGCAGGAGTACTATTGATGCCTGTTCCTGAAGGAATGACACCGGCAGGGAGAAACTGTCTGGGTGTTCTTCTGGCAGCCTTGATTCTCTGGACCACTGAAGCGATCCCGGTAGCGGTTACAGCATTGGCCCTGATCATTTTGCAGCCAATCTACGGCATTGCTGAGCTGAATACCGCTGTTAAAGAGTTCAGCACCCACGTTATCTTTTTCGTTATCGCAACTTACGGCGTTTCGGTTGCCATCATGAAAACGCCTTTGGCTTCCAGAATGGCGCGCTGGCTTCTTTTACGGTCAGGAAAGGATCCGGGCAAGGTAATCCTGGCTTTTGTCACCGGCACGGCCATCATCTCTTCTTTCGTTTCGAATGTACCCAGTACCGTACTGTTTATGGGTCTGGCCTTAAGTCTTTTAGAACCTCTGGGAGAAAAGCCCGGTGAAAGCCGTCTGGGCAGAGCCCTGATGATTGCCATTCCTTTCGGCGCAATGATTGGCGGTATCTCTACGCCGGCAGGCAGTTCCATTAATATCCTGGCTTTGTCTATGCTGGAGAGATACGCAGGCATTACTATTACTTTTCTGGATTGGATGATTTTCGGCATTCCCATTGCCATTGTGATGGTTCCGATCTGCGCGTTTATGCTTAATAAAATTTTCAAACCGAATATGCTGGAAAAGGATGTTACCGAAATCCTGAAGCTGGAAGAACAGGGCAGCAAATTATCCATAGTTGAAAAGAAAGTGCTGATCATCATTTGCGCGATGCTGATCTTCTGGATTGCCAGCACCTGGGTTCCCGCCTTCAACGTAACCATCGTGGCTGTGATTGGTTTGATCGTCTTTTTCCTCCCTGGGATTGCAATTCTCAACTGGAAAGATTTTTCCAAAGAAGTCGGCTGGGATGCGATCCTGATGATTGGCGGCGTAACATCCATCGGCGCGGCCGTCGTTGCTACAGGCTTAAGCGGCTGGTTCGTCAACGCGGTGCTTGCCGGGTTGTCCGGAATCAATGTTTTCCTTTTAACGGGTATCGTCGGCATGATTATCAATCTGCTGCATCTGGTGTTGCCGATAGGTCCGGCTTTGGTAGCCATGACGATTCAACCGTTGTCCGATTTTTCTGTTGCCAGTGGAATCAATCCGGCTATCTTCGGCATTATTACAGCCTTTATGGCGGGTTGTTGCATGTTGCTGCCGCTTGATGCGGTGCCTTTAATCACTTACAATAAGCAATATTATTCCATGGGCGATATGTTCAAATCCGGATTGGCCATAAGTTTTGTCTGGGTTGTCATTGCGGCGGTTTGGGTGCCTTTGGCCGCCTCGTTTTTAGGATAATTAAGATGATTTTTGCTTGAATTAGGGGGTGACTTGGATGGGCCTGTACAATGGTGATGATTATAATTTCGCGGATAAATTGATACGGGACAACATCGAAAAGGGTCGGGGCGATAAAACAGCGATACGTTACCGGAAAAAAGAGATAACGTATCAGCAATTAGGCGAGATGGTTGATCAAGCAGGCAACGGCCTTCTGGATCTGGGCGTTCAGATGGAAGAACGCGTGGCCCTTTTATTGTATGATTCGCCCGAGTTTATTGCATCATTTCTGGGGATAATCAAAATCGGCGCGGTAGCGGTTCCTTTAAACACACGTCAACAGAATGTCCATGATATATCCTACTTTTT
>JAVEYA010000018.1:0-34943 GCA_034003745.1 Clostridia bacterium
CCCAGGAAAGGCCAGATGCCCCGGAAGATGGTTTCCAGGCTGATGTCTTTGGCAATGCCTTTGATAATATACACGTTCATACCGACAGGCGGCGTAATATTACCGGCGCCCACCACCAGAACAATGATTACCCCAAACCAGATGGGATCATAGCCCAGGGTTCCGACCACAACAGGATAAAATATCGGAATAGTCAGCAGAATAAGGGCCAGGGCATCAATGAAACACCCTAGGACAATGTAGATAAACAGGACTATTATAACCACGATAAAGGCCGGAAAAGGCAGATCGGAAGCCCAGCTGGCCATGACAAAGGGGATATCGCTGATGGCCATGAAGCGTCCGAAAATCATCGCACCGGCCACCAGCAGCATTATCATCGCCGTCGTGCGGGTCGTATCGGCCAGACTCTTTCTGATGCCTTCCCAGTTCATCGTCCTGCGTATCAACGTGATGAGCAAAAGACCCGCCGCGCCCACGGAACCTGCTTCAGTGGGAGTAAACCAGCCGGCGAACAGTCCGCCCAAAGACAGGGAAAAGATAAGCAGTACTTCAATTAAGCCGCCCCTCATGGCAGAAATTCTGTCGCCCCAGCCGAATTTTGGGCCGCGCGGTCCCAGATTTGGGTTGCGCTTAACTAATATATAGATTGTCAGCATATACAGAAGCATCAGCAGAATGCCCGGGATAATTCCGGCAATAAACAACTTGCCAATGGAAGTTTCGGTGGAAATACCATAGACAATAAAGATAACGCTGGGCGGAATCAAGATGCCCAGGGCCCCTCCCGCCGCCACACTGGCAGAGGACAGGGAATCATCATATTTATACTTTTTCATCTCCGGAATCGCCAGGGCTCCGATGGTGGCAGAGGTAGCGGTCGTGGAGCCGCACACGGCGCCAAATAACGCGCAGGTGGCCTGGGTAGCGATGGCCAAGCCGCCCGGCAGATGTCCAAGAAGCTTATAGGCCAAATCAAACAATCTGGAGCCGATTCCTGAATAAAAGGCGAAAAAGCCCATCAGGGTAAACATCGGCACCACACTCAAGGAATAGGATTGGAAAATGGTGTAGATTTCTTTGGCCACTACACGGCATGCGGCTTCCGGTGAAGATAAGACAGCAAAGCCGACGAAGCCCACAATCGCCATTGAATAAGCAATAGGCATTCTTAAAAACAACAGGACAAAAAAAGCGATAATACCAATAAGGCCGATGGTTGCTTCACTCATTTGCCCCCGCCCCCTTTAACGGCTAATATTGTTTGCGCCAGCACAACCAAACTCAATACCAGCACACCAAAACCGACGATTAAGACGAAGGGCCAGAAGGGGGTCAGGGTAGTCGCGGATTTTTGCCCGCTTTGCAGGATGCTCATAGCATAGACTCCCACCTGGCAGGAAGCAAACAAAAGAAAGGCTGCGGAAACGAAGCCTAAAACAATTTTCAAAACATACTGAACTTTGAGGGGGAACTTTTCATAAAAGTATTCCACCGCTACGTGCCCCCCTGTAGCCCCACAATTCGCCAGGGCCAAACCGATAACGATTGATGTAAAGAAGCCCACAAATTCCACTACACCGGAGATGGGGGCGCCTAAAAAGATGCGCATCAACACGTTGCAACAGACAAAGGCCATAATCCCCAGTAAGATGATTCCAGCCAACAGGTCCAATGATTTACTGAAACTGACCAAGTTTCTGGTTATGCGCTCCAAGCTCTTTCACCTCAATATCAATTATTAGGGAAGATGACGCGCACTCAGAACCGAATTCCTGAATGCGCATCGATTTCTTCTGCCCACGCATTTGACTATTCGATAGCGTTATATTTTTCGGCGAGTTCCTTGATTCTGTCCAGAGCCTTCAGACCCGGCAGACCTTTGGATTCGAGGTCGGCTACATAAGCATTCTGGGTAACTTCGAATTTTGCCATCCACTTTTCAATTTCAGCCGGATCGAGTTCGATTTTCTCCAGCTCTCCTCTTTGCAGCGCACCCTCCAGGGCGGCGCCGTTAAGTCTGTCATAGAGACCGGATAAAATATCTTCATAAACTTTAGCGTTGACTTCTTTGAATTTCGCCTGCAAGTCCGCCGGCATACCCTCAAACTTATCTTTGTTCATGGTTAAATAAAACAGTGAATTATAGATAAAAGGAGAAACCGTAACATAATCGGTCACTTCTCCCAGCTTCCAGGTATCATAAATATCGCAGGGACCGAGGATTCCTTTAACCACGCCGCGAGAAAGGGCTTCATAGGACTCACCCATGGACAGGGCTACAGCCACTCCGCCTAAAGCGTCGATGCCTTTGGCACTGGCGCCGGTGGTGCGGATTTCCATGCCTTTGATATCAGCCAGGTTTCTGACCGGTTTTTGGGTAGTCAGATAGGCCGGACCTGTAGTGGCGACCATTAACAGCTGAGTATCCTTGACTTCCGCCGGATTTAATTCATTGATTAAATCCCAGGCAGACCTCGAGCCGGACTTGGCAGTGTGGAAAACGATACCGGGCAGCTCGATTGTTTCAACAACCGGAAATCTGCCTCTGCTGTATGAGAAAAAGGAAATGCCCATATCGGCAATGCCGTTAACAACGCCGTCATACATTTCGTTGGCAGTCAGCAATGTTTCACCCGGATAGGACTTGATGATAATTTGACCGTCTGTAGCTTCCTCTACAGCTTTAATCCAGAGCTGTACGAACTGGGTTTCAATTGGGGAGTTGGCTGCCCAGAAATGAGCCAGTTTAAATTGGAAGACTTCTTTTTTTTCGGCCGGAGCGCCCGGAGCCGGCTGCTGCTTCGAGCAGCCTGTAACAGATACAAGCATCATAACCATCAGCAGTACAGCAATAATCTTGACATTCCTTTTCACTTGAACAACCTCCCAAACATTTTTTTAACCTCGGGGAATCCAGATAATTTAGGAACTTCCACCTCCCTGTTGTTGGAAATCTACTACTCTTTCAGTCTGTTGTGTTGGTGCTTGCCTACACGAAATCTATGTACAATTGTTAACAAACTTTGTTACAACAAGACTTTACTGGAGTTGGAAGGGCCTCCCGCCTACTATAAATTGCAAATATCATGCCTGAAAATAAAAATTTTCTTGATAAATTATTTTTATCAAGAAAACCATTAAATTTTTCAGAAATATCAGCTGCTCCAGCGATTAAATTTCTATATCATATTTTTTAATCTTATCGTATAAAACGCTGCGGTCTATCTCCAGATATTTCGCTGCCAATTTCTTATTGCCTTTGGCCAGCATCAAAGCCTGAAGGATGGCCCGTTTTTCCGCGGCATTTTTGACGGACTCCAAAGAAACAAAACTATTTTCTGAAGGCAAATCATTTAAATTCATCTTCGAGAAAAAGAAATCAAAATGCTCTAACTTCAATTCTCCTGTCAAGGCGTTATTGAAGGCCCGCTCAATGGTGTTTTCCAGTTCACGGATATTGCCCGGCCAACTGTATTTCATGAACAGGTTTAAGACAGCCGAATCAATCCCTGTAATGTTCAAGCCCAGTTCTTTATTCAGTTTCGGAATGAGACCCTCAATAATATGGGGGATATCTTCCATACGCTCCCGCAGAGGCGGAATCTTAATCTCCACCACATTAATGCGGTAAAACAAATCCTCCCGGAACTTCTTATCTTTGACTAGCTGGTAAATATCCTGATTGGTTGTAAAAACAAGCCGGGTGTCCACTTCCATCGCTTGCAGACTGCCGATTTTCTGAACCTCTTTTTCCTGGATGACCCGCAAAAGCTTGGATTGCAACCCTAATGATAACGAATCGATTTCGTCCAATAATAAGGTCCCGCCGTTGGCCAACTCGAACTTACCGATGTTGCCGCCCTTTTTGGCGCCGGTAAACGCGCCGTCCTCATAACCGAACAATTCAGACTCCAGCAGATTCTCCGGAATAGCAGCGCAATTCAGCCGGACAAACGGCAAGTGATGGCGCGGGCTCAGCTTATGCAGGGCATGGGCAAATAATTCCTTGCCTGTTCCGCTTTCCCCGCTGACCAATACGGTGGATTTAGTCTGGGCCACTCTGCGGATTAAATCTTTTAACAGATTAATGGTCGGATTAATACTGACAATCTGCTCGATGGAATACTTAGCGCCACGCAGCGTTTCCAGCTCTGCCTTGTAATAACTGGCTTCCCGGCTCAGCTCACCAATTTTCTTATTCAAGCGGCTCACTTCTTCAATATTGGCAAAAGTCGTCAGACCGATAGCGCCAATAATTTTTCCGTCCTTTTTAATGGGAAGCCGATTGACGATTACTGTCTGTCCTGTTTTTAAAGTATAAAAGCGTGCAATCTCTTCCTTCCCCGTTTCCGTAACCAGCGCCAAGCGGGAATCGGGCAGAAGTTCCGTAATCTTTTTTCCGATATTCTCTTCGGCGTTAATATCCATCGACTTTGCGTAGTTTTCATTCATATAGACAACTCTATTGTTTCTATCGATTATGATAATCCCGCCAATCCCTTTAAAGGCCTCTTCAAAAAACACTTCCTTTTTATAAGCGGATTTATAATCGGACAAAGCAACTCCCCCTAAGAAATTGTCAATTTAATTATATCATTGTCTCAATTGTGTGTCTTTGCTATTTATCTATAAGATTCTGCCCTTTTGCCGTAAATGCCGAATGCTTGAATGCGGCTACATAAAATAATCGCCACTCCCTTTAATGAATGGCGACTATTTCTAATAATATCTCAATGTGTCTGCCTAATGCAAAACAACATAATCAGCGCTGGCCCAGCCCGTTTGCCCGTTAGCCAGCCTGACATTATACCAGCCTGTCTTCGCGTCTAAAACGGTTACTTTCGTCCCCCGGGCAACTTTAGCCAAAACGGCATACTGCAGTCCTCCGCCGTTTCTGATATTCAGGATACTGGCCGTAACCGTCCCCTCCCGTTGCGCTGCCTGCGCCGTATCGGCGGAAGCGCCGCTGCTCCGTGAAGCAACTATACCTGCTCCCGGCGCAGCCGTTTGATTGAAGGCCAGAATTTTAGCGCGGCAATCCACCGTATTGTTCAACAGGCTTTCCATCCCATAATAAAAGCTGCCGCCTACTTCCGGATACTTTTGATTGATTTTCAGCTGCGTATCGATCTGATTTGCCACAACATCCCGATAGATGCCTTGGCCTATGTATAATTGAACGTCGGTTCCCCTGACCTCATTGGCCCACCATTTGACCAAAGTCTCATAATCGGCCGCTTTATGCCCGGTTTCCCAATAAATTTGCGGCACAATAAAGTCGATCCAGCCGTTTTTTATCCAGGCCCTGGCGTCCGCGTGGACAGTATAGTAACCCTGGCTGCCGGTGGTCTCGGAGCCGGTCGGATCGGAAGCTTTATTCTTCCAGATGCCCATGGGGCTGATGCCGAAGGAGACGTTTTTAGCGGAACTCTTTACCGCTGCGCTGACTTTGGAGACCATATCATTAACATTTTGTCTTCTCTTGGCTGCTGTCGGCCCGTCCTTACTTTCGCCCTGGGGGAGCGGGTAATTGGACGGATAAAAATAGTCGTCCAGGATAATGGCGTCAATATCATAGTCTTTGATAATCTCTTCGACAGTGGAGACAATATGGCGCTGTACGCCGGCTGATTCCGGATTGTAGTACAACGCGTTATTGTAACTGAAAACCCAGTCGGGATGCAGCCTGGCCGGATGCGTGGCGCAAAGGGCGCTTAAATCCGTCCCCGAAGTGGTAACGCGATAAGGATTTAACCAGGCCTGAATAGCTATGCCCCTTTGCCGGGCTTCGGCAATCATAAAAGCGAGCGGATCATAAAGGGGGTGCTGGCCCTGGATCCCGGTCAGCACATCAGACCAGGGATTCATTGCGGATTGATATAAGGCGTCGGCCTTCGGCCTGACCTGGACCACGATGGTATTGACGCCTGCGGCCTTAAGCTTGTCCAATTTATCGATAAATTCAATTTTTTGCGCCATAACATTGTTTTTCGTATTGGGAAAGTCGATATTGAAAACCGTAGCCATCCATACGGCTTGGACATTCGGCGCGGATTCCGCCGCAGCGACCTGTACGCCTCCCACAGCCGTAAAAAGAGCTACTATAACCATAACCGCAATAATTCTTCTCATCCGTCTCCTCCTGCATGCTTGGTAAATATGCGCGAATAGTGACACAATACGCAAAAAATTAGCGTTTTTTGTCTATTCCTGTACATTCTACCACAACCTGAATTCTGCGGCAATTTAAAAAGGCCTGAAATCAAAGCTTAGAGACCCTCTCTTATGACAAAATACGTAAGCCTGGACAGGAGATACCCTTGATACTTGACTGCGGCTTAGCATATAATGATTAAGACCGCTAAAAACAGGAGAAAACCGCATGCTCAATTTCTTTGAAAAAATAAAAGAATACCGGCATATGCTGTGGCTTTTGCTCTGGCCGTTGATCCTGTTCCTTTTCTTTTATATAGAAAAAACGGTGGAGGCTAAATACATTGTTTACAGTTCATGGGATGATCTGATTCCTTTCGTGGACTGGTTTATCATTCCTTACGGCTCCTGGTATTTTTATTTAATGGCGGGTTTTATTCTGCTGGGCATTTTCAGCAAAAAAGATTTTCTGCACTTATGTATGCTCGTTTACAGCGGACATATCGTCTGTTATATCTTTTATCTCTTGTTCCCCAACGGTCAGGACCTGCGCCCGGTCATCTCCGGTACCGGGATGTTTTCCACGCTGATTCAAAATCTTTACGCCGTGGACACACCGACCAATGTCTTTCCCAGCCTGCATGTCTATGATGCCATCGCCGTATATGTCAGCTCCCGCGAATACTTAAAGAAGCATAAACACTACTTTTTGCTGGGCGCCTCCTTTGCCGTGATGATCTTAGCCAGCCTCTCCACCATCTTCGTCAAACAGCACTCCATCTTGGATATCTTCGGCGCCATCCCGCTGTTCGTCATCCTCTACTTCTTGGTAGTCAAAGTAAACCGCCGCTTCTTTCGAGAGACGGAAGCGTAGCGTGTGATTATGAACCCTTCGCAAGCTCAGGACAAGCTCCGTGAAGAATCATTCTGGTTATGTAGATACTTCGCTGCACTCAGTATGATAAAATACCGCATAAAAATATCCCTCTGCAGTTGCAGAGGGATTTTGCGTTTATCAACGGGCTTATTTCAGGACCGTTTTGCCCATCAGATGCTTATCTATTTCTCTTGCGGCGAGTTTGCCTTCCTGGATGGCCCAGACGACCAGGCTCTGGCCCCGGCGCATGTCGCCGGCGGTGAAGACCTTCTCCACATTGGTCTCAAAGTCCTCGAACTCCGCCTGGATATTGCTCTTGGCGTCTCTTGCCAGACCCAGCTCAGCGGCAAGGGTATCTTCCGGTCCCAGAAAGCCCATAGCCAGGAGAACCAGGTCCGCCGGCCATACTTTTTCGGAACCGGGCGCTTCCCGGGGAATCATCCGGCCCAATTCATCCTTGACCCATTCGACATTGGCCGTATGCACCTCGGTAACCTCGCCTTTTTCGTTGCCTACCAGCTTCTTCGTATTCACGAGGTAGTTGCGGGGATCCCGGCCATATAAATGGATGGCCTCTTCCTGGCCGTAATCCACTTTAAGCTTGACCGGCCATTCCGGCCAGGGATTCTTCTCAGCCATGCGCTCCTTAGGCGGTTCCGGCATAATTTCCAATTGGTGGACGCTTTTGCAGCCATGACGGATGGCGGTGCCGACACAGTCGGCGCCGGTATCGCCGCCGCCGATGACGATGACGTGTTTGTCTTTGGCGCTGATATTTTTACCGTCGGCCAGGTTGGAATCCAGGAGGCTCTTGGTATTGGCCTTCAGGAAATCCACCGCGTAATAGACGCCTTTTAAGTCTTTGCCTGCAACCGTCAGGCCCCGGGGCTTGGTGGAGCCGCCGCACAAGAGGACCGCGTCATATTTATCCAGCAGTTCGTGGGCGGGGATATCTTTGCCCACTTCCGTGTTCAGCACAAACTGGACGCCCGCTTTCTGCAAGAGGTCCAGCCGCCGCTGCACCGTGCTTTTCTCCAGCTTCATATTGGGAATCCCGTACATCAGGAGGCCCCCGGGACGGTCGCTGCGCTCATATACCGTCACCGCATGGCCGACGGCGCTTAAATAATGCGCGGCCGATAGTCCGGAGGGTCCGGAGCCGACAATGGCCACTTTCTTCCCGGTGGCTTTGGCTTTCCTCGGTTTGACCCAGCCTTCGGCAAAAGCCTTTTCAATGATGGCGTACTCAATACTGTTCACGGACACGGGTTCCATGATGTAACCCTCGGTGCAGGCGCCCTCGCAAGGGGCCGGACAGACCCGGGAGGTGAATTCCGGGAAAGGTTGGTTCCGGGACAGTCTGAGATACGCTTCTTGCCATTGCCCTTTGTACACCATCTCATTCCATTCCGGGATCAGGTTGTGCGCGGGGCAGCCGGAAACGAGCCCGTTCAAGAGGACGCCGCCCTGGCAAAAGGGGATGCCGCAGTTCATGCATCTGGCGCCCTGTATTTGGATCGCTTCCGCATCCAGGGGCAGCTTGATTTCGTTCCAGTCGTTGATTCTTTGTTCAGGCGGGCGTTTCTTTTGATTCACCCGTTCATATTCCAAAAAACCTGTGGCTTTACCCATTGTTCTCCCCCCTAATTCCCGGAAATACGGGAAGTGTCTTTGAAATTCTCTTCGAAAGCGGCCATCAGGGCTTCTTCTCCGCTCAATCCGGCGTTATGCGCCTTGGTGATGTTCTCCAGCATACGTTTATAGTCGATGGGAATGACCTTGGTGAAGCGTTTGCAGGCTTCCGGCCAGTTGTCCAGCACTTCTTTGCCCTTGGGGCTTTGGGTATAGGCCACATGCCGTTCGATCATCCCCCTGATTTCATTCAGTTCGTCCGTTGATTCAAGGGCCTCCAGCAATACCATAGACTTGTTGCAGTATTTTTCGTCAAAATCAAGGATATAGGCGATGCCGCCGGACATTCCGGCTGCGAAGTTTTTCCCCGTCTTACCCAGGATAATTGCCCGGCCGCCGGTCATGTACTCGCAGCCGTGGTCGCCCACGCCCTCGACGACAGCCTTCATGCCGCTGTTTCTGACGCAGAATCTTTCTCCGGCAATACCGTTGATGTAGGCTTCGCCTGAAGTGGCCCCGTAGAAAGCAACGTTGCCGATGAGTATATTCTTATCCGGCTCGAAGTCAGCGTTACGCGGCGGATAGACAATAATTTTTCCGCCGGAAAGACCTTTGCCGATGTAGTCGTTGGCGTCTCCCTCCAGCTCCAGGGACATCCCTTTGGGCACAAACGCGCCAAAGCTTTGTCCGGCCGAACCCACGAAGGTAAGTTTAATCGTATCCTCAAGCAGTCCGGCTTCGCCGTAACGCTTGGAGATTTCGCTGCCGACGATGGTCCCGACCACGCGGTCCACGTTGTTGATTTGCAGCTTGGCCCGAATCGGTTTCTTCTCTTCCAGGGCCGGTTTGCACATCCGGAGGAGTTTTTTCATATCCAGGGATTTTTCCAGCGCATGGTCCTGCGGCCGGGTATTATAGCGGCCGACTTCGGCGCCCATATGGGGCTGGTACAAAATCTTGGAAAAATCGACCTGCGCCGTCTTCCAGTTCTTTGCGCTCTCTTTGGTCTTCAGCTTATCCGTACGGCCAATCATTTCATTGATCGTCCGGAAGCCTAATCTGGCCATGATTTCACGCATTTCCCGGGCGATGAAGCGCATAAAATTCTCCACATGCTCCGGTTTGCCGGCAAACTTAGCTCTTAACTTAGCATCCTGCGTGGCTACGCCCACCGGGCAGGTATTCAGGTCGCAGACCCGCATCATTACGCAACCCAAGGCAATCAGCGGCGTGGTGGCAAAGCCGAATTCCTCGGCGCCAAGCATAGCCGCGATGACCACGTCTTTGCCCGACAACAGCTTCCCGTCGGTTTCCAGCACGACTCTGTCTCTTAATTTATTTAACAGTAAAGTCTGATGGGTCTCGGCAAGGCCCAGTTCCCAGGGCAATCCGGCATTCCGGAGGCTGGTGCGCGGGGATGCTCCGGTACCCCCGTCATAGCCGGAAATCAAAATAACGTCCGCTTTGCCCTTGGCCACCCCGGCGGCAATAGTGCCGACCCCGACTTCGGAAACCAGCTTGACATTGATTCTGGCGTCACGATTGGCGTTCTTCAGGTCATAAATCAGCTCGGCCAAATCTTCAATAGAGTAAATATCATGGTGCGGTGGCGGTGAAATTAAGCCTACCCCCGGTGTGGAATGCCGCACTTTGGCAATTTCCGGATAGACCTTGCCGCCGGGCAGCTGTCCACCTTCGCCCGGTTTTGCCCCTTGGGCCATCTTGATTTGTATTTCCCGGGCATTCACCAGATAATTGCTGGTCACACCGAAACGTCCGGAGGCTACCTGCTTAATGGCGCTCTTCTTGGAGTCCCCGTTGGCGAGGGGGATAAATCTTTCCGGGTCCTCGCCGCCTTCCCCGGTGTTGCTTTTGCCGCCCAGCCTGTTCATGGCGACAGCCAGACACTCGTGGGCCTCCTTACTGATGGAGCCGTAGGACATTGCCCCGGTCTTAAAGCGTTTGACTATTGCTTCGACCGGTTCCACATCCTCAATGGGGATGATTTCTCCCGGGTTGATATTAAAGTCCAGCATACTTCTTAGGGTATATAACTTTTCGTCATTTATCTTCTTCGAATAGGTTTTGAAAAGGTCGTAATTCCCTTCCCGTACCGCCCGCTGTAAAAGATAAATCGTTTCGGGGTTATAGAGGTGGATTTCTCCGTCGTTTTTGCATTGGAAATAGCCGCCCGGCTCCAGGGTCTCGGTATAAGGCGAATTCTTTGCGTAAGCGCTTTCATGCCGCATCTGGTTTTCTCTGGCGATCTCCTCCAGCCCGATGCCTTCCACGCGGGATGGCGTCATCGTAAAGTATCGGTCAATCAGTTCCTTTTTAAGGCCCACCGCTTCAAAGATTTGCGCGCCGTGATAGCTCATAATGGTGGAAATGCCCATCTTGGTCAATACTTTGAGCACGCCCTTGACCGTAGCCTTGATATAGTTTTCCTTGGCTTTTTTATAGTTCAGGCCCTCCAGCATATCCTTGGCGGCCAGGTCCTTAATGGTCTCATAGGCAACATACGGATTGACGGCCGTCACGCCGTAACCGATTAAAGTACAAAAATGATGGACTTCCCGCGGTTCGCCGGACTCCAGCACAATGCCGATATTGGTGCGGATTTCTTTCCTGATTAAATGATGGTGCAAGCCGGAGGAGGCCAGCAATGCAGGAATCGCCGCCATCTCCTCATTGACGCCCCGGTCGGAAAGGATGATAATATTGGCCCCGTCCTCAATGACTCTGTCCGCCAGACGGAAAATTCTCTCCAGGGCCCGCTCCATGGCTTTGGCGCCTTCCGCAACAGGATAGAGCATGGAGATTTCCACAGATTTGAATTTTTCCCCGTTCAGCTTTTTAATGGCGGCAAGCTGTTCATTGGTCAGAATGGGATGCTCCAGGTAGAGACTGGCCGTATTGGGCGCGTCAGGCTGCAGAAGATTTCCGGTATTGCCCAAGAGCACGCTGGCGGAGGTCACAATTTCTTCCCGGATGCCGTCAATGGGCGGATTGGTGACCTGGGCAAACAGCTGCTTGAAGTATAAATACAGCATCTGGGGTTTTTCCGACAATACCGCCAGCGGTGAGTCCATTCCCATGGCGCCCACCGGGTCGACGCCTTTGATCACGGTAGGAATCAGGATTTTATGCAAATCCTCAAAAGTATAGCCAAAGGCCTTTTGCTGCTGGAGCAAATCCGCCCTGACCTGTTCGTTCTTTTCAGGTTCCACAGGCAGATTTGCCATATAGGCGATACGCTTCTTGTTCCAATCGCCATAAGGCTGCTCCGTGGAGACCATCTTTTTAATCTCTTCATCCGAAACAATCCGCTGGGCGGCGGTATCGATCAGGAGCATCCGGCCCGGTTCCAGCCGTCCCTTATACCGGATATTCTCCGGCTTGATATCCAGCACGCCCACCTCGGAAGCCAGGATAACCTTATCGTCCTTGGTAACGTAATAGCGGGAAGGACGCAGGCCGTTCCTGTCCAGTACGCCGCCGATGATTACACCGTCGGTAAAAGCCATCGCCGCCGGGCCGTCCCAGGGCTCCATGACAAAGTTATGAAATTCGTAAAAGTCTTTTTTCTCTTGGGACATGAATTCGTTCTTTTCCCAGGGTTCGGGAATCATCATCATCATGGCGTGGGGAAGGGTCCGTCCGGTCAAGTGCAGGAATTCAATACAATTATCGAACATGGCGGAATCGGAACCCGTCTCGTCAATAATCGGATACACCTTGGACAAGTCGTCGTACAGGGATGAAGAGAGATTCTTCTGTCTGGCTTTCATCCAGTTGACATTGCCCCGGATGGTGTTGATTTCGCCGTTATGGCAAAGGAACCGGTTGGGATGCGCTCTTTCCCAGCTGGGGAAGGTATTGGTGCTGAAGCGGGAATGGATTAAGGCCAGCGCGGTCACAAAATCCAAATCGGACAAATCCAGATAGAAATGACGGAGCTGTTCCGCGGTCAGCATGCCTTTATAGACGATTGTACGGGCGGACAGGCTGGAGACATAGAAAATCCCCCCCTTATCCTCCCCCATCGGCGTAATGATTTTTTCAGCTCTTTTTCTGATGACGTAAAGCTTTCTTTCGAAGACCATCTCATCGTCTATTTGTGCGCCTTTTTCAATAAAAACCTGGATGAAGCGCGGCATTACCGCCCTGGCGCCATCCCCCACCGCCGTCTTGTCGATGGGCACTTCCCGCCAGCCCAGAATCTTCTGTCCTTCTTCTTCCACGATTTTTTCAAAGGTTTTCATCTGTACCGCGCGAAAATCATCATAGCGATGGGCGAAAATCATCCCTACGCCGTAGCTGCCTTTTTCCGGCAAGTCAAAGCCTAAAACCTCGCATTCCCGTTTAAAGAAATCATGCGGGATCTGAACCATTATACCTGCGCCGTCCCCCGTATTGGCATCCGCGCCGATAGCGCCCCTGTGGCTTAAATTCTCCAATACTGTTAAAGCCTCATCTACCAAGTCGTGCGACTTCCGGCCTTTCATATTGACGACAAATCCCATCCCGCAAGCATCACGCTCGTACGCAGGATCATATAAACCTTGTTGCAGCGGCAGCCCATTGTTTTTCATGTCTGTTACACACCCTTTATCCTTGGAGTATACCGTTAAGTCCCATTTTCAGGCAGTTATTGTATGATTTTATCATACTAGTGTGAACAGAATAAATAATTTGAGCAGAATAATAATGTATACTTAAAGGTAATTATTGCTATATACGGAAAATTAGCCGGTTTATTGATTATCCTGGGAGGAGATTCCGTCAAGTTTTAATTTTGCCGTTGTTCTTCACTTTCGTTGTGTGCTATAATTAGGGTTGTTAGTTTTCTGATTTATTACGATTACAACGGGAATGGGGCCGCTTCATGATTGACTTCAAAACAGTTGAACTTTCTGATAAACAATGGATGGATCCGCTGTATAAAATTGCCGATCTGCCGGGATGTCAGCATAATTTTACCAATATTTACGCCTGGTCGGGCATTTATGAGAACCAGATTGCCCAAATCAACGGCTATATTATCGTCAAAGCCGGCGATAAAGAGGCCAAACGCTATTTTTACCCGGCCGGTCACGGAGACATCAAGCCTGTTCTCGACGCCATGCTGCAGGACGCGCAAGATTGTGGCCATGAATTTGTCCTGGCGGCCCTTTCCGAAAGAAACAGAGCTGAACTGGACGCCTTGTATCCCGGGGAATTTTCTTACGAAGACAATCCTGATTACTACGATTATGTCTACCGGCTGGAGAAACTGGTTACGCTGTCCGGTCAGAAGCTGCAGCCCAAACGCAACCTGATTAATCAGTTCAAAAGAAAATACAGCGAATGGAGCATTGAAGATATTACCGAAGAAAACCTGGACGAGTGCTGGGTGATGAATAAGCAGTGGTGTATTATTCACGACTGCAAAAATGATGCCGTACTGTTAAATGAACGCTACGCTGTGCAGCGTTGTCTGAAAAATTTTGCCGGATTGAATCTGGAAGGCGCTCTGCTGCGCGTCAATGACCGGGTCGTCGCTTTTACCCTGGGTGAAATATTGAATTCCGATACCTATGTGACCCATGTAGAGAAAGCATTTTTTGACTTCACCGGCGCCTATCAGATGATTAACCGCGAATTTGCCGTCATCGTCAAGGCCAGGCATCCGCAGGTCCTCTATGTCAACCGGGAGGAAGATATGGGCCATGACGGCATGCGCAAAGCCAAGCGTTCGTATTACCCTGAACGAATGGAAGTAAAGTATATAGCGAAGCTTAAGAACTCTTAAATGAGCGGAGCGAACCGGTATGATTGAGATACGATTGGCCCAGGCGGGGGACATATCTTCCCAAAAGGAAATCTGGAAACGCTGTTTCGGTGACCCGGATTCCTTTATTGACTTATATTACGCGCAAAAATACCGGGCGGATGAAACCATGCTCCTGCTGGAAGACGGCGTCATTGCCGCCATGCTGACCATGCTTCCGGTTACAGCCACCTCTTCGAAAAACACTTCTCTGGAAGCGGCCATGCTCTATGCCGTAGCTACGCACCCCCATTATCAAAAAAAAGGCTTTGCCGGCAAAATACTGGCTTTTACCGGCGAATACCTCAAAGAGAATCACAAACCTTACTCCGTCCTCGTTCCCGCCACTGGACGGCTTTTTGATTTCTATCGCAATTACGGCTATCAGGAAAGTTTCTCGCTCCGGGAAGCCATATTCCCGCCCGGACAGCTGCATCTGTTTCCGAAACAGCAGGCCGGAAACGTTAGGGCTTATCCGGCTACGCCCCGGCAATACAACGAGATCAGGGAAAGCCTGCTCGAAGGCCTGCTGCATATTTCCTACCCCGAGGAAGTCATTGCTTATCAGCAGTTGGTCGCACAATACACAGGGGGCAATATCTATCTCCTCACCTGCGGAAGCGCCCTGGGCTGCGCCGCCGTCGAAAGGCATTCGGCGGACAAAATCGCTCTCAAGGATTTCCTCTGCCCGGCTGAACTGGAACTGCCGTTCCTCCGGCAATTAAGCGAAGTATTTCCCGCCCGGGAATATTTCCTGCGGACGCCTGCCGCATCCTTCACAGCTCTGCCCGGACAAGTCTGCCCCTTCGCCATGAGTAAGCAGCATGCGGAAGCGCCTTTAAAACTTGGGGCTTGTGCAGATGGATATTTGGGTCTCGCCTTAGACTAAAGATACGTAGAGAAGCAGGGGACGGTTCCCCTGCTTCTTTGTCATATATTGCATGCGCTGCAGCACTCTTCCTTATACGTGATATCATATCCCAGCGCCTGGGCGTACTCCACCGTACCGGCGGTCGGAAAGGCGATCACGTCGACGCCGCAGTCCACGGCTGTCCGCTCCAGCTCTTCCTTGTACGCGCCGGGGGGTTTGGCGCAGCCCAGCGTGATAATCCCCGGAAATACCTCCCGGGCATGCCGCAGCAATGCCCCGGCCTCCTGTACCGGTATTGGAGCGGCGCTGCCCATGCTCGTGCCGCGTACCGGCGTCAAGACCACGAGCACCAATACCCGGGGCGCGGCCTGCTGAATCATTTCCAGGGCGCGGTATTCTCCGCCCAGCTTTCCATAGTTCAAACCCATCACCACATGGGGAGCGAAATCCAGGCCGGCCTCCCGGCAATTGAGCATGGCGTCAAGGTAATCCCGGGTTGTGCGGTTCTTCAGGTGATAAACCCGGCGTATCGTCTCCTCATCCCCGATAATATCCAATAAGGCCTGCTGTACCCCCGCCTCTTGTAAGGCAATAGCTGTAGACCTGCTGATCAGTCCGCAGTGGACCAGAACTTTGAGTCCCCTTTTTCGCGCATAGCCCATTCCCTCCACATAAGGCCCTAAGGGGACTTCGCCTCGGGCATCGGCCCCGCCGCTGACCAGGATCCCCCGGCAGCCTTTTTTTATCAATTCATCTATCAGCTTAACAAACTCTTCCGGAGATCCTGCCGGAACCATGCCCTCCAGAAGCTTCCCCTGACAATGCTCACAACGCAGGCTGCAGTCTGTGCCTGTCACGCTGATATGCATGAAAGAAGCGCGGCAGTTGGTGTAATGGTCCGTCTCATAATGTTTGGCGCCGGGAACCGCAAAGCAAATTTTCTTCATAACTTTACTTGGGTGCGGATTACCGCAAGGTCGTCCGCTTCCGGCATAAAGGGATAGTTCCGCAGCGGCTCGCTGGGCCTTTCATTGGAAAAAGGCCGATTGCAGGCCATTACCCCCGCCTCGTCCGGACAGCCCGAGGTCATAAAAGGAACTCCCCTTTCCACATAAGGCCCGATTTCAATACCGAAGTCCTTGAGCCTCCCGGCCGTATCATATTCTATTCCATCGCCTGCAATGATTCCTTCATTAATGAGGTACCGGGCCAGCTGAATACGGCGGTATTGTTCCAGCTCCGGCGGCTTCATCCCGGCCATAAAGCTGCCCGCCTCCGGATAAAAAGAAAACAAATGCGTTACGGCGCCCAACTGATAAGCCCGCCGGATACAGTGGACCATCTCCTTTTCCGTTTCACCCAGACCCACGATCAGATGGACCCCGGCCCGATATTGACCGAATACCGTAACGGCTTCCTCCAGGGCTTCCCAATACCGAACCCAGCGATGCGGCCCGCCAATGCCTGCACCGCGGAATTTCTCGAACAGGGGCTCCGTAGCGCAATCCACGGCGATCCCCACCCGGTCCGCTCCGGCTTCCCGCACTGCGGCCATATCCGTCGGCCCTCTCATCACAGTAGGCGTCAAAAGGGCGCTGACCGGCAGTTTTGTCTCTTCCCGAATGGCGCGGATAACCGTGCAAGCGTCCCCCAACGCGCGGGGGTGCGTCGTCATGGAAACACAAGCCCGCTTGAAAGGCGTCCCGCCTGCGCGTACAGTATCCAGAATATTCTTCAGCGTATAAACAGGCCATTTCACCCGGATAAAGGTCGGTTTGGCTTCCGTATCCCGGGCGCTGGACAGGCCGCAGTATCCGCATTTGGCTGCGCACCCTTCCTCATAAGTCAACAGCAGATTCAGACAGCCGCATTTCGTATCACGCAGGAACCGCCCTTGCTCCAGACCCAGGCTCAGTGCGCCGGCCAGACTGGTTTTAATATACTCGGGACTTTCTTTTTTACCCGTCAATCGCTACTTCCCTCCCTTCAACAGACGCCTCGGTTACTGCATTCCGGATTGCACTGATAAAATCCTCTGTCGTCACGCCGGGGATTCTCACCTTGGCCCAGGCGAAGAACCACTTGACATTTTCCTCCAGCTTTTTCGAGCGGATGGGAGTGTTCTTCAAGAAGGCCTCCAGGCCAAGGATGGCATTTTCCGGGTATGCGAAGAAATCACCGGTGATAAAGATACTTTTAATAAACTGCCGGGTCGGGTCCAACAGCAGCGAAATGCGAATCAGCCCTCCCGGCGCTTTATAATCGCTCACCTGCAGGCCGCCGGCGGTCTGTATGCTTCTGTTTCCCCTGACCCACGCTTCCGACTGGAAGCCGGGCATTTCCTGCTCAAAAAATTCCCTCTCCTGTTGGGTCAGCCCGCCGGCAACAAGTTCAATTCCCAATACTTCAGCAAAACCCCCGGCTACCGCAGCATGAATCGTCTGCATGTCCGGCAGGCTGCCCAAGAGTTCTTTCAAACTGACCACCCGCTGTTTAAAGCTTTGCACCTGCTTGTCGTCCAGCTTCTTCAACGGTAGCTTCAGACAGCGGAGCATGGTTTCCACATCAAAATCAGTCAGCAGGGTGCCGTGAAAGATGAAGGAATCATCGTATTCCGTTCCGGCAGTACCGGAAATCTTCCGGCCTTCCACTTCAATGTCGTTTAAAGGACGGTATTTAGCTGCCACTCCCAGTTTGGCGAACCCGGCAATGGCACATTCGCACAGTACCCGGTACATCTCGTTGAGGTTATGGGGAATGCCGGCGGTGCCCTTTTTCGCGGTAATTTCCCAGCCCAGCTGACTCTCATCCATGTAAATACAGCCGCCGCCGGAGATTCTTCTGTTGATCTCGATATTATGTTCCCGACAGTATTCTTCTTCTACCTCCAATTCCACGGACTGGTGAAACCCGACCAGCGCGGTATGGGGTTTAAACTGCAAAAGATGCAAGGTGTTGGGCGCCCAGTTCTGCCGGCAGGAATTCAGGAGGACCCACTGCAGGGTCATATTCTGATAGACCGGCAGAGGTTCCGTAATCAACAAACGCCATTTCTCAGACATTATCTCACCTCTTTTTGGGGATATCCTCAGTCTTTTTTGGCAGCCGCTTGCTCATAAGCCTGCACAGCTTCACCGCGGTTAACATAGGTCGTGTGCAGCAGATGGTGCGACAGTTCCCCACAGGGTTTTTCCAGAAATTCTGCATAAATCTGCTTTATTTCCGGATTATCATGGGACTTGCGCCAAGTCTGATCCCGGTCGTCTTTGTTTAAGCCCTGCATCCTGGCAGTCGCTTTGATGACGTTGGTGGTGATAATCTGTCCTCCGCCGCCGACGCAGCCGCCGGGACAGGTCATTACTTCAATGAAGTGGTACTTGGAAAACTCACCGCCGGCCAGAATGTCTTCGCAGATGGCGCGGGCATTTTTCAGACCGAAAGCCACCGCGACTTTGACATCATTTCCCGCCACGGGGACGGCGGCTGTCTTCACGCCGGTGTATTCGCCCAAAGCCGCCAGCTCGATATCGCCCAAAGGCTCCCCTGTTACTACTTCATAAGCGGTCCTTAAAGCTGCGGTCATTACACCGCCGGTCCGTCCGAAAATCGTAGCCGCCCCGGTATAGTCGCCCAACAGTGTGTCGGCCTGGCCATCCGGCTGGGCCATCAGGTCGATATCTAAAAGTTTGAAGAGCTTGGCGCATTCCCGGGTGGTCAGAACGGCGTCCACATCGGGATAGTGGCCGTGCCGGCCTTTTTCTTCCCAGTAGTGGGCGGCGTCGGTGAGCTCCTCCCTGACCTTCTCATATTTCTTGGCGGTACAAGGCATCATGGAAACCACGTAGACTTTCTCCGGGTCCACACCCAGTTTTGCCGCGGCATAGGTTTTGGCCACCGCTCCCAGCATCTGCTGGGGCGACTTGGCGCTGGACAGGTTCGGGATCAAGCTGGGATAGTAGGTCTCCACAAACTTGACCCAGGCCGGGCAGCAGGAAGTAAACTGCGGCAGCGCCTGGCCATCGCCCCCGAGGCGATGGATCAGTTCATATCCTTCTTCCATAATGGTCAAATCAGCCGTGTAGTTGGTATCCCAGACCTGGTCAAACCCGGCTGCTTTTAAAGCCGAATAGAGTTTATCCGTCACCACTGTGCCGGGCTCCGCTCCGAATTCTTCGCCGATGGTGGCGCGAACGGCCGGGGCGAACTGGGCGACCACGTATTTATCCGGGTCTTGTAAGGCAGCGATGACATCGGCCACCTCATCCTGTTCCGTAATGGCCCCCATCGGCCGGGAGAAGGGACAGGGGGCGCAGCCCAGCCATTCCTTAACCAGGGCCACGGTTTTCTCCTGGAAACCCAGGGGACAGTTCATGACACACTGTCCGCAGCGCACACATCTTAACTCATCCAAAATGACGCCTTCTTTTTCATCCATACGCAGGGCTTCCACGCCCTGAGCCTTGCAGGCCTCCACGCAGCTGCCGCAGCGGATGCATTTATTGGGCTCATAGGTGATAGAAGGTTCCATATGCCGGTCCGGCAAACTCCACTTCCTCCGCTCCTCCAAATTGACCATTTCTGAGGAAGCGGCTTCACAGGCGGCAAATTCCTGGACCTTCCGAATGACGGAACATTCGCTGATGGTCTCGCCCCTGACGAGCGGACAAAATTTTCTTTCCTTACTCAAATTTAACGGGCCCAACTCCCGGATGGTCTGGCCAAATTCGTTCATAACCCGCCCGAACTTCTCCCCTTCGGAGGCGGAAATCCAATGGAGCTGCAGCCTTTCTTTCTCAATTCCCAGTTCTTCCAAAAGAGGCTGGAAGGTTTCATAACGGGCCAGCGCTTTAAAGTTTCCGCTGGTGTAATGACAGTCGGCCGGAATATGGCAGCCGGCGATAATCACCCCATCGGCGCCTTCCTGAAAAGCCTTGATTACAAAACTGGGTTCCACCCGTCCGGAACACATCACCCTAATGGCGCGCACGCTGATGTCATGGTGGTTCCGGGAAGTCCCGGCCAGGTCGGCCCCGGCATAAGAACACCAGTTGCACAGAAACCCGACGAGTTTGGGCTTGAATTCTTTAATCGTCTGTTCGTTCGTCATACGGCAGCCACCTCCTCTAACAGAGCCTCAATTTCCGCAAAGACCTGGTCGGCGGAAAATTGCTGCTGTTTAATCGCTCCCGCCGGGCAGGCCGCCGCGCAGGTTCCGCAGCCTTTACATTTGGCGCTCTCGACTTCCATGATCTTTTGATCATGACAGAATTCCAGCGCGCCGTAAGGACATAGTTTTTCACAAAGCCGGCAGCCTTTGCACAGGTCCGGATTGGTTATGACAATTGTCGTCTCCAGTTTGACTTTACCAATATTTAAGAACTTGATGACTTCCCCCGCGCAGCCCCGGGACTGACTCACTGTATCGGGGATATCCTTGGGTCCTTGGGCGCAGCCTGCCAAATAAATTCCGGCTGTCGGGGATTCCAAGGGATTCAGTTTGGGGTGGGCTTCCATGAAGAAGCCGTCCTGGGTCCGGTTGATGTGCAGAACCTCGGAGAGCTTATCGGCATCGGTGGAGGGTTCCAAACCAACGGAGAGGACCACCATATCCACGCCCAGTTCCATGTTTTTGCCCAGCAGCGTATCTTCCGCCTTGAGTACAAGCTGACCGTCTTTTTCGGTGATTTCCGCCACCTTGCCCCGGATGAAGGTAACGCCCTCTCCCTGGATACGGTTGTAGAACTCCTCATAGCCTTTGCCGAAAGCCCGCATATCCATATAGAAATTATAGACCTCGGCGCCGGTCTTTTCCCGGGCCAGGTGGGCATGCTTCAGGGAGTACATGCAGCAGACGCGGGAGCAGTATTTGTTGGTGTTCTCATCCCGGCTGCCCACACAGTGCAGAATCGCCACCTTCTTGGGGACTTCGCCTTTGGAGGTTTTTACCTTGCCGCCGGTAGGTCCTGAGGCGTTGGTCAGGCGCTCGAATTGCATGGCGTCGATGACGTCGGGATACAGCCCATAGCCGTATTTGCTGACCCGCTTGGCGTCAAAAGGCTTAAAGCCGGTGGCGACAATGATCGCGCCTACCTCCAGCTTGACCTCCTCCGCTTCCTGGGTGAAATCGATGCATTTTCTTTCACAGGCGGTTACACAGGCCTGGGTACATTTGCCGTTCTTTAACATCAGACAGGTTTTCTGATCAATAACCGCTTTTAACGGAACGGCCTGCGGGAAGGGGATATAGGCGGCGCCGCGCTTAGCCAGGCCGTAGTCAAACTCATTGTTGATACGGCCTTTCATGATGCAGGCCGAGACACAATCCCCGCAGCCGCTGCAGTCCGCGCTGACATAACGGGGAGTCTTTTTGACGGTGACGGTGTAATTGCCGACGGCGCCCTCCAAACCGACCACTTCCGCGTTGGTAATGAGTTCAATATTCGGTTCCCGGGCCACATCCACCATCTTGGGCGTGAGGATACAGGCGGAACAGTCCAGCGTCGGGAAAGTCTTATCCAGCTGCGCCATGACGCCGCCGATGGTAGGGCTTTTCTCCACCAGATAGGTCTTGTAACCGGCCTTGGCGATACTTAAGGAAGCCTCGATGCCTGCCACTCCGCCGCCGATAACCAGCGCCGCCTTGGTGATTCCGATTTCCTGAGGAATGATGGCTTCCTGATAAATCACCCTGCGCGCGGCTGCCCGTACCAGGTCCCTGGCCTTCTCGGTCGCTTTCTTCGTATCGTTGGTAACCCAGGAAACATGCTCCCGGATATTGGCCATCTGCATAAAGTACGGGTTCAGTCCGGCCTCTTCCACCACTGTGCGGAAAGTCGGCTCATGCATCCGGGGAGAGCAGGAGGCAACCACGATCCGGTCCAGATTCAGATTTTTCACGTCGTCTTTGATCAGCATTTGGCCGGGGTCGGAGCACATATAGGAATAATCACGGGACACAACCACGTTAGGCAGCTTAGCCGCGTATTCCGCCACATCCTTGCAGTCCACGACGCCGCCGATATTGCTGCCGCAATGGCAGACATAGACGCCGATTCTTGGTTCGTTCATCACGCTTCACCTCCCGCGGGCTTGATTCTTTCCGCGATAAATTCCAAAAGATCATACACCTTCAGCCGGGCCCGGGCGCGTCTCGCGCCGCCTTGCAGCGTACGCTTGCACTGCTGGCAGGTGGTCAAAAGATACTGGGCCCCGGTATCATTCGCTTCCGCGACGCGGTTTTGGGCAATTTCTCCGGATAGTTCCGCGTTCAGCATCTCCAAGTTCCCGCCTCCGCCGCAGCATTTGCTCTCCTCACGGGTGAAGCGCATTTCCACCAGTTTCACACCCGGCAGGTTTTTTAAAATCTCCCTGGGTTCCTCGGTAATATGGGATTTCCGGCCTAAGTCACAGGGGTCGTGATAAGTGACCACGGTTTCTGTCGTATCGAAGCTGAATTGGCCGGTTTTCAGCAAATCGGTCAGATATTCGGAATAATGCTGCACTTTGATGCCCAGATCTTCTCCTGTTAATTTAGGATAAATCTTTTTGAAAACATATAAGCAGGTGGGGCAACTGACCAGCACCGTCTTAGCTCCTTTGGACTTAAACAGTTCCAGGTTATACCGGGCATATTCCGCCAGGGCCTCTTCTCCCTGTCCGCCCCCATACAGGGGATAGCCGCAGCACCATTCCTCCCCGCCCAGCACGGTAAAGTCCACCCCCGCCTTCTGCAGAATAGCGGTTAAGGACTGAGGAATCTTGTAGACTTGCGGAAACAGGGAGGAGACACAGCCGGTAAAATAGATTACTTCCGCCTGTTCCTTCAGCAGCGCACTCTTTTGTTGATCGTCCAAACCCAGGTTATCCGTCCATAAGAGCCGGTTCGCGGCTGCATCGCCGGTGATATTGCGGCTCTTCTCCAGGGTGGACTGCAACTGCGCCATAGCCGGGGGCGCGCCCCGACGGTCCGTATAATATTCCCGCAGCTTCGTCATCAGCTTGCTTAAAGGAATTCCCCGGGGACATCGTTTCTCGCACAGGGCGCAGGTGGCGCATTGCCAAAAATTCTGCGCCTCCAGGATATCCGGTTCCATTCCCAGCTGAAGGTAACGCCATTGCTTGCGCGGGGTAACCGGCATCTTACCGGCCGACTGGCAGGTAGCCGAGCAACTGCCGCACTGGATACAGGTCCTGAGTTTCTCCCCGTCCGGCACAGCCGCCAACAACTCGGCAAAGATGTAACCAGAGCCGCCTTCTTCCGGCTTGTTTACCGTAGTCATGTTTCTTCACCCTTCCTGTCTAGTATCTCCTTTACAGAGGACTACTTCTGATATTTGTCTTTTTCGGCCTGCACGAATTGCTCAAAGGCCGCCTTGTCTTGCGGAGAATGGAGCGCTTGCAGCTCTCCTTTATCCTGGACTTTGATTTTGGCTATCCAGCCGTCCTGGTAGGGGCTTTCATCCAAAAGATAGGGGAAATCCGAGAGTTCGCTGTTTACTTCCGTGATTTCACCGTTCACCGGCGCTTTCAGCCGGCCAACCCATTTGCCCGATTCAATCGAAGCAAAAGGCTGACCTTTTTCTACTTTTCTACCCACTACCGGGATTTCGATAAAAATGATTTCACCGGCTGTTTTTTGAAAAAAATCGCTGATGCCTACGGTAATTACCGCGCCCTCCTCTTTGACCCAGCCCAGGTCATTGTCGTACAGTAAATCTTCGGGAAATTCATAACCGAGAAATTCCATCTTTTCTTCCTCCTTCATTCTTTTGCTTATCTAATCTTCCAAGGCTTCCTTCAGGATTTCACTCAGTTCCATGACTTTAATCCGCGCCCGCAGCTGCCGCGCGCCGCCCTGCAGAGTACGCTTACACTGCTGGCAAGTGGTAACGATCACTTCCGCACCGGTATTCAGGGCTTGTTTGACGCGGTTCTGCGCCACTTTACCGCTGAGGTCGGCATCGCTCATCTCCAGGTTCCCGCCGCCGCCGCAACAGCGCGAATCGTCTTTCTTATATTTCATTTCCTTAAATTCAACCCCCGGAATACGCTTTAAGACTTCCCGGGGCGCTTCATAAATCCCGCTCTTTCTCCCCAGGTCACAGGGATCATGGTAAGTAATCACGACTTTTTTCTCTTTTGGTTTCAGCTTCTCATCCGCCAAGAGCTTCGCCAATAATTCACTGCCGTGCACGACCTCATACGACAGCTCTTCCGCCAAAAGCTCCGGATAGTACTCCTTCCACATGTGATAACAGGAAGGACAAGTGGTGACAATCTTTTTGATGCCCAAAGCCCTGAGCTTCTCCACGTTCTTCCGGGCAGCCTCCCCGGCTGCTTCCGGCAGTCCGCCCATCAACACCGGGTAGCCGCAGCAGATTTCCTCCGCTCCCAGCAGGGTGAAATCCACACCCGCCTTGGAAAGAAGCGTAATAAAGGTCTGGGGTATGCTGTAAGAAGAGGGGTATAGGGTCGGCACACAGCCGGCCAGATAAGCATATTCCGCCGGCTGATTTACCTTAATTCCCTCCGGCTTGGCAGGCATATTTTCCAGCCAGAGCAGGCGGTTTTCCGGCGCGTCGCCGGTAATATTGCCCACGGTGTTCACACGGCCTTTCACCACGGCCAGGGGACCGTCTGCGCCCTTTTCCTCCATATACGCCGTGCGCATAGCGGCAATGATCTTTTCCGCTTCCACCCCCGGTGGGCAGAACTTGCTGCAGTTGCCGCAGAGCAGGCACTGATTCATTCTTTTTAAAAATAATTCACTATATTCTGAAATTCTTCCATCCAAAGCGGCGGCAATCAGTTCCAGGCGTCCCCGGGTAACCATCGGCTCCGTCTTGGCAACCTTGAAGGTAGGACAATAATATTGACAGTTGCCGCACTTGGAACATTTATTGACCATCTCTTTATATTCCTGGAGCGCTTTCATGCATTTTCCCCCATTCTTCATATTGACAATCAGACAGCGGTCATTTTGCCGGGATTGAGAATTCCGTCCGGATCCAGGGCCGTTTTGATCTTATGCAAGATCGCCACACCTGCTTCGCCGAATTCCCATTCCAGGTATCTGGCCTTGGCCAGGCCGATGCCATGCTCGCCGGACAAAGTTCCTCCCAACTCCAGGGCCGCTTGAAAAATCTCATCCACAGCATGTTCTACTTTGGCCATTTCCGCTTTGTCCGCTTCATCCGTAAGAATCGTGGGGTGCAAATTGCCGTCCCCGGCGTGACCGAAGGTGCCGATGGTCAAATCATACTTGGCTGCTATTTCTTTTAAGGCTAAAATCATTTCCGGGACTTTGCTGCGCGGCACGGTGGCATCTTCCAAAATCGTGGTCGGCTTTATGCGGACCAGCGCCGGCAGAGCCGCCCGGCGGGCCGCCCAGATAGCGTCTCGTTCCGCATCATCTTTGGCTACGCGGATCTCCGTGGCCATATTTTCTTTTAAGATCTCTTCCACGATGCCCGCTTCTTTTTCCGCCGCTTCCTTGATCCCGTCCAGTTCTATCAGGAGGACCGCTTCCGCTTCCAGGGGCAGGCCCACTTTGGCATAATTTTCAACCGTCCGGATCGTAAACTTATCCATGATTTCCAAGGTCGCCGGGATGACTTTGTGGGCGATGATATCATGGATCGCCTGAGCCGCTTTATCCAGGTCATCAAATACCGCCAGCATCGACCTGCGGTATTCGGGAATCGGGATCAGCTTAACGGTTAGCTCGGTGATAATCCCCAGAGTGCCTTCAGAACCCACCAGAAGCGAAACCATATCATAGCCGCTCACATTCTTCACCGTTTTGCCGCCGAAGCGGGCGATGCTGCCGTCGGCAAAAACCGCCTCCAGGCCGATAACATAGTTTTTGGTCACACCATATTTAAGACCTCTTAAGCCGCCGGAATTCTCCGCGGCCGAACCGCCCATGGTGGCGGTATTGACTGTCCCGGGGTCGGGCGGATACATTAAGCCGTAAGGTTCCAGGACTTCCAGCAATTCATAGATTACTACTCCCGGCTCTACGGTAGCGGTAAGGTTCTCCGCGTCCACCTCCAGAATCTTGTTCATTTTCAGCAGGGACAGGACGATGCCGTTGGCTACCGGTAATGCGCCTCCGGTTAGATTGGTCCCGCCGCCGCGGGTGTACAGTGGAATCTTATGCGCTGCCGCCAGTTGCACCAGCTTCGAGATCTGCTCCTTGCTCTGTGCACATACCACTATTTCCGGCATGTGCTTGGACAGACCCGGCGCCGCGTCAAAGGCGTAGCACATTAAGTCCTCCTGCTCCGTCAGGACATTTTCCGCCCCGACAATTTGGGTAATCTCTTCTTTTACGCTTGGACTGATTTTTAAATCCATCTTCCCCCTCCTTTTTTATATATCGTGCTTTTCCTGATAGACCCTGTGTACGGCACTGATAATATCCTCCAAATGGTATTGCATGACACGCCTCGCTTCATCCTTATCTCCGGCAATGATGGCGTTCATAATATAGAAATGGCATTTCTTAATCATGTCATCTTGTCCGGGCATTCTGACCACGTCTTGATACCCGTCAATAATCAAATCCCGGGTGGTATAGAGCATCTCCGCCAAATATTTATTCTGAGCGGCTTCCGCGATGGTCATATGATACTCAAAATCCGCCTTCAGAAAAGCTTCCGGATCATTCTTAAAGCGTAGGGTATCATAAAAAGCCGACCGGATCAGCTCTCTGTGTTCCTCGGTTGCCCGCTCCGCCGCCAGGGTACAGATTTCAACCTCCAGGAGCTTTCTGGCTTCCGTCAGCTCCAGAATGCTGTATTTTTTCAAGAGATTCTTAATCCTGAAATCGGACAGTTTCTCCATATCTTCTTTCAGATACATACCGTCGCCCATTCTGACGTCAATGAGGCCCATGGTTCTGAGCGAGCGCATAGCCTCCCGGATGGAAGGGCGGCTGACCGTCAGCGCTTCCGCCAAATCTCTCTCCGAAGGCAGTTTCTGCCCGGGAGCTATATTCCCTTGAGAAATCATTTCAAAGATTTGCTTGATAATTGAATCAGATAAAGTAGATTTTTTGATTTGTTTGAAGTTGAGCTCCATTCGGTTTCCCTTCTTTCAACTTTTCGACAATTGACAATTTTCTAATTTCTCAATCGATAAAAGGCCTTTTTATCTGCTATTTTAATCAATATTGGTCTGACCACTTTACCAGTATTTATTCTATATGAAAAATAATATACCTGCTTGCTCTTTAAAATTTTTATATTTTTTTCTGAACCCCTTCAGCGAAGCGCCCTTCAATCCAGTATCTGTTAAAAGAATATTGCTTTTTTCTGATAATGCTGATATACTGAATGCACTCGAGTATGCTATAGGATACAAACCTCTATTGCCGCGTGCCTAGAAAGTTTGGAAGTCCCTTGGCAGCGGGTATACTATTTAGGAGGTTTGATATATGTACAATGACAAAGTGCTGACTTGCAAGGAATGTGGTGCGGAATTTACCTTCACGGCCTCGGAACAGGAATTCTACAACGAAAAAGGGTTCACCAACGAGCCCGGCCGTTGCCCGGAATGCCGCTCCGCCAGAAAAGCACAAATGAGGAACAACAGAGGCGGCGGCGGTTACGGCCGTGGCGAACGCGAAATGTTTACCACCACCTGCTCTGCTTGCGGACAGCCTGCAACCGTTCCCTTTAAACCGACCGGTGACAAGCCTGTTTACTGCAAAGATTGCTACCAGCCCCGCAGCCGTTATTAAGATTTGACAAAAAAAGCCGCTGTTCCTCAAGGAATAGCGGCTTTTTTATTTGCTATAGCTGCCTTGGGCTTAGCCTATTTTCTTCCGGTCTGCCTGATGGCCTCTTCTCTTTTCTTTTGGGCTTCTTTTTTGCGAGCCAATTTTTCCTGTCGTTCCCTCCGTTTTTCTTCGGCTTCCTTTTGCTTTTGCTTTTGCCGGCTCCAGTGAGAATACAGCATGGTGATGTTGCCCAGAACAAAAGAAATCAAATAGACCATTCGGATCTGGTTTCGGAAATCTGCAAGCAGGGCCGGGTCTTCCGGCTTCAGGACCAGATATAAGGCCAAAATACTAATCAGCAAAAAGGCGTTCATGATGAGGGCAATCGCAGTAATCCCCTTTATTTCGGCCAGTTTATCCCACTTAAATACCCCCACTACTTATACACCTCTTTTAAGTTGCTCTATTCTTCCGGCTAAAACCAGGCCCCGGTGATACTTGCTGCGTTCCTCCGGAAACAGTTCATAGATCCCGCGCAAAGTTTCCGCTATTTCCAGGAGGGCGGAAACCTCCCCTTCTTTCAGCTCCAGTTCGATTTCCCGGATCGGTTCACTCTTGTTAGCGGCCAGGATTTCGCCTTTATCCACCGCCAGCTCAATCAGAGTTTCTTGATAGCGCAAATCCATGCTTTGACGAACAAACCGCGTTCGCGCCGTCTCTATGAGCGTTTCCTCGCCTAGCGCAACTTGGAGTCTCTCTCCAGCAGGCAGCGCAGAAAAAGGCGTGATATCCGGCGTGGGTTCATTAACCACCACGCTCCATTCGCTGCGTTCGTGCAGTCCGCCGGAGGAGGCGCCGTCAGCTTTCACCGTGGCGATCCATTCATCCTCCTGCCGGCGAATCCGGTAAGATAACCTTGCGCGTTGCAGTACGCCGGACGGAGTGTCATAATAGACAGTCTCCAGCAACATTTTCCGTTCGGTCCCGGGAACAAGCATGTCTGTGAGATATTTTTCCCGGACTATTTTTTCTCCGATGGATTCATCGCTGAAGGCCAGTTTCAGTTCAATTTCCTTAAAAGCACTTGGCATACGATATCCTCTTCTTTAATATGTATGGAAGCCGCGGCCGGTCTTGCGCCCCAGATAACCTGCCCGGACCATTTTTCTTAGGAGCGGGCAGGGGCGGTACTTGCTGTCGGCAAATTCCCGATGTAAAGTATCCATAACGAAGAGCACTACATCCAGACCGATCAGATCGGCCAACGCCAACGGGCCGATAGGGTGATTGGCTCCCAATTTCATGGCGGCGTCAATATCCTCGGCTGAGGCCAAACCCTCGGCGTAAACATAAATCGCTTCATTCAGCATGGGGATCAAAATCCGGTTCAGGACAAATCCCGGCGCCTCTTCCACCTCGATAGGGACTTTACCCAAATCCTCAGCCAGTTTCTTCGTAAAAAGAAAAGTCTCTCCAGCGGTAGCATAGCCCTTGATGACTTCCACAAATTTCATCACCGGAACCGGATTGGAAAAATGCATGCCAATCACCTTCTCCGGCCTTTTCGTGACTGCAGCCATCTCGCTGATGCTTAGAGCCGAAGTATTGGTAGCGAGAATAACGCCGGGCCGGGCTGCCGCATCCAAACGCTTGAAGAGATCTTTTTTCAGCTCCATGATCTCCGAAATACATTCGATGACGAAGTCCGCCTCCACCGCTTGCCCAATGTCGGTTGTTCCCTGAATCAGGCTCAGCCTCTTGTCCTTTTCTTCCGGGGTGAGTTTGCCTTTTTCCGCCTGCTTGGCCAGATTTTTGGCAATACCGGCAATTCCCTTCTCCACAAAATCCTCCCGGACATCCATCAGAAGCGCCTGCATACCCGCATCGGCAATGACCTGAGCGATACCCGAGCCCATCGTGCCGGCGCCGCAAACCATAATTTTCACTGTTATCCCTCCCCAATTCGAGACGTAAAAAAAAGCTCTACCTATCCTCTGTCACTATTATACAGCAAGAAAGGATAAATTGTAGAGCTTTAGGGGGCTATTGGGTATATTTTGTGTGTCTACATGATTAGAACTATTCTAAAATTTTAGACACAACATGAAATTTCTCCCTGAGCCTGTCCGTGACCGGCCCATACTGTCACTGTGATTTGCCGGCAGATTCGTTGTCTGCCTCAACTTATTTCTTCACCTGTCGCTATATATTAGTGCAATTATCATGCCATCTTTTTACGGATATAGCAACTTTTCCGTTCAAGCGCTCTGTTATGCGCTTTTTCAGGATATTTACAGCCAGTGGGAGACAAGAAAAGAAATGCCTTCCCAGGCATTTCTTAAAAAAGTGTACAACTTTCTAGACATATTAGGGAATGGGTTTGATTTCTTGCAGAATCTGCATACCGGTTTCGGTATTAAACTTAATCTCTACTTTTGTCCCTTCGGCAATTTCCTTTTTCTCCAGTTCCGCTTTGAGAGATTCGCTCAAAAAGAAGGTAGCCGGCGTGCCGCCAATGATAATCTCCACTGAATTGGCGTCTGCCAGACCGACAAAGACACCCGTCAACGGTTTCGCTTCGGCAGGTTGGGAATCCGGGGGCGTCACCGCGATGCTGCCCATATCCAAATCTACCCTTACCGTAGCGGCTTCCTTATCCGGCAGCCTGAAGAGGATGTGCGGATATGTAAGCGCCTGGGCAACTTGTTCACCGGCTTTGGGTGAAACGAGCGCGGCATACACGACCAGGATATCGTTATCTATTTTCGCATCCAAAAGAGTAATGCTGTATCCCGCTGTCGGAACTTCTCCCGCGCTAATCAGCACATACTTATAGCCGTCTATATGACTGACCGTATGGGAAAATTGTTCTTTATAGGAAGCTTCGTACCAACTGAGCAAGTCACTATCTGATAGCTTCGCCGGGTCAATGATTCCCAGTGTGATATTCCCAAACTTCCTGGTTTCGACCTGAATTTCTGTATTATTTCCGGTTTGGCTTCCGGTCTCATTTCCGGCAGGCGCTTCCTTTTTACCGCAGGCCGCAAACAACAAGCATACCGCCAGAAAAAAAGCCAGCCCTACAATCATCTTTTTGCGCATATCGCACCTCCATTATCTAAGCGCTGTTGTAACAATTATACATCGGGCTGCCAAAACCCTGCTTATTTTTCTGCCGGATCCGGAGTAATTTATGGTAATTAAGAAATTAGTCATTGTAATATAGAAATATTTGGTTTATGATTACTTTTAACGGGATCATTCAAAGTGAGGTGTCCGGTCATATGTTGTTGTCAATGAAAGGAAAAGATAAGAAAGTTCTTGAAGATAAAGCCGAATTATTAAAAGCGCTGGCTCACCCGGTCCGTTTATGCATCGTCAGGAATTTAATTGAGGCGGGAGGCTGCAATGTCACTAAGATTCAAGGCTGCCTGTCCATGCCCCAATCCACTATATCTCAACATCTGAGCAAATTAAAAGCCCACGGCATCGTGGAAGGAAAACGTTCGGGTACTGAAATTACATACTATACCGTTCATCCGGATGCAATCAGCATTGTGAAAAGCATCATCCCCCTCAAGGATAAATAATTCTTCAAGAAAACAACCGGCCTCACAGCCGGTTGTTTTTCTTTTTATTGAACTTTTGGCATGATTCGGGTGGTGATATCGTTCAGTTCATCCCTGAAACCGCTTACCGGCTTGCCTGCAGCGATATCATCGGCTATATTTTTCAGCCGGGTCACCACGTCGGCATCAGCGGTGACGTATACTGTGGAAATTTGATTCGACTGGACCTTGACCATCTCCATAATCTTTGTTTTGAGCTTTTCCGTCAGTCTGGCTCCCGCGCCGGCTTTCAGATCGACGCCTACCCAGGCTTGATTGCCGTTGACCACTACGGTAGCCTTATTTACTTCTTCAATGGTCCTTACTTTGGAGGCCAATTGTTCGGCTAAGGCGTTGTCCTGATTCATCCGGTTGTTCATATTATCATTATTGAACTGATCCGTATTGGGCATAACTTCTGGAACCACTTCCCGCGAAGGCGGCGGATTCGTCGGTCCCGGTCTTCTTTGCATGTTGCAGGCCGGAAAAGCAAAAATACTGAGTAACAACAGCACAGCTACTAACCCTGCCATTTTTTTCGGCATATTATCCCGTCCTTTCTTAGGTCTCCTTTAAAAGATTTTGAATTCATCTTTAGTATTTACATCGCACTTAAAAATATCCCAAAATAAAATTGGTTTATTCGTGTAGTCTAAACCTCAACGATTTATCTAAATGCTTATGTGTATTCCATTGAGTCTTATCAGAGGTCTACACAGATAGAAATTAAACTGGTACAATGATAAAAAGGACGTGATATTTTTGTCTGCAATGGGAAAATTTATAACAATTGAAGGCGTGGACGGTTCCGGTATTTCAACACAAACCGCACTCTTACAAAAATGGATGGCGGACAATGCCGAATTTTTCGGTCGGACATATTTTACGAAAGAACCGACTGACGGTCCCGTCGGCGGAATCATCCGTCTCGCTTTAGCCAAACGGCTAAAAACCCTCGACGAAAAAATCATGGCGCTGCTATTTGCCGCCGATCGGCTCGATCATTTGCTCTGCCGCGGCGACGAACAACAAAAAGAGGGTGTTCTGGCGCTTCTGGAGAAAGGATATCATGTGGTCTCCGACCGTTATTATTTGTCCTCCCTCGCTTATCAATCCCTTTTTGTGGATCTGAACTGGCTTTTGGAAATAAACCGCTACGCCTTAAAACCGGATTTGACCATCTTATTGCAGGTACCCGTGGACGAATCGGCGCAGCGCAGAAATACCGCGCGTATTCATGATGAACTATATGAACGGGAAGACTATTTAATCCGCATTGCGCAAAACTACGATGCCATTGCCCGGGAGTTCATCGCTCAGGGAGAAAATATCGTCTTAATTAACGGCAGCCGGGACAAAGAGGCAGTATTTCAAGATATCAGGGAAGCAGTCACTAAAATTCTCGCCAGGTAAGACTGTTTTTTTGTCATTCTGGGCGGTGGCGAAGAATCCTATGGTTCATGCATAAAAAAGGCGCAGTTTTAAAAACTGCGCCCCTTTTTATTTCTCTATTTTACCGTTCCGCGATAGTCACGGTTACATATTCGCTCCTGCCGTTGCGCTGAACCAATAAGACGGCCTTATCGCCAATCTTGGATTCTTTGACGGCGTTTTGCAGATCATCCGGCGAGGTGATCTTGGTTTTGTTGTATTCCAGGATAACATCGCCTCTTTGGAGACCGGCTTTTTGGGCCGGAGAGCCGTCCTGCACAGCGCCGATCAGCGCACCGTCCGTTGAAGACAGGCCGAAATACTGGGCCAGGTCCTCATCCAGCGCCTGCATATACACGCCCAGCCACGGCCGGATGACCTTGCCGGACTCCAGCAGCTGATCCAGGACCTGTGTTACCGTAGAACTGGGAATGGCAAACCCGATACCTTGGGCCTGGGCGTTGATGGCCGTATTGATGCCTACCACTTCACCGTTTAAGTTCAAAAGCGGTCCGCCGGAATTGCCCGGGTTAATCGAGGCGTCGGTCTGAATCAAGTCTTTGAACTCAGTACCTTCGATGGTGATGGGACGCCCTTTGGCGCTGATGACCCCGACGGTGACCGTATGATCGAGACCATACGGGTTGCCGATGGCAATAACCCAGTTGCCGACCTTCGCCTGGTTGGAATCAGCCAGTTTCAGCATGGGAAGGTTATTGCCGGCTTCGATTTTAACTACCGCCAGGTCCAGATCGGCGTCAGCTCCGACGACTTTGGCCTCATACGGCTCCATGCGGCTGGACAGATACACTTTGACCTTGTCCGCGCCGGAAACGACATGGTTATTGGTCAGGATGTAGCCGTCCTTGGAGATGATAAAGCCCGAGCCTAAGCCTTCCTGCACCCTGGGCTGCTGGTTGTAGCTGTCGCCGAAAAACTCACGGAAAAACGGATCGTTAAAAAAAGGATTGCTTCGATTTGAAGTAGTTACGGAAGTCTCCAGTTTAACCACAGCGTCCCCGGCGGAATCCACGATTTTTTCGATGATATTGGTACCGACAATAGTCTCGCCGGCATCAGAGGCAACATTGGCAAAGTTGGCCGGCTCCGATGTCTGCCCGGAAAGCCGGGGGGGCGTATTCCAGGGCAACGCATAGCCATCCATGGTTAAAACAGCGCCTGCTGCGAAGACGCCGATAAAAAAGATCAAGAGCGTATAAACGAAAAGCTTTCTTCCCGAACGAAAATGGTCCATATTTTAACCCTCCTCGCATTTATGCCTGATTCAATTGTATTAATGATATCAGTGTACAGCAACTAGCTTAAAATAATCTTAAAACGGGGAAATAAATTATAAATTCACTGCCCTGCCCCCATTCGCTGGATACGGTAACCCGGCCCTGATGCTGCTCAATGATCCATTGGGCGATGGATAAACCCAACCCGGTCCCTTCGCCCGTGCGGGAATCCTGCGCCCGGTAAAACCGCTCGAACAAATACGGCAAATCTTTGGGGGGAATGCCGACCCCTTCATCGCGAAAAATCAGCTGTACTTCATCCTGATCCACCCTGGCCTGAAAAGTTACTTTCTGACCGGCGGGCGTATATTTAAAGGCGTTATCCAGAAAAATCAAGAGCAGCTGCTTTAAATAATCCGCGTCCGCCTGAATGGTTATCCCTTCCGCGGGGCTCAAATCCGTCTCGAAAATCTGTCCTTTGATCAAATATTGGGCCTGACGCGCCGTATCTTCCAGCAGCGGCTGCAATTCCAGCGGAATCAGCTCCATCACGAACCCTGCGTCCGCACGGGCCAGTGTTAACAAATCTTTAAC
>JAVEYA010000019.1:0-34864 GCA_034003745.1 Clostridia bacterium
TGGAAGAAGCCTTAAGGGACGCTCAGGTGGTGATGATGCTCCGGATCCAGCTGGACCGCCAGAAAGCCGGCCTCTTCCCTTCTATCCGCGAATACAGTCAGATATACGGATTGAATACCGTCAATTTAAAACTGGCGTCCCGCGACGCGCTGGTGCTGCATCCCGGTCCTATGAACAGGGGCGTGGAAATCTCCGCCGACGTGGCGGACGGGCTGCAGTCGGTCATCAATGAGCAGGTGACCTGCGGCGTGGCTGTACGGATGGCGCTTTTATATCTGATGCTCGGACAAAAGGGGGAAGAATAAGTGGAATATATCTTAAAAGGCGCGCGTCTCCTCGATCCCGCAACAGGTTTGGATAAACAGCTGGATATACAGATCGTAAACGGACGGATTAAGCAAATCGGGGAAAATATAGAAGTACGGGGGCTTACGGCGTACGACCTCACAGGCCGGATCATCGCCCCGGGCTTTATCGATATGCATGTACACTTTAGAGAACCCGGCTTCGAAGGCAATGAGACGATCGCCACAGGCGTTAAGGCGGCGGTGGCCGGGGGATTTACCGCAGTAGCCTGTATGCCCAATACGAAACCCTGTGTGGATAATGAGGCGGTAGTGGAATTTATTAAAAACAGGGCGGCCGAGGTTGCTCTGGCGAAAGTTTACCCTATCGGGACCATCAGCAAAAAGCAGCAGGGTGAAGAAATCTCCGAGATCGGTTCTCTGTATAAGGCCGGTATCGCGGCCATTTCGGACGACGGGAAGCCCGTTGTCAACAGCGAAGTCATGCGCCGCGCCCTGGAATATTCCAAGCTCTTCGACTTGCCTGTTCTCTCCCATAGTGAAGAACCGGCTCTTTCGACCGGAGGCGATATGCACGAAGGCTACTGGTCCACGTTCTTAGGTTTAAAGGGCATTCCGGCCCAGGCGGAAGAAATTATGGTGGCCCGGGATATCCTGTTGGCGGGCCTGACCGGGGGCAGACTGCACCTGTGCCATCTCAGCACCAGGGGGAGCATTGAGCTCTTACGCTACGCCCGTGCTCAGGGTATTCAGGTAACGGCGGAAGCAACGCCCCACCACCTTCTTTTAACCGATGAAGAAGTGCGGGGATACGATACCTCCACCAAGGTCAATCCCCCCTTAAGGAGCGCGGAGCATGTCGCGGCGGTACGGCAGGCGGTCAAGGAAGGGCTGGTTCCCTGTATTGCCTCCGACCACGCTCCGTGGTGCCGCGAGGAAAAGGAACAGGAGTATTCCAAAGCCCCCAACGGTATTTCCGGACTGGAAACGGCGGTTGCTGTCAGCTGGGATACCCTGGTGATCAAGGAAAAAATGAATCCGCTGGAATTTATTGCCCGCTTTACAACAGGCCCGGCCAACGCGCTGAATATACAACGCGGCCGTATTGCGCCCGGAGAGGAAGCTGACCTGACGGTCATCGACCCGCTTTTAAAAAGGCAGGTGGATGTGCATACATTTTACTCCAAAGGGAAAAACAGCCCTTATCAGGGCCGTATTTTCCAGGGCTGGCCGGTAATGACCGTCGTGGGCGGCCAAATCATGATGCAAGACGGCAAAGTGAAGGAGGAATAAACTTAGTGAAAGCTTATTTATGCTTGGCCGACGGCAAAATCTTCAGCGGGGAATCCATCGGTATGGCCGATGAAACTTCGGGTGAAGTGGTTTTCAATACGAGCATGACGGGATATCAGGAGATCCTGACCGACCCTTCTTATGCAGGGCAGATTATTGTCCTGACCTATCCTTTGATCGGTAATTACGGCGTCAACAGCACGGACGAGGAATCGCCCCGCATCGCGGCCAAAGGATTAATCATCAAAGAATTGTGTAATCTTCCTTCCAATTATCGGTCGGAACAGACGCTGCACCGGTATCTGGTAAAACATAATATTGTCGGCATCAAGGATATCGATACCCGCGCCCTGACCAAACACCTACGGCAGTCCGGCACCATGATGGGCTTAATCAGCGCGGAACCAAACCCGGAGGAACTGGTAAAACGGGCGAAGGCGTTAAAACCCTTATTTGGTCCGGAACTGGTTAAATCCGTTACCTGTAAAAGCGCGTATACCTTAGAGAACGGCGAATATCCGGTGGTGGTGGTGGATTACGGCGCCAAGGGCAATATCGTCCAGTCCCTGCGGAATCTGGGCTGCCGGGTCACGGTCGTTCCGGCTACAGCAAGCGCCGAAGAGATTTTAAGTTTTAAACCCTGGGGCGTGGTCCTGTCCAACGGACCGGGGGACCCGGAAGATGTGGCCTACAGCCTGCCGGCCATCCGGGGCGTTCTGGAGGCGGAAATCCCGCTGATGGGGATTTGCCTGGGCCATCATCTCCTGGGCATGGCTTTGGGCGGTAAAATATACAAGCTGAAATTCGGTCACCGCGGCAGCAATCATCCGGTCAAGGACCTGCGCAGAAATCGCGTCTATATCACCGCGCAGAACCACGGTTACGCCGTACAGCCGGACAGTATGGACCCGGAAGATGCGGAAATAACCCATATCAATCTGCACGATAATACAGTAGAGGGTCTAAAACATAAAAGGAAGCCGGCTTTCTCCATCCAATTTCATCCGGAAGCATGCGCCGGTCCACAGGATACGGACTATTTTTTCGAGGAGTTCATGGAGATGGTCCAAGCCTTCGGGGCTCAAACCAGTACAGAGGGGAGGAATGGCAATGCCCAAAAATGAGTGCTTAAAAAAGGTCATGGTCATTGGTTCGGGCCCCATCGTCATCGGCCAGGCGGCGGAATTCGACTATGCCGGGACGCAGGCCTGCCGTTCACTCCGAGAGGAAGGCGTCGAGGTCGTCCTGGTTAACTCCAATCCGGCTACCATCATGACGGACGCCGATATCGCCGATCGTGTCTACTTAGAGCCGCTGACGGTGGAGGCCGTGGCGGAGATCATCAAAAAAGAAAAACCCCAGGGCCTGTTGGCTACCCTGGGCGGACAGGTGGGCCTGAATCTGGCCATGAACCTGGCCCAGGCCGGCGTATTGGAAGAGGAAAATGTGCAGCTTCTGGGCACCCCGCTTACGGCTATTGAGAAAGCGGAGGACCGGGAGATCTTTAAGAATACCATGGCGGAAATCAACGAGCCGGTACCGGCCTCCAGCATTGTCGGCAGCGTGGAGGCTGCCTTGAAGTTTGCCGAAGAAATCGGTTATCCTTTAATCGTCCGTCCTGCCTACACCCTGGGCGGAACGGGCGGCGGCGTGGCCGACAACGCGGAACAGCTGGCCGATATTGCCACCCGGGGCCTGAAATACAGCATGATTCATCAGATTTTAGTGGAGCGCAGCGTAGCCGGTTGGAAAGAAGTCGAATACGAGGTTATACGAGACTCCCTGGACAATTGCATCACCGTGTGCTCTATGGAGAATATTGACCCGGTGGGTATCCATACCGGGGATTCCATTGTGGTGGCCCCGACGCAGACTTTATCCGACCGGGATTATCAGATGCTGCGTTCCAGCGCGCTGAGGATCATCCGGGCGCTGGGCATCGAAGGCGGCTGCAATATTCAGTTCGCCTTGGACCCCAGCTCCTGCCAGTATTATGTCATTGAAGTGAATCCGCGGGTCAGCCGCTCCTCGGCGCTGGCCTCCAAAGCCACCGGCTACCCCATTGCCAAAGTGGCCGCTAAGATTGCTTTGGGCTTTTCCCTCGATGAAATAGCCAACAGCGTTACCGGCGCCACCTCAGCCTGCTTTGAACCGGCCATCGACTATGTGGTCGTAAAAATACCGCGCTGGCCCTTTGATAAATTCGCCAAAGCCAAACGCACATTGGGCTCCCAGATGAAAGCCACCGGCGAGGTGATGGCTCTGGGCCGGAATCTTCCCTCGGCTTTATTGAAGGCGATCCGCTCACTGGAAATGAACTTTGTGACGCTTCTGGCTCCCGAGTTCCGTAAGTATACCTGGAAGGAACTCGTGGATAAACTCAAACTGATGGACGATGAACGGCTTTTTGCCGTGGCGGAGTGCCTGCGGCGCGATATCTCCGTCGAGCAGCTCAACCGGATTACGGGCATTGACGTCTTTTTCCTGGACAGTTTCCGGCATATTGTCTGTTTGGAAAAGATGCTGGAGGATAAAAAGGAATGGACTGCGGAAGACCTTATCCTGGCTAAAAAATCAGGGTTTTCCGATAAACAGCTGGCCCACATAATGGGTATCCCGGAAAAAGAAATGCGCGAAAAAAGAAAGGCCCTGGGCGTTAAAGCATCTTTTCGCATGGTGGATACCTGCGCAGGAGAATTTGCCGCCACTACGCCGTATTATTACTCCACCTACAATGAAGAAGATGAACTCGCGCCTTCGGACAACAAGAAAGTGGTAGTGCTCGGTTCCGGGCCCATCCGCATCGGTCAGGGCATCGAGTTCGACTACTGTTCCGTCCATTCGGCCTGGGCCATCCGGGACGCCGGGATGGAATCCATCGTTATCAATAACAATCCGGAGACCGTCAGCACCGACCCGGATACTTCCGATAAACTCTTCTTCGAGCCGCTGACGCTGGAAAATGTCTTAAATATAATTGAAGCCGAAAAGCCTTTGGGCGTGGTGGTTCAATTCGGCGGGCAGACCGCTATCAACCTGGCCAAGCCGCTCTCAGAAGCGGGCGTCCGGGTGCTGGGGACCGGCGTGGATGATATCGACCGCGCCGAAGACAGGAAAAGGTTTGACGCGCTCTTGGAAGAGCTAAAGATTCCTCGGCCGGTGGGCAGCACAGCCACCAGCCGGGATGAAGCCAAAGATATTGCCCTGAAGCTGGGCTTCCCCGTCCTGGTGCGCCCCTCCTATGTGCTGGGGGGCCGGGCTATGGAGATCGTCTATAACGAAGAAGAACTGACCACTTACCTGGAGGAAGCGGTGCGCGTCTCGCCGGAACATCCTGTACTGGTGGACCGCTACATGATGGGCAAGGAAGTGGAAGTAGACGCTGTCTGCGACGGCGCCCAGGTGCTGATCCCCGGCATTATGGAACACCTGGAACGGGCCGGGGTACACTCCGGCGACAGTGTGGCCATCTATCCGCCCCAAACCCTGGAACAGGCGCACCTGGACACCCTGGCGGCCTATACGGAAAGAATCGCGCTGAGTTTGAACACCAGGGGATTGGTGAATATTCAATATGTTATTTTCGATAATCAAATCTATGTGCTGGAAGTAAACCCCCGGGCCAGCCGCACCGTGCCTTTCTTAAGCAAGGTCACAGGTATTCCCATGGTTAAGCTGGCTACGCGGATCATGTTGGGTGAAACCTTAGCCGACATGGGTTACGCAGGCGGGTTAAGAAAGCCCCTGCCGCTGGTGGCTATCAAGATGCCGGTCTTCTCCTTCAATAAATTAATCGATGTGGAACCCTCTTTGGGCCCGGAAATGAAATCAACCGGCGAGGTCATGGGCCTGGCGGAAGATTTTGTCTCCTCGCTGCACAAGGCCTTTCTCGGAGCAGGTTATCAGATTCCCAAGACGGGAGAGATTCTGGCCACCATTGCCGATAAGGATAAGGAGGAAGCGCTGCCGCTTCTGCGGATGTGCTCCGGGCTGGGTTTTGATATCTGGGCCACCGGCGGAACAGCCAGATTCTTATATGAGAACCACGTACCGGTAAAGGAAGTGGCTAAAATCGGGCAAGGCAGCCCCAGCGTACTGGATTTGATTCGCGGAGGCAACCTCGGTTTTGTTATCAATACTTTAACCAGGGGGAAAAACTCCCAACGCGACGGTTTCCAGATTCGCCGGGCCGCGGTAGAGTTCAATATTCCCTGCCTGACTTCCCTCGATACGTTTAAGGGCCTTTTGAAGGTAATTGAACAAAGTCAGGGGCCGGTTATGATTAAAGCCTTGCAGGATTACCTATAGGAGGTGCGCTGATGAAATATCATATTCCCCGGGCCCCGGTGCGTGCCCAAATTAAGACGAGAGAGGCTTATCTTTTGACCTTCGAAGCGCCGGAAATCGCGCAGGAGGCAAAGCCGGGACAGTTTGTGCATATAAAAACGGCAAAAGGCTCGGACCCGTTGCTGCGCCGGCCCCTCAGCATCTGCAGGGCCTTGCCCGCAGAGGGCCTGGTGGTGGTCTGGTACCAGGCGGTGGGGAGGGGCACCGCCCTTATGACTGAGCTGATGGCCTGGGATGAGGTAGATGTCGTCGGTCCGCTGGGCCGGGGGTTCGATACGGAAATTGCCGGGGAGAAAGTGTATCTCATCGGCGGCGGAGTTGGGTTGGCCCCGCTGATATTCCTGGGTCAGAAACTGGCCGGAGCGAATGAGATTACCCTGTTCGGCGGCGCGAAAAATGCCGGGCTGCTGGAAACAGCGCAAGATTTAAGCGCTCTGCCCGCATTCTGGGCTACCGAAGACGGCAGTTTGGGGCACAGGGGCCTGGTGACGGAACTTCTGAAACAAAGCCTGGAAAAAGAAAAACCGGCCAGGTTTTATTCCTGCGGCCCGCACGGCATGCTGGCCGAGGTGGCGCGCCTGGCCCGGGCGCAGAACATTCCGCTGCAAGTCTCCCTGGAAAGCGCCATGGCCTGTGGGGTCGGCGCCTGCCTGGGTTGCTCCTGTGACAAGGGGTCCGGCCGGGAAGGGTATCTGAAAGTATGTAAAGACGGCCCCGTTTTCTGGGATACGGAGGTGAATCTTTAGCTAATGAATACGTCTTTTGCCAAAGAGCCGGATTTGGGTGTGGAAATTGCCGGCATTAAAATGAAAAACCCTGTGATGACCGCCTCGGGCACATTTGGCTTCGGGGAACTGTATACGGATTTTTTCCCGCTGGATCAATTAGGCGCTGTTGTCGTCAAAGGGGTCACCCGTGAGGCGAGAGCCGGCAATCCGCCGCCGCGTTTGGTGGAAACCCCCTCCGGACTCTTAAATGCCATTGGCTTGGAGAATCCGGGAGTGGATAAGGTTATCGCAGAATATCTGCCGCCTTTGGCCGGCTGCGGCGCGCCGGTGATCGTCAATATCGCCGGCAATACGGCGGAAGATTATTGCTATGTGGCGGAAAAGCTCAGCGAATGCCCCGTGGTCAGTGGGCTGGAGATCAATATTTCCTGCCCCAATGTCAAAGCCGGGGGGCTCGCCTTCGGCAGCCGGGCTGATCTGGCCTCGGATGTGGTCAGGCAGATCAGGGCCGCCACGGCCCTCCCTTTAATCGTCAAGCTCTCCCCCAATGTCACTGATATTGTGGAAATTGCCCTGGCCGTGGAGGAGGCGGGCGCCGATGCGCTAACGCTGGTTAATACGCTTCTGGGGATGGCCATCGATATAAAAAAAAGAAAGCCGCGGCTGGCCAATATCACAGGCGGTCTTTCCGGTCCGGCCATGAAGCCGGTGGCGCTCAGAATGGTCTGGCAAGTTTCGCAGCAAGTAAAAATACCTGTCATCGGCTTGGGCGGCATCGTTACGGCGGCCGACGCCCTGGAATTCATCATGGCGGGAGCGTCCGCGGTCGCGATAGGGACAGGGCAATTCATCAATCCCTGTTGCTGTGTAGAGGTCGCCGAGGGTTTAAACGCATATTGTCTGACTCATGGAATTAAGAGGATAAGCGATCTTATTGGTGTCGCCTGGAAGGAGTGATGTTGTGATGCAGAAGAACCTGGGAGCACGGAATAAGCTGATTGTAGCCCTGGATTTCCCTGCCTGGAAGGAAGCGGAGCAGTTGGTGAAGTCTCTGCCCGAAGCGGCTTTGTTCAAGGTGGGATTGGAATTATACCTGGCAAGTAATGGCCAGGCGGTAAAAAAATTAAGAGAAATGGGTAAGGAAGTATTTCTTGATTTAAAATTTCACGATATCCCCAACACGGTGGCGCAGGCCTGCCGGCAAGCCTGTCGGGAAGGCGCTTTTTTGTTGGATGTGCACGCGCCCGGGGGGCGGGAAATGCTGCGCCAGGCGGCCCTGGCCGTGCAGGAAGAAGCGGCCCGGCAAAAAACGCCGAAGCCGCTGTTGGTTGCGGTAACTGTGCTGACGAGCATGGATGATACAGATCTCGTGGAGATCGGTGTCTGTGGCGCAGGCGGGACAGCGGAGGCAGTGGCAAGGTTGGCCCGGCTGGCCCAGGAAGCAGGCCTGGACGGGGTGGTGGCCTCCCCGCAGGAAATCCGGCTGATACGCGAAGGGTGCGGGCCTAATTTTAAGATTATCTGTCCCGGCGTGCGCCCCCTCTGGGCGGCCGCAGGAGACCAGAAACGCGTTATGACGCCGGGTGAGGCGATTCGCGCGGGGGCGGATTATCTGGTGGTGGGCAGGCCGATTACAAAAGCAAAGAGCCCCAACGAGGCGGCTTCGCAGATAATCGAAGAAATTAAGGAGGCACTGATATGAATAGAGAGGAAATTATCAAGATATTTAAAGAAAATGAAGCCATGTTGGAAGGCCATTTTTTGCTGACCTCCGGCCGGCATTCCGACCGGTATCTGCAATGTGCCCTGGTCTTGCAAAATCCCCGCACGGTTGAAATCTTATCACAGGAACTGGCGGCAAAAATACCGGAGAAAAATATAGATATCGTCATCGGCCCGGCTCTGGGCGGCATTACCTTAGCTTATGAGATCGCGCGGCAGATCAATGCTTTGGCCTTATTTGCCGAAAGAGAGAATGGTGTAATGACGCTGCGCCGCGGCTTTAAAATTCCGGCCGGCGCGCGGGTTCTAGTGGTAGAAGACGTTATCACGACCGGCGGGTCCGTCCTGGAGGTCATCGAAGTAGTGAAGGCGGCCGAGGGAAAAGTTGTCGGCGTGGCCTCCCTGGTGGACCGCTCTAACGGCAAGGTCGATTTGGGTTACCCATATTACAGCTTGCTGCCTTTAGAGGTGGTCTCCTGGGATCCCGTGGAGTGCCCCCTGTGCGCCCAAGGCCTTCCGGCAATCAAGCCGGGCTCCCGTACGAAGCCGTTATAAAAGGCTAGACAACAGACAGGATATAATAATAGGCCAGCGCGAAGGCCATGATCAAAAGATAAGGCAGGACCAGCTTAACCCAGGATTTGCCGAAATCAGCGGAAAAGTGCTCTATCGACATGATCAGGCATAAGTGGGTCGGTGAGAGCATGATGCCGATCACAATGGAGGCGAATGCCAGCGTACCCAGAGCTAAGAGATTATCCGGTCCGGCCAGGGTGACCACCACCGGCATGGCCATGGTCACACCGGCCAAGGTTACGCCGGTCAAAAGGCCCATCAGCATCGGAAAGATGATGGTAATCAGCAGAGGACTTAAGCCTAAGGATTGGCACCAGGCCAGCAGTTGTACGGTGCTGCCGGTGGCCACCAGGACTTCCCGCATAAACAGCGCGCTCATCAGCATATATAAGAGACGCAGTTCCAGGGCGTCTATCAGCATGACGCCGATATCTTTCGGAGCAATCCGGTAATAGATCAGCATAATGACCAGAACCAGCGTCAGAGCGAGCGCTATATTCATCCCGCTGAGCAGAACCAGCAGGGTAATGGCCACAATGGGGGTCAATCCTTCCAGGAGGGCTTTCCAGGCTTTGAGGGCATCGGTCTTTCCAACGGTTTCCTCTTCCTGGGGAAGCGGATTTACTTTGCGAAACAGCGTTATTCCGGCCAGGATGGTGATCGCCGTGTAAGGCAGCATTAAGAGGATAAATTTAGCCAGGGGCACTCGCAGTACTTCAGCTGCCACCAGCGTGGCCGGATACAGCGGCAGGAAATATTCCCAGAGGTGCCGGTAATAGTAGTTGATCGCTGCGTTATCTTCAGGGGTGGCCCCGATATTTTGCGCGGCTCTTTCCACCAGCGGGGCGGAGAACCTGGCCCCGCCCGGCGAAGGCAGCAGCCCGATAATGGCCGGCAGCGCCGCCATGGAGACGCGGGGGTTGCCGGAGACCTTGACCAGACCTTCGACCAGCTTGGCTTGGGCGCCGGTCTTACGCATGATTCTTTCCAGGAAGGTAATTAAATACAGGGCGATATAGATGGAAACATTTGAAGGCGTGGTTATGGTGATATAAACCAGTTCCACAAGCTTGAAGGGCGTAAGAGCATGCAGCAGTCCGAACAGGATAGCGCAGGACATAAAGATATGCCCTATTAAGATGCGCTTCTTGAACATGTAGACTAAGAGCGCCAAGACGATGATATCTTTGATTGCTTCCACAGGTACACTTCGCTTTCCGGGAGTATTTTAATATATAGACTCTATTATAACATTACATTATAAGAAAAAGAGGTAAATTTATTGGCGGAGCATAAACTGTATCGAGACTACTCCGGATATTTGCAGGACAAATATGGGGAAAAAGTATATAAGCTGCCGGTGAACCTAGTCGGCGCCTGTCCCAACCGTGACGGGCTGGTGGGAACGGGGGGCTGTATTTTCTGTGACGAGGAAGGCTCCGGCTTCGAGGGGTTACCGGCCACGCTTTCCGTACGCGACCAATTGGACCAAAACAGCCGGTTCATGGCCCGGCGGTTTAATGCGCATAAATTTATCGCCTATTTTCAGTCTTTCACCAATACGTATCTGCCTTTGGCCCAATTCAAGCAGAATATGCGCACGGCTGCGGAAACCCCGGATATGGTGGGAATAGCCATTTCCACCCGGCCGGATTGCGTCGGCGAGGAACATCTGGAATTTTTGCAGACGCTCGCTGGGGAGAAGGATCTGGATATCACCATTGAGCTGGGCTTGCAGACGGTAAATTATCATACGCTGCAAAAGATTAATCGGGGGCATACGCTGGCCGAGTTCATTGCCGCCGTTCACCTAATCAAACGTTACGGCTTTGCGGTATGCGTCCATCTCATACTCAACCTGCCCTGGGACGGGGAACTGGACGTCATCGAAAACGCCAAAGTGCTCTCCGTGCTGGAAGTTGATTTCGTCAAACTGCATTCTTTATATATCGTACGGGATACCGTTTTGGGCAAGATGTACGAAAAAGGCGAAATCAGCCTGATTAGCCTAAACGAGTATGTGGACAGAGTCATTCTTTTTTTGGAATATTTACGGCCGGAATGTGTAGTTCAGCGGCTGGTGGGCAAAGGACCGCAGGGTCACCTCCTCTTTTGCAACTGGGCAACCAGTTGGTGGCGGATCAAAAGTCATATTGAAGAAAAAATGGAAGCGCTGGGGACCTGTCAGGGTAAAAAACACAAGAGGAGTTGCCTGATCCATAGCGAATAAGTAATATAAAGAATAAAATCAGAAAATTGTCCTAAATGAGAGGAGGACAGAGCGATGCGGGAATACCAGCCATGGGATGATTCCTGGAGTGAACAGCTGGTGTATCTTTTGATTCCGGGGGAAATAGACGCTCCGGTAGAAATGCCCGCTCACTTTTATTATCCGATTTTCCTGGGGGCTTTTGAGAAAAAGCTGAATCCCCGAGATTTCTGGCAGGCTATTGCAGGCTCCATGATTTATGTTCTGGGGCACCGTCCGAGCCATGCGGATGTATCTTCCTACATTTATTGGCTGAATACATACAATCCCCATATCGCCGCTGAGATCATCCATGACGGGATCGAGCAGGCTTCATGGGGGGACTACGCCAGAGCGGCATGGCTGTTTCAGGCCGCAGTGCTGTTGGATCCGAACCGGACGGAAGGGCACTTTAACTTAGGACTGACCTATTATCAGATGGGGCTGACGCTTACGGAAAAGGACAGTGGAGAGGAAGCGGAAAGCTGTTTTCTCCAGGCTGCTCAATATTTGAAAAATACAGTGGAATTGGATGAATATTTCAGCCTGGCCTATTATAACCTGGGCTTTGTCTATCAGCGTCTCGGGTTGCGGGATGAAAGCAAGAAATATATGGAGCAGGGTATCACGCAAGCTTTGGCCAGATTGTCGTCCGGAACGATGCACGGATCATACGCGTCGTATAAGGATCTGCCGGCAGAAAGGGAATAGAGTGCAGCAACAACCATGGACTTTGTGAATGTTTTTAAAGATTTATTTGTTTTGTTTATCGTGGCGGGCGTAGGGTATACAAGCTCCAGACTGGGTGTGATAACCAATCGGGGCGCCCATGAGTTCAGTAATGTTTTGATGAAACTGACCTTCCCCGCGCTGATCATCGCTTCGATGAACCAGCCGTTTTCCCGGGAGCTTCTCATCAGCAGCGTCCACATCGTGATTATCTCCGTGTGCGTCCACGCTGTTTTTGTGCTGACGGCCTATCTCGGGCGCAGGCGCTTCAAAAATATTCCCCATGGGCAGATGGCAGTGCTGGAGCTCTGCCTTATTTTCGGCAATACCACGTTTACGGGCTACCCTGTGGTTAATGCCATGTATGGCCAGCTGGGTCTTTTTTATGCTTCCGCCTTTAACTTCATTGTCATCGTGCTGCTGTTTACCTACGGCATCCTGCTCTTATCCGGCCACTCCAACGGCAATCTCTTTAAGCGCCTCCTCAATCCTGGGCTGATTGCCGTGATACTAGGCTACGGTCTTTTCTTTACGCAGATTAAGCTGCCTTATGTTATCCTGACCTCCCTGCAGTGGGTGGGGAACCTGACGATTCCCCTAGCCATGCTGATTGTCGGTAATTCTCTGGCCGGGATGCCGCTGAAGGAAATATTCGCGGACAAGCGCCTTTATGCGGTTACCGCGCTACGCCTGCTGATTTTCCCGCTGATCATTATGGTGGTCTTAAAAATGCTGCGGGTGGACCCGCTGCTGACAGGAGTGGCCGTGATGATGTCGGCTACGCCGGCCATGCTGATGGCCGGAGTGTTTGCCCGCTCCTACGGCTGCGACGGCAGCTTGGGCGACCGGGGTGTCCTTTTAAACCATTTGCTTGCCTTCATCACCATACCCTTTTTGATTTTCTTGTTGGAAATCATCCAAATATGAAATTATTTCCCGGAAAATAAGAAAATAGCGCTATATACAGCAAGTCCCTGCCTGCGGGTTGATCCGCGGACAGGGACTTGCTTATGTTAACAGTAAGATCCTTCGACAAGCTCAGGATGATGAAGACGGGGACTCCGGATGATAGAAGAGGGAAGAAGGACAGCTTAGTATATCGAGTCGTAGGGGGAGCGATTTCTTTTCCTAAGCAGGAGCATCAGACCGATCCCGGCCAGAAAGCCGCCGATATGGGCCCACCAGGCTGTGGTTTCCCCCATAATGCCGATACTGCCCAGGCCGTTGGCCAGCTGCAGCACAAACCAGAAAAACAGAAAAAAGATAGCCGGAATAGGACGGACGAAGATAAAAAAGAAAACAAAGAATAAGGTAGTGATCTTGGAGCGAGGGAAGGTGATAAAATAAGCGCCCAGAACGCCGGCGATGGCGCCGCTGGCGCCGACCAGCGGGATGGGAGAATCGAAATTGAGGAGAATATGGGCAATGTTACCGGCCACGCCGGCCAGGAGATAAAAAAGTAAAAACCGCACATGTCCCAGACGGTCTTCAATATTGTCACCAAAGATCCACAGGTAAAGCATGTTGAAGAGGACATGAAACCAGCTGCCATGCAGGAAGGTCGCGGTCACGAGCGGAGAATGAAGAAAACCGGCCCAGGAATAGGCTTGCAATCCTTCAGCAAAACGGGCCGGAATCAGGGCGTAATGGATGATGAGTTGTTCCAGGGCATTCGGGTTGCTGGTAAATTGCACAAAGTAGATATACAGGTTGAGGATGATAATCGCTACGGTGACATAAGGAAAGGAGCAGGAGCGGGTACTGTCGCGCAAAGGGATCATGGGAATCACTCCATTGTTTCTTAGTTCATATCTGTTTTATTATATGCAAAAGCGGACTGTGAATACGGCTTATTGTTTGCACTGTTTTTTCTTTTTGTAGAACTCATGGCGCAGCCGGCCTTCCTCAAAGGCTGCTTCCTCTTCGGCCGTTTCCAGTTTTAAGGACGGTACGGGCGTGGGGATGCCGTTTTTATCCAGGGCTACCATGGTGAAATAAGCGGAAAGCGCTTTTCTGGCCGGAAGTTCAGTCAGAAGATTCTCTACTTCCACCATAACAGCTACTTCCATAGAGCTTCTGCCCACATAAACCAGATGCCCCTTGCAAGTCAACAGTTCCCCTACCAGAATGGGCAGGTGGAATTCCAGCTCATCCACCCGCGCTGTCACTACATTGGTGCGGCAGTGTTTACGGGCTACAACACCCGCGGCGGTATCCATGATCTTCATAATTTCCCCGCCGTGGACATTGCCTGCGGGATTGGCCTGGCTGGGCAGCATCACCTGCGACATGACGGTACTGGAATAGGAAATAGGTTTTTCTTTCATACATGAACCCCTTAAAAATAGAATGTTGAGGTAATTATATCCGGAAGGGCAGGAGGGGTCAAGGGCAAGAAGATTAAATATCAGGCGCATTGTATTAAAGCGGGGATTCATTGGTGAAGGGGCACACCCCCAAGGTGTGCCCCTTCTGAATAGAACCAGATATAATTTAAGTGGTTAAACTTCCATCAGTTTCAGGTTTTGCGCAACAATCAAAGTCGCCTCGGTTTTGGACTGAATTTCCTCGACAGTTACGCCGGGCGCCAGTTCCCGCAGTACGATGCCGTCGGGCGTTATTTCCATAAAGCCGAGCTCAGTGACAATATAGTCCACCGCCTGGACGGCTGTGAGAGGCAGCGTGCATTTTTTTAAGATTTTGGGAGAACCGTCTTTGGCCGCGTGCTCCATGGCGATAATGACCAGTTTTGCTCCAGCCACCAAATCCATAGCGCCGCCCATCCCCGGCACCATTTTTCCCGGAATCATCCAGTTGGCAAGGTTCCCTTTTTCATCCACCTGCAGTGCGCCCAGGACAGTGGCCGCCAGGTGACCGCCGCGGATAATCCCAAAAGACATGGCGCTGTCGAAGAAGGCGCTGCCCGGCAAAAAGGTCACAGGCTGCCCTCCGGCATTGACCAGGTCCTTATCTTCCTGCCCTTGTGCGGGGGTGGGTCCAACACCGACAAAACCGTTTTCCGAGTGTAGAATAATATTGACGCCTTCCGGCAAGTAGTTGGCTACCACCGTAGGCATACCTATGCCTAAATTGACCAGGTCGCCGTTAGAAAAAAGACGGGCGGTTCTTTTACCGATAATTTCTCGCGCATTAGCCATTTTCATTCCTCCCTTCAAGCCTGGATAATCATATCAACCAGTATACCCGGAGTCATCACCTGGTCAGGATCCAGGCTGCCGGTTTCAACCACTTCTTCGGCTTCCACAATGACCAGTTGCGCGGCCATCGCCATTAAGGGATTAAAGTTTCTGGCGGAACGGCGGTAAATCAGGTTGCCGGAAGTGTCCGCCTTAGCGGCTTTAATTAAAGCAATGTCGGCCGAAAGCGGTGTCTCCAGGAGGTAGGTTTTGCCGTTGAGGGTGAGTTTCTCTTTGCCTTCTTCGACAATAGTGCCTACTCCGGTTGGCGTGAGTATTCCGCCTAGTCCCGTACCGGCGGAGCGGATTCTTTCGGCCAGTGTGCCCTGGGGCGTCAATTCCACTTCAAGTTCACCCGCATTCATTTGCCGACCGGTTTCCGCATTGGTGCCGATATGGGAGACAATAATTTTTTTCAAGAGTTTGTTCACCACCAGCTTGCCGATGCCCTTGTCTATAAAGCCGGTATCATTGGCAATAAGGGTCAGATCCCGGATATTGTTGGCAATGATAGCGTCGACCAGGGTTTCCGGCGTGCCCACCGCCAGAAAACCGCCAATCATAATCGTTTGACCGTCGGAGAACTTCTTGATTACTTCTTGCAGTGTCGTGACTTTGTTCATAGAAAACACTTCCTTTGAGAATGAATTTGTCCTGACGGGATGATTTATATAAGCATCAGGCACAGACCAATAACGAAGCCGCTGAAGATCATGGCCACAACGCAGTAGCCCATGATATCACGGGCGTTGAGACCGGCGATACCGAGCGCGGGTAAAGCCCAGAAAGGCTGAATCATATTGGTCCAGGCGTCGCCCCAAGCCACAGCCATAGCTGTTTTGGCAGTAGAAACGCCCAAGTCGATCCCGGCGGGAATCATAATGGGGGCCTGCACGGCCCACTGTCCTCCGCCGGAAGGAACAAACAGGTTAACCAGGCCGGCGGAAAGGAAAGTAAAGAGCGGGAAGGTGAGCGGGGTAGAGATGGCGACAAACCAGTTAGAGATGATGGCAGCAAGGCCTGATTGCGTCATCATGCCCATAATCCCGGCATAGAAGGGGAACTGCAGGATAATGCCGGCGGTGCCTTTGGCCGCTACGATCAAAGCGTCCAGGAAACGGCGGGGCGTACCGTGGAAAATAATCGCCAGGAAGAGGAAAATGAAGTTGACGATATCCAGGTTCAGGGCGAATCCCTTGGTTGCAAAATACCAGACGATATAGGCGACGCCCATCAGGCCTACCAGCCAGGAAACGATAGGGCTGTTTTCCAATTTATCGGCCGGCGTCATAGCCGACTTGGGAGCAACAGCGGCTGTTTCCGCCTCGGCTAAAAGAGACGGGTCAATCGCAATAACTTTGTTTGCATCGGGCATCATCGCTTTGGTCAAAAAGGGCAGTGTGACAATCAGGATAAGAACCGGCACAACGTTGAATAAAGCAAAAATCGTTTCCGAGGTGGGGATGAGACCGATCGTTGCTTCCAGAAAATGTCCCTTCGTAGCAATGAGCAGAGGAACGGACCCGGAGAAACCGGCGTGCCAGATAATAAAGCCAATGTAACCGGCGGCGATTACCAATGGATAGTCGAGGCCTTTGACTTTTCGGGCCATTTCTTTCGCTAACAGTGCGCCGATAACCAGGCCGAAGCCCCAGTTAATCCAGGCGGCAATCAACGCTACGAAGGTCGTGGTCATAATGGCCTGCGCCGGATTTTTCATTGCGCCGGCAATAGCGCCCAGGAGCTTTTTAAAGGGGGGACTGGAAGCCAGGGTGTGTCCGGTTACCAGCACCAAAGCCATTTGCATAGAGAAGGCCAGCAATGACCAGAAGCCGCTGCCCCAGTGCTGAATCATCTGCATAGGAGAGTTTTGGGCTATGCCCAGACCCATGATAAAGACAAGAAATGTTAAGATGACGGCAAAAAGATACGGATCGGGAAGATACCTTTGTACCAGAGCAACACATACTGCGGTAAATCTTTTAATCATATTTCTTCCTCCTTTGAAGAATTCCCTTCTATTTTTTAATAATTTAAATGATTTCCTTTGTTTTGACCGTAACAGCTTCCCCTGGGCAAATTTGGAGAAGGCACGTTCAAAAAGAGTAAAGCGGATACACCTCCTTTGCCGACCCGATTATATATAAAGCAAGAAACGTGCCGGTAAGACGAAATGATTCGGGGCTTAGGATTGAAGGGCGTCCGGATTTTTTGCGGATGGTGGAAAAAAACAGATGCGCAATTTATTGCGCATCTGTTGAAAAAACTGAGAAAAATATTGCGTGTTTGGTTACTCTTCTTCCGCCAGCTGGTACTCCACCAATTTATAGTGCAAAGCCCGGCGGCTGATGCCCAGCTTGTCGGCCGCCTTGGAACGGTTGCCGGAGGTTTCTTTCAAAACTTTTTTAATGATTTGCTTCTCAATATCGCCCATAACGTCTTTAAGGGAGCGGTCACTCTCGGAGGGGGCGAATATTTCCGGAGAGGGGCCTCTGAATTTATTGATGTTTTGCGGCAAGACCTGCGGGGTGATTTGTTCGCCCATGGTCAGGATTACCGCGCGTTCAATGGTATTCTCCAATTCCCGGATATTGCCCGGCCAATCATACAGCTGCAAAAGCAGCAAGGTTTCCGCCGATAGCGTCAGGGGCGGCCGGCCCAATTCACGACAAAAATGCTGGATAAAATGCTCTGTGAGTTTTGGCAGGTCCTCTCTTCTTTCGCGTAAGGGAGGAATATGAATAGGAAAGATATTCAGACGGTAAAAAAGGTCTGTACGGAATTCTTTCTGGAGAATGGCTTCTTCCAGATTTTTGTTAGTGGCGGCAATGAAGCGGGCGTTGGTTTTTAAGGTTTCCGTCCCGCCCAGACGCTCAAAATCCCGGTCCTGCAGAATGCGCAGAAGCTTGATCTGGGTTTGCAGGGGGATTTCCCCGATTTCATCCAGGAACAAAGTGCCGCCTTTAGCCAGCTCGATTTTACCGTACTTTCGACCGATAGCTCCGGTAAAGGCGCCTTTTTCATAGCCGAACAGTTCGCTTTCCACCAGTGTATCCGGCAGCGCCCCGCAGTGGATTTTAACAAAGGGGTATTCGGCGCGGGCACTGTTGGCGTGGATATAGCGGGCCAGCAGGTCCTTGCCGGTACCGCTCTCTCCGCGCAGGAGCACCGTCGTATCATTTTTGCTGACGATATTGGCTAAATGCAGGACGTCTTGCATCATCGGGCTTTCAAAAATAATGTTATGCAGGTTGCTGTCTGCGGTGACCTCACGGAGGACTGTGAGCTCCGCGCTGATTTGACGCATTTTAAAGGCTTTTTGAATCATCAGTTTGATTTCTTCCAGATTAAAGGGCTTGACCAGATAATCAAAAGCTCCCATTTTCATAGCCTGCACAGCTGTTTCAATTGTTCCGTGCGCCGTCATCATGATGACCAGGACATCGTCGTTTTCCTGGCGGATTTGATTAAAGGTTTCAATACCATCCGGCCCGGGCATGCGTATATCCAATAAAATCAAGTCAGGAGATGCTTTTTTAAAAACAGCCAGTGTTTCCCGGCCATTTTTAGCCGTGACAACCTCATATCCTTCTTTTCTCAAGATATTGCTTAAGAGTGAGCGAACATTAGGCTCATCATCAGCCACCAAAATGGTGTAGAGAGGATTATTCATCTTCGCTTCCTCCTGTCCTTACCGGCAGATATATCGAGAAACAGGTGCCCTGGCCGGGTACGCTCTCAATTTCAATATAACCATGATGGACTTCCAAGATTTTGTCGGCGACCGCCAGACCCAGCCCGGTCCCTGTTTCTTTGGTGGTAAAGAAGGGATCAAAGAGACGAGGAATATACTCCGGGGGAATCCCCGGTCCCGTATCTTCGATTTGCAGCCGGACGTGAGAAATCTTTTCTTCATAGGAGGTGCGGAGCATAAGGACACCGGAGGGCCCCATCGACTGAACGGCGTTTAAAATAATGTTAATCAGCACCTGCTTAAACTGCACCGCGTCAATTTTAACCGGGGGCAGGGCGTCCGCAAACTCAGTCTTAATGAGAATATCTTTTAAAATAGCCGGATTGCTGATTAAGAGCAAGGTTTCTTTGACGACCTGATGGAGGTCAAGGAGCGCGAACTGCGCCGGCAGGGGGCGGGAGAAGTAGAGCAATTGGTCAATCAGACGGTTTAAGCGAATAATTTCTTTTTCAATAATGCGCGTAAATTCATGCCGGGGATCGTCGTGTCCAAAATCGACGGCCAAAAGCTGCAAGTATCCGGTTATGGCCGTGAGCGGATTTCTGACCTCGTGGGCAATGCCGGCGGCCAGTTCACCCGATATAGCCAGGCGGTCGGCCCGGCGCACCTGTTCTTCCAGCTTTTTTGTTTCGGTAAGGTCACTGATGATGATCAAAAGGCCCATCTGTTCGTTTTGCGCACTGACTAAGGCGGTCGTGGTGAAGAGAACGGTAATCGTGTTTTTATGGACATGCAGGGTCAGTTCTTTATTCTGATAGAGTTCTCCGTGGAAAGAGGTATCCAGAATGCTGATAATCTGCGGCCAGGCATTAAATACATAGCGGTAATGATTATCGACGGCTTCTTTACCGCTCAAGCCCAAAAGGCGTTCGGCCGACATATTGAAGATAGTCACTACGCCCTGTTCGTTTAAGGTGACCAGGCCGTTGGGCGTACTGGCGGAAATGCTTTCTGAGTGCAGCTTCATATTGTTTAAGGCATCCGACATTTCATTAATGGCGGCGGCAATTTCTCCGGTTTCACCGCGTAGGGCGGGAAAGCGGAAGGACATATTTTTATGCAGCGTCCTTAAGCCCTGCTTTAAAGTGATGACATCCCGGACCAGGTTCGAAGTCAAAAAATAGGCAAGGATAAGCGCGCCGAACAATCCAACGAGAATGGTGTCATAGACTTTGTTTTCCATAGCGGCTATCTGGGCTTTGATATCGGATAAAAGCTCATTGGACCAGATGTAGCCGATAACTTCTTCGCCGCGTATCACCGGCACCATGCAGTTCATAATCGGCCCTCGGACCAGATCCCCGATCTGCACCATTTCCCGCCCTGTTTCCATGACGGTATAACCCTGGTGGCCTTCAAAAATAGGCTGGCCGATGGTATTAGCGAATTCCTCGCTGGGACCGTAGGTCAAGATGGCGTCTAATTCCCTGGAATAATAGCCGATTCCTAAACCCGGATGGGCTTTGGCGACCACATCGGTATAATCGCGCAGCGCTGCATTTAGGACCAGGATCTTCGTTTTCCGGTCGACATCACTAAGACCTTTTGCAGATAGAATATCATTATAGGTGCCCTCCAGGTAGGTATCGAGCAGGCGGGCATAGCCAAAAAGCTTGTTTTGTTTTTCCTGAAGCAGTGCGGTTTCAGCCCGGCTGGACATAAAATATCCGGTGACCAGGATGGGTACGGTCACGGTCAGGAAAAGAACAATAATCAGGCGAATCCGCAGGGTCATGCCGGCCCACATAGCGCGCACCCTCTTTATCTGAAGAGTGTGAAAATTTATGCACACCGAAAGTATTCTCTCTGCAGTCGGGAAAATCCTGCCGCTTTAAGATTTAAAGTCCTACTGTTGGTCCTGCAGCGTCTACGGCCCGTTTGCGTCCTGTACAATAGCCTCCCCGCGTGCTATAATCTCCCACGGAAGGAGTTGCATTATGTCACAACAGCTGCGTGGGATGATCTTAGCTGTAACAGCGGGAGTTCTATGGAGTACGGGCGGATTATTCATTAAACAGATTCAGGTGGACCCCCTGACGATCGCCTGTCTGCGCTCGGCAGTGGCCGGACTGGTCCTCCTGCCTTTTATAAAGCCGAAACAAATTCGTTTCAACAGGTATGTGCTGAGCTATATTTTAAGCTATAGCTGGTTGGTGATTTCTTTTGTGACGGCCACCAAACTGACTTCGGCAGGCAATGCCATTGCCTTGCAGTATACGGCGCCGTTGTACATTTTTATTTTCAGCGTGTGGATGCGGGAAGTCCGGATTAATTGGCGCACACTGGCTCCGATAGCATTGATTTTTGCGGGTATTATATCCTTTCTGCTGGAGCCCCGGCAGGGCAGCAATCTGATCGGCAACATTCTGGGTATCAGCAGCGGAGTAGCCTTAGCCCTGACCAATCTGTCCCTATCCAGGCTCAAAGAAGCGCCGCCCATCAATCTGGTCTGTATGAGCAATCTGTCTGCGGCCATTCTGGTCCTGCCTTTTCTCCCCGACCACACGGTCATAACCAGGATCGATTCAGCCGGATGGTTGTCCCTGGCCTACCTGGGCGCTTTTCAGATTGCGCTGGCGCATGTGCTCTTCGTCTACGGCCTCAAATTGATTCATCCCCTGCAGGCTACTGTCCTGGCCCTGACTGAGGCCATCCTGAATCCCGTCTGGGTCGCAATTTTCTGGGGAGAAATACCTTCCACCCATGGTTTGGCCGGCACGGTGCTAATTCTGCTGGCGGTGCTGACGGATGTTTATCTCAAACACGCCGATGCTTCCATAATAAATAAGGACTGCTGATGATACAGCAGTCCTGTAAACCGCCTCCGGGCGGTTGCTTTTTTTGAGACAGGGGGCTGGTTCCTCACCGGATCGATTCAGCCATTTTAAACAGTTGTTCATTGTTAATTCCCGAAGCTCCGGCCATGAACATGTACATCACGCCATCGATTTCTATATCAAGATTGCTCTCCCCGATAATTCCTTTATGTCCATTGATCTCCACTTCATCAACATTGCCGATGTCTGCTTCATAGGCAGTTTCTTCATTCATCAGCCTGAGCTGCAAATAGATATCCTTGGCCTGGTCCCCGTTGCTGAAATAAACAGAGGCATACTCGCAATTCTCAACCGGCTGACCGTTTTCATCGTTGAACAGCTGGATTCTGTCAAAGGCATAACCCTCGGGCAGATAGGCCGGTAAGGAAAAATCAAAGGCAAGATAGGGCTTGGCGCTTTCCGGATCGGTCAGGGTAGTCATTTGACTGGTTTCACGCGCGGCCTGTTCTTCTTTGGACAGTGCTTCTATCTTGGTAACAACACTTCCATCTTCATTTTCGTAAACCACTACGGAGATGAGTACTTCCTCGCCTCTTTGGTTGTAAATAGCCCCGTTTTCAGGAAAATACGCGAGGACATTTCCGCTTTTATCATATAATTTTCCTTTCAATTCCTCGGGAATCGTTAAATCCGGCGTACCTGTGCGTTCGATCACAGTATATTTCGCATGCTTGCCGACACTGATTTCTTTAATAATTCTCCAGAGATCCTGCCCGAAAGAAGTTGTGACAAAGCCGGTAATCAACACTACCACCATTGCTGCTGTAAAAATAGGTTTTACAAATATTTTTTTCATGGGTAAGGACTCCTTTTTATCTTCAATAATGTTCCGGGAATTCTCCAGCTTATTCAGTATTTGATTCAATATTTTTTCCTGAGAATCGCTTTCGCGGCTGAAATCGGTTTTTAACAGTTCTTCTATTTGTCTGCTGTGATTTTCTTTATTCATTGCAACGCGCCTTCCTTTCCTAATTCTTTGCGCAGCTTTTCCAAACTTCTGGAAAGTATAACGCCGACATTGGAATCCGATAGCCCCAACATTTTTGCAATATCCGTGTTTTTCAATTCAGCGGCATACTTCAGGGCGACAATATTTCTTTCTTTTTCACTCAATTTTGCCAGTGCTTGGAGGAGGGCTTTATTGCTTTCATTGAGGACAATGACTTCTTCGGGCTGATTGTTCCCTGCAATGCAACCGATGACATAATCAAGTGAAACACTAAAATTTCTTTTTTGGGAACGGAAATAATCGGTTACGGTATTACGGGCGATTCCCATGAGCCAAGCTTCAAAGGCTGCTCTTTTCGGGTCATAGGCGCCGTACTTTTGGATGACCCGTTCAAAAACCTGGCTGACCAGGTCGCCCGTGTCGTGGTGGTTATTGATACGGTAACTGATATAGTTATAGACCCGTTTATAATGTGTCTCATAGAGTTGTTTGAATACGCCGGTCTTAATATTGCTTCCGCTTTTCTGTTCCGCCGGCGTATTTTCTCTAAGCGACAGGATAGATTCCATGTCTGCCTCCTTTCAGAATGAATGCACATTGCGCAATGTTTAATCATTCAACTGTATTACTGAAAAAAAGTGATTTCATTACAGGTACAGGCTTCAAAAATACTAAAACTATCTGCCATAGAATAAGGGCTGCTGGGTACAGCAGCCCTTATTCTATGTTTAGTTATTTAGACTTTCTTGTGATTTGTGCCGGTACAGTCCATTTTTAAAGGCAGAAAACGCCTCAGGTGTGGAATCGATCTGGTAGAGCCAGGCGTTGTCCTGTGCATCAAACCAGTTGATTATTTTTATTTGAGGATAGTTTTGTTGGGCCAATGAGATAAAAGCCCGCTCAATCCATTTCGCTTTATCTCCGCCCACCTCGTTGCAGCTGAATTCCGTAATCATGAAAGGCTTGGCGGGATAACGGGACAGGTATTCGTCATACAGGGGGCGGTAGATTTCATCAAATTCCCGCCAGATGTCGGCCGGGTGACTTGTACCGTTGTTATAGCCGGTCAGTCCCACCCAGTCTACATAGTCGTCTCCGGGATAGTACAGGTGTGGATTGTTCCAGGTGAAATCCGGGAAGGAGCGGTCGTGGGGATTCCAGACAAAGTAGACGTTAGCGGCCCCAGCCTCCTTGAAAATATCGACAATATGCCGCCAGGCCTCAATGTATAAATCGGTATCTTTGCCGAAAAACCAGGCGCACCATGGGTCCCAGTCGCCGTTCATTTCATTGAGCGGCCGCACGAAAACCGGTTCATCCAGTTCTTTTAAGCCTTTGGCCCATTCTTTCAGCTTTTCATCATGCCTGCCTTCGATAAATTCAGGCACAGCAATCCAGTCCAGCGCTTTGGTAAAAGGCTGCAGCGTCAGCATTAGCACACGCCCGTCCTGATAGACTTTACGGACGGCAGCGGCCGGATAGGGCTCATCACTGGGGAAAGTGCAATAAGTCATCAGAAATTCGAACTTGTGGGCCAGTTGGGCTTCGCTCTCTAGCATTTTTACGTAACTGTTGGCATAGAAAGGAACGCCCGGGTAAAAACGGCCCCACAACAGTTGGCCGGGAGGAAGATCCAGCGTGGTTTGTCTTCCTTCATATTTGATATGCGGGGAATCCTGGGGTAGCGTTACGGGCGGAATAAAGGCGGGCGTTTGCACAGCTTGCGCTGATACAGTTTGGACAATTTGCTCCATATCGGCGTTTAAGTTCCCGAAAAAGGCTTGTTCCGATTTGGCCCAAAAGGTTACGGCCAGATTCTTTTGCTTGAGCCAGACATGGGCTTCAAGATAGAAGTTCTTGTCATTGGGCAAGTTGGTAAGGACCGGCCTGGAGAAGCTGATTCTTCTCACCGGGTTGCCGTTCACGCTGCCGGAAGAGGCTGAGATGACCTCGAAGCCGGCTTTGCCCAGTTTTAACTGATAGTTGCCGTAGTCAATATAGGTATGAAAGGAGAGCCGCGGGCCTAATTCCTGCGTATAGACCTTCAGGGTACTGTAGGGACTTGCAAAAACGAGCAGATTGCCTTCCAGGTTTGTCTCAGTAAGGCGGTAAGCCGTGGGTAGGGAGAAAGAAAAACCGTTGCCCGCATATTCTCGGGCCTCCTGTGCAAAACTTGCCTGCGGGAGCAAGAAGAGCCACAATAGACAGGAGATAACGCTTGATATCAGTAGCTTTTTCTTCATGAAGTCACTCATTTCGTTGGAATTTGTGTGAACATATACTCAATTGTGTCATTATTTCTCATCAAAAGTCAATCAGACTAATTGCCCGGTTTTCTCATTAGAAAAAGCCTTCCTGTTTGGGAAGGCTCTTGTTATTCTGAGCCCTTCGCAGGCCCAGGGTGAACTGCGCGAAGGATCTCTAAATCATGCAAGCCAAAGATGCTTCGATAATCTTAGCGTCTCAGCATGACAGAGTGAATGATGTCTTTTAAGAGAGCGGCAGCCGCGCCCACAGGAGAGCTTTTGCCGCCGAACACGGTGATCTGCCCCATGGTATCTGTGGTATAGGTGACTCCTTTTTCCGAATAATGGATGCCCGCCAGCGGGTGATTTTGCCCCAGGGCTCTGGGCTGCACGGATAAAGATACTTGGCCGTCTTTTATTTCCGCATTGGCTACCAGTTTCAGCACTTTGCCTTCCTGCGCCGTCCGCTCGATATCAGCAGGGGTTATTTGCGTGATTCCTGTGACAGGAACGTCCGCGAGACCGTATTTCGTACCCAAAAGCGTATTGGAGAGCAAGATCAGTTTATTGCGGGTATCATAGCCTTCCACATCCAGGGTGGGGTCGGTTTCCGCGATGCCCATGGCCTGCGCTTCTTTTAAAGCGTCCTGATAAGAGCATTTTTCCAGGGACATTTTCGTTAAGATAAAATTGGTGGTACCGTTTAAAATACCTTCAATAGCGGTAATATCCGCGCCCGCTGTGCTGAATCTGCCCACATCCAGGGAAGGCAGGGCCGCTCCGGTGGCTGCGCTGATATAAAGATTGCTGTGATGGGCTTTAGCCAGTTCCTGTAAATGCTCGAAATACAGGACAAAAGGCCCCTTGTTGGCCGATACCACATCCATACCTTTTTCAATGGCCGCAGTCACAAAGCTGGCGGCCGGTTCGCCGTTTTTTAAATTGGTGGGCGTGGTCTCCACCAGAATATCAAAATCATTTTTTTTAAGGGCTTCCACGCCGGTAAGCCCCGGCTGACCGTAATCCTGAAAATTTTCGAGTTTTCCTCCCGCCTGAATATAATTCAGAAAGGCCCCCAGCGGCAGGGCGCCTTTGGACAAAGCCGCACCGCCCAGGTCGACGACACAGCCAACTTCCAGACGAAGGCCATATTTAGCCGCTACGTCTTTTTCGCGTTCCGCCACAAGCCGCAAGAAAGTTTTGCCGACATTCCCCAGACCGCATAAAATGATTCTCTTAGTTTTCATCTCATTTATAGCTCCTTGTAATCAGGTTATGATATACGGATCCGTCCACGACTGCTTCAATGATGGCCGGCCCGGAGCAGGAGAAGGCTTTATGCAGCGCCGTTCCGGCTTCGCTCTCGTCGTGAGCCTTAAATACCGGTACGCCCAGGAAATGATCGGCTGCGAAATAATCCCCTTCATACAAGTCGGTACCGTAGGGGGGTACATTTTGCCAGGCCTGCTTCACTTCAATCAGGCTTAAATTCCTGTCGCACAAGACAATAAACACGACGTTCAAGCCCAGTCTGCGGGCGGTCAGAAGCTCTCCGCAGTTCATCAGAAAACCGCCGTCTCCCATCAGGCAGGCCACCGGCCTTTGGGGCTTGCACAGTTTGGCGCCAATGGCTGCGGGGATGCCATAACCCATACTGGACCATCCGTTGGTCATAATCAGCCGGTTCGGTTCCGGGGTCGGCCAGATTTGTCCCAGCAAATGCAGATGAGCGCCCACATCGGCAGTGAGAAGGCTGTCCGCCGGCATTACTTTTCTTAATACTTTACAGAGATCGGCGGGCGTGAAGGAGGAAGTCTGCGGGCAGAGTTCCTGCAGCATTCTTTGTTTATTCGCGCCAATGGATTCCAGGTCCCAGGTAAACGCAGGCAGTTGTAAGCTGTTTAAAAAGCCAAGACTGACAGCCGGATCCCCTGTTACATCGTAAGCCACGTCCACTGACGGAGCCACATCCGCGGGCGTAGTATCAAAATGAACCAGCGGGCAAGCTGGCATCCAGGATTCATAATTGAATTCGATGGGGTCATAGCCCAGTCCGATGACCAGGTCGGCCTGTCGGTAAATTTGAGCCGAAATATCGCTTTTGGCATGGAAGAGGACGCCTGCGTAACAGGGGTGATCCTCCACAATCATTCCTTTAGCCATGGGCGTTAAATATACCGGAATCCGGTTTTGGGAAACAAACTTCCGGATTTCTTGCTGCAGCCCCAGACGTACGGCCGTGAGCCCGATCGCCAGAACGGGTTTTTGGGCCTGGCGGATAATCTTTTCGGCCTCGGCCAGAATCTTGGTCTCCGGCATGGGGAGTGGGGTCCGTGTAAACTCCTTGACCAGACTGGAAGAAGGCAGCTCCGCGGCGTCAATATTGGCGGGCAGGCCCAGATGCACCGGTCCGGGAGCCTCGGCCGTGGCTATTTCGAAGGCATTGGCGACGGTCTCTTTAAAGTTTTGCGCGGTCAATCGAGCCGTCCATTTGGTCAGGGGTCTGTATAAGGCCTGGTGGTCAATATTCATCTGTACCTTGCGGCCCAGTTCTTCATCTTTGACTTCGGTAGTCAGAGCCAAGAGCGGGGAGCGATCTAAGAGCGCCCCTCCCACACCTGTGGTGAGATTTGTCGCCCCTGGGCCAAAGGTGGCGTGGCACACCCCCGGTATACCCGTAAGGCGTCCGGTGACCTCCGCCATGAAGCCGGCGCTTTGTTCATTGGAGACCAGCACAAAATCCATACCGTTATTGCGCATTGCTTCCATATAAGGAATGGACGGTCCCCCGGGAACGCCAAAAATACGCTTAACGCCCAGGGAAGCGAGGGATTGAATTAAACCTTCAGCGAATTTGGCCATAGGGCAGCTCCTTTATTAGGGTTGCTTAGCTTATACAGCAGCCATCTCTTGGGATTTTCTTCTCTTCTGCAGCAGGAACACCAACACTAACATGATGACGCCGAAGGCATCGGTCATTGTGGTGGGATTAATCAGGCTAATGCCGCCGATGAAAAGCATAAGGCGTTCATACCAGCGGCAGTTGGTGACGAAATAGGCTGTGGTGGCGCCGCCGACGCCAATCATTCCGACAACGGCGGTAAGCAGGGCCTTGGCTATCAAGAAGATGAACACCGCTGTAGTGGCCCCTTCCGGTCGTACCAGAACCAGCACCGGCGACATGACCAGAATATAGGGCACAATGAAGGCGGCGATGCCTAGCTTGGTTGCTTCGATACCTGTTTTTAAAGGATTGGCCCGGGCAATTCCGGCGCCGGCAAAAGCGGCCAAGGCCACCGGCGGAGTGATATCAGCCACAATGCCGAAATAAAAGACGAACAGGTGAGCGGCCAGGGGATGGACGCCTAATATAATCAGTGCAGGAGCGGAAACAGTAGCCTGAATGATATAGTTGGCGGTAGTGGGAACGCCCATCCCTAAAATAATGGAAGCAATCATGGTGAAGACCATGGTCAGATATAAATTGCCTTGTGATAAAGACAAGAGACCTGCGCCCATTTTCAAGCCCAAGCCGGTCAGCGTAATAACACCGACGATGATGCCGGCTGTGGCGCAGGCTGCCGCTACGGGCAGAGCCGCCCGGGTCCCTTCTTCCAGTGCATAGATAATGTCATTCAAAGACATACGGGTTTCTTTTAAAATCATGGAGGTGGCTATGCAGATCATGATACCGTAGAAAGCGGCCAGCATGGGCGTAAAGCCGAAAGACATAAGGCCGACAATTCCTAAAATAGGGGCGGCCATAAACCACCTGCCCCGGAGGCTTTTCCGCCAGCTGGGCAGTTGGTCTTTAGGCAGCCCGAGCAAACCTGTTTTAACGGCTTCAAGGTGAACATTAATGAAAATGCCGGTGAAGTACAAAATAGCCGGAATAACGGCAGCCAGGGCAATCTGTGTATAAGGAATATTCAAAAATTCCGACATGATAAAAGCAGCGGCGCCCATAATCGGCGGCATAATCTGGCCCCCGGTGGAGGCGGCAGCTTCAACCGCGCCGGCAAATTCCGCACGGTAGCCGACTTTCTTCATCAACGGAATGGTGACCATACCGCTCCCTACCGTATTGGCTACTGAGCTGCCGGAAACCATACCCTGAGCCGCGCTGGCCACAATAGCAGCTTTGGCGGGACCGCCGGCCGCTCCGCCGGTAAGGCCTACAGCCAAACCGGTCAGCCAGTCGCCAATACCGGTTTTCTTCAGGAACGTGGCAAAGAGCATAAACAAGAAGATAAAAGTAGAAGAAACGGCGATGGGCGTACCTAGTATACCCTCGGTACTGATCCACTGGAAAACGGCAATGCGTTTGATGGACAAGCCTTTATGCGCCATGAATCCGGGGAAGTATTGACCGAAGTAGGCATAAAACAGAAAAAAAGCTGCCAGACAAACGATAACGGGTCCGGCGATTCTTCGGGTCGCTTCCAGAACGAGCAAAACGGCAATGATACTGATGATCATGTCCAGATCGGTATAAACACCCATTCTTCTAATCAGGTCCGTATAGAAAAAGACGTGATAAGAGGAGACCACAAAGCCTAAAAAGGCCAGAATATAATCATAAAAAGGAATACCCTTGGTCAGGAGTCCTTTTTTATAAGGATAGAGCAGGAAAATCAGGACCAGAGCCGCACCAACGTGAGGCGCTCTTTGCAAAGTGGAAGGGAATACCCCGAAAGCTGCCGTGTATAATTGAACCAGGGCCCAGACCACAGCCAGCAGAAAACAAAACTTGGCTACGGGACCGTTTAAGCGGCGATAAGCATATTCCGGATCGTATTTGGTCAAAATCGCATCTGCGTCAGTTTGGTTTATTGTATGATTTTCAGCCATAAATTCACCTCTTTTTGTATATATACCGGCAGGATTTCTCTAACCAGGGCGATATGCACGTATCCTCCCGGCCGATATTCGTCTTTTAAGGAAATCTCCCGGCCGTTGTACCGGAGCGTATGGTTGGCAATCAAAGCGCCGATGACCACCGGAACCCGCTCAAATACCAGGTCATAACCGGTGACAATGAATTTCCCGTCCTGCATGGTCCATTTCGTATTTTGTTCCGGATGGGCGGGCAGGTTCGGTCCGTTATCGTCGAAAACCATCTGCACCAGCGGTATCTGACCCGGCTTCTCCAGGAGATAGGTTTCGATGACCGGCTGCAGGGTTACCGAGTGCGTCCAGATGATGTCAAAAGTATCACCGGTCTGGGCCGGAAGATGGCAGACCAGTTCTCCCGAACCGTCCGCCCTGACTTCCAGGGAATAAAGAGGCCATAAGCATACTATAGTTACGATGAGCAACAAGAAAAAGACCAACTTTCTCATCATAAAGAGAAGGCCGGGCTCTTGGCAGAAGCCCGACCTCTACCCTCCTGCATATTAGTCAATCGGTTTAATGCTGTCAGGAACGCTAAGACCTTTTTCCACAAAATATTTGTATGCGCCCTTATGCAGGGGCGTAGTGATACCGGCAATTGCGGTTTCCAGTTTACCGGCCTTGAGCTCATCCGCCAGCCACTGAGCAGCGGAGTGGGCTATGGCTACATCGGCAGTTTTTTCGTACCAGGCTTTGGTAATCTCGTAGACGACATCTTCCGGGACATCCGGGGTTACATACAGGGCGGCCATACAGTTAATGGTGAGCTTGGGCTCGGTATTTCCGTATGTTCCGGCCGGAATAGTGTACTGGCTGAAGAAAGGATATTTCGCCTTAATTTTGTCGAACAGGGCGCCTTTAATTTCGATAATCTCAATTTCCCGGGAGGTCATGATATCTTGAATCGCAGCGGCGGGGCAGGCCAGCACGCCGAAGTTGGCGTCAAGCTGCAGGTCCTTCATTTTATTGGCCGCATCGCCAAAGGCTGCGAATTCGCCTTTGATATCTTTATTGATGTCAATTCCCGCTTCGGCAAAGACCGCTTCGCTTAAGACGGCGGTACCGCTGCCCACAGGGCCGACAGCTACTTTAGCGCCTTTAATCTGTTCCAGAGAAGTGATTCCGGCGCTCTTTAAGGCTACACCCTGGTAAACTTCAGGATAAATAACCCCAATGGTCCGGAAATTTTGTTGTTTTTCTTTGAAAGAACCTTTGCCGTTCCATGCATCGTCGGCAATGTTGTTCATGGCCATACCGAGGTCGACTTCGCCGGCGTTAACGCGGTTAATGCTTTCTACCGAAGCGCCGCCGGGCTGGGATGTTACCGCAGCGTTGGTCAGCTGCTCGGTAAAGGTGTTGGCCATCGCTCCGCCCAGAGCGAAGTAAGTACCTCCTGTTGAGCCGGTGATGATGGTAAGCTGCAGTTTTTGAGCCGGGGCTGCAGGCTCATTCGGTTTTGCCGGCTCCTGGGGTTTGTTTCCGCAGGCGGTGAGAGCAATGCTGGCAATGAAGATGAGCAAAAGTAGTAAGGCTATTCTCTTTTTGGACATAAAAATCCTCCCCTCATGATTTGCGTTTGCAAATAATAAATTCATTATATATTAATTGGTGCAGGAAATCCACCGGATATTATTCAACTTTTACAAGTATACATAATATTTTAGAAAAATGGTGGATATCATGCACGTGATATTGTACAATGAAGGAAATACTGTCACGAGATGGGGGAAGGGAATTATGGATAATGTATTTTACCGCAATATTAAGAAGAATTATACGGTGGTAGACCATGGAGAAGGAATCTATTTATTCGATAGCGAGGGCAAAAAATATATCGACGCTTGTTCCGGAGCAGCCGTGTCCAATCTGGGCCACGCACATCCCGCCATTGTCCGGGCGATGACTGAACAAGCACAGAAAGTGGCTTTTTCCCACTTGTCCCGCTGGACCTCCCGGCCCGTTTTGGAACTGGCGGAACTCGTCGGGAGCTTGGCGCCGGGCTCGCTAAATAAACTGTATCTGGTTTCGGGCGGTTCCGAGGCCACCGAGTCAGCCTTAAAAATGGCCCGTCAGTATTACCTGGAGCGGGACGGGAGATCAGGAAAATACCGGATTATTTCCCGTTGGAAGGCTTTTCACGGCAATACGATCGGCGCGCTTTCCATGACGGGGGATAAACGACGTAAGAAGTATGCGCCCCTCTTGCTTAATTTTCCGCATATTGCCCCGGCTTATTGCTATCGCTGTCCCTTAGGCAAAGAGAAAGAGACCTGCGGCGCAGCGTGCGCCTATGACCTGGAAAATACAATTAAATTGGAAGGGGCGGATACTATCTCCGCCTTTATCGCCGAACCTTTGGTAGGTGCGGCTTGCGGCGCCCTGGTTCCGCATAAGGACTATTTTAAAATTATCCGCCAGATCTGCGATACCTATGATATTCTTTTTATCGCCGATGAAGTTATGACCGGCTTTGGCCGTACCGGCTCTATGTTCGCTATAGAAGATTTCGGCGTAATTCCCGATATGATTACCGTAGCCAAGGGGATGAGCGCGGGGTATGCTCCTTTAGGCGGGGTCATTGTCAAGGACGAAATCTATAATACCTTTTATCAGGGCAGTGGAGGTTTCGTCCACGGGCATACCTACGGAGGCAATCCCTTGTCTGCGGCCGTGGCGGTAGCCGTTGTAAAAACGCTTGTTAAAGATAATTTAACGGAGAACGCCCGCGTTGTGGGAGAATACCTGCTGGCAAAACTTCAGGAAAAACTTTTGCCGTTCTGGTTTGTGGGGGATGTGCGGGGTAAAGCCTTGTTCCAAGGCGTAGAGCTGGTTAAGGATAAGAAGACCAAAGAGTCCTTCCCTGCCGCGGCAGGTATTGCCGAGAAACTGACGTTAGTTTTAATGAAGCATGGTGTAGTTGTCTATCCAGGTGGCGGTATGGCCGACGGCGAAAATGGCGATCAGTTCCTGCTGGCGCCTCCGTTGATTATGACCAAAGACCAGGCGGATGAGCTGACGGAGAAGATGACGATTGCCTTTAAAGAGTTTGGAGAGACGCTTAGCCGGTAACAACTTCGAGAGAAGGAGGAGAAATGGTGAATAAGGTTATTATTACGGTAGCGCCCACCGGGAACGTTCCCACCAAGGAAACGAATCCCCATCTGCCGGTAACGCCCGAGGAGATAGCGGAGCAAATTTATCAATGCTGGCAGGAAGGGGCGGCGGTAGCCCATATCCATGCCCGGGACGCCCAGGGAATGCCCACCTCAGATATCAATGTATACCGGCATATCCTGGAGTGCCTCCGGGAGAAGAAGGACTGCAATATTATCACCCAGCTCTCCACAGGCGGCCGGGCGGGCAATTCCGCCCAGGAACGCGGGCAGATGCTTCCTCTGGGCGCGGAGATGGCCTCTCTGGCGACGGGCTCGTCCAATTTCCCTGCCAAGGCCAATTTGAATGACCCGGCCACCGTTGCCTATCTGGCCGGTGAGATGAGAAAATATAAGACCAAGCCGGAAATAGAGGTTTTTGATACGGCTATGCTGGATTCCGCCCTTGCTTTGGTCAAAAAAGGCGTTATTGACGCGCCCCTGCAAATCAATCTGGTGCTGGGCGTGCCTGGTTCCCAGCCGGCCACATTTAAACAGCTTTTTTTCCTCTATGAGTCTTTGCCCCAAGATTGTACCTGGACGGTGAGCGCTATCGGCAGAAATCACGTGGAGCTCTCCACCATGGCGCTGGCCCTGGGCGGCAGCGTCCGTGTCGGTCTGGAGGATAATATTTATTTCACCAAAGGCGTCCCGGCAACCAACATCGCTCAGGTCAGGCGGATAAAAAATATCGCCCGGGCCATGGGCAGGGAGATTGCCACACCGGACGAAGCGCGAGAGATATTAGGACTTAAATAACTGTGATATAAGCAGGCGGTACATAATTGTACCGCCTGAAGATTTACTCATCCTTATAAAATGTATTAAACTCCTCCCAGACATCCTCCAACTGCGCCAGTACTTCCTCAGAACGCTCGTTTTGCGAGCCCACCGCGGTGATAAGCGCGTTGACAAGGCTAAGGGGCGCTACAAAGGAGTCAATAAAGGACGTCATGGTGCAATGGGCGACCAGGACATATTGACCATACCGGGCCAGGGGAGAAGTATGTGAATCGGTGATCGCCAGGGTCTGGACCCCCTTTTCCCGGACCAGCTTCAGGCCTTCCACCGTCTGCCTGGTGTAGCGGGAGATGGAGATGCCGATGACCAGGTCTTCCGGCCCGGCATTAATCAATTCTTCGAAGATAAGTCCGTCTCCGCTTAAAAAGTAGCAGTTCTTCAGCAGCAGGTTGAGATAATAGTAGAGATAACGGCCCACGGCGGCGCCGCTGCGCATACTGATAATGTATATTTTTTTGGCCTTGGAAATAGCAGCGACTGCTTTGGTGAAATCCTCTTTGCTGATATCTTCCATGGTTTTTTCTATGTTGTTCATATCCGTGGTGAGGACATAATTCAGGATATTCTGCCGGGGATTGTTCAGGGATAATTTTAAACGGTCCACGGTGGTGATACGGTTTTGGACCATGTTCTGTATATCTTTGCTCAGATCGGGGAAGCCGCTGTAACCCAAAAAATTGGCGAAACGAATTACGGTGGATTCACTGATGTCCAAAGTTTTGCCCAGTTCCAAAGCGGTGAAAAAGGCTGCCCGGTCATAATTCTGGAGTAAATATTCCGCCAGCCTGCGCTGGTTACTGCTCATTTTGGGATAAAGCTGCCTGATACGCGTAATCAGGGACGATTCCACCTGGAGCCAACTCCTTCCGCTGTCGTATTACAATATGTATTATGGCATAAGTACCCATCAGACACAATTTTAATTTGTAAATTGCAGGGAAAAAGTCAAAAAAGGAAGAAATATATCCGCAATGCCCGCTGGTCGTAATGGCAAGTGGTATTAAAAGGGCAGGTATCCGGCTTCTGGAGGGAATACGCCGGATACCCGTTTTTTGTTGTTTTAAGGATAAAGGGTATCTGGAAACAA
>JAVEYA010000020.1:0-30750 GCA_034003745.1 Clostridia bacterium
TCTCAGTATAGTCTTTAAATAGTTGTTTAAATTCTTTATCGACGTTCTTAATAACTACGTCAATTATAGAGCTTCCATTCTCTCCAAACCTATCAAATATGGCACGGTAGTAAAATGAATATAAAAAGCGGCAAACTCAAACATTGCAAGTACCAGCGACTGTTCAGATACTTTTTCCTTGTCAACTAGCTCTGACCTATTATATATCAAATTAGCAGATTCTATTGAATAGAGATATATCTTATGAGCCAGCATCTCTTCGCATGTTTTACTAGGTTTTTGTTTAAGGAAATCAAATAGTCCCATAAATCAACACCTCACAACATCATTCTGGTTTATTTACCCATTTTGTTAATTCTATTTCTTAATTTACATTTCCTTCACAATACTTATATTTAATTTAAATTAAAGAACTGGGAGATAGCATCGAACCCAATACTACTGTAGATAATTCGGAAGCTTAATCTTCTGCAATATTTTTTAAACGCTTCAAAACGTTGCGACTGAATTGCCGCAAAACAGCAGCGTTATTGTACGGAGCATTGCAAACAAATTTATCTGTCAGCTCTCCCGCAGCATTTTCGAAGTTCCAAAAAGCGTTCCATTTCGTCTTTCCAGAATTGGACCTAAAGGTAACCTCAACAGCTTTATCAAAAACATCTGTGCTCACAACATCAGGAGTATCTTTGGCTGCATCCTTTAGAATATCAGCAAACTGATCCCCACTAACACCTTTAACTTTATCACGCCAGTTCGGGAATTCGTTAATAATAGAGTCAGCTGACCACCCTTTGAGAAATTCATCAACAAGCATCAGCCCCTTTTCAAGTTCGTACTTAGCGCTTTTTAACATTCCCTCTGTAATCTTTCCTTCAGCAAGCGCACGTTCCAATTTGAGTTTATCCGTCTTGGTCAACCAATTCTTGCTTTCTGTTTTAACCGTTTTGCCGACTTGGTGTATTACTTCGGTGCTTCGTTTTATAGGGATTTTCTTCGCGGTCTTAGCTAAATCGCTAATGGCATTACTTCGTGATTTACAAAACAAACCGATTGCTACGATTCCGGCTGCGGTAACACCGCCAATTACTATGTTTTTGACAAGGTTATCCCTTTTAGTTTTGCATTCTTCGCAGAGTTTTTCAGTGTAATCACCGGGTAACTCATTCCCACACTTTTGGCACACTTTCTTTTCCATAAGCAACTGCCCTCTTTGTATATAAATTTTCTGTTATAAACGAATACGCTTCATTGTTTAATGCCTACATCCAATCCGACCACACAACCTTGGCAAAATCAAAGAACATCTAAATCGACCACTCATCAAGCCCCAAAAACCTAAAACATCTATCCTGACTACTCGTCAAACACCGACATCTAAATCGCTCTGTACGTTTCAAATTCTGCTCTTTGGACATATTCCCACGAAGCAATAATTTTCCACTTTTCATTCAATAGAATTATATCACAAAAAAGCGAAGAGCCTTTATTTCAAGGCTCTTCTACACTCCTACTTCTCTACCCTAGACATCAATGTTACCGTCTCAACGTGCGCCGTCTGCGGGAACATATCCACCAGCTGTACCTCGCTCACGCTATAACCGCCGTCTGCCAGGATGCGCATATCCCGGGCCAGGGTGGCGGGATTGCAGGAGACATAGACGACACGCTTGGGCCGCACGGCAAGGATGCTCTCCAGCAGGGTCCGGCCACAGCCTGCGCGTGGCGGGTCGACTACAACGACGTCAGCCTGCAGCCCCTGCTTGACTAGATCCGGCATAGTTTTTTCGGCTTCACCCAGGATGAACCGGGCATTCGTGATTCCGTTACGCTTGGCGTTTTCCCGGGCATCCGCCACGGCTTCCGGAATTATTTCTATGCCGATAACCTTTTTCGCTGCCTGAGCCAGGAACAAGCTAATGCTGCCGATACCGCAATAGGCGTCGATGACCGTTTCTTTTCCGCTCAGTCCGGCGTAACGCACGGCCAGGTCATAAAGCACCTCGGCCTGCGGATTGTTTATCTGAAAAAAGGATTGGGCGGAAATTTTATAGCTGAAGGGTCCGAGTCGGTCTTCCAGCCAATCTCTACCGACAATTATCTTGGTATTCCGACCCATTATCGGGCCGGAATCTTTTTCCTTATAATTTATACATACGCCAACAACACCGGCAAATTTATGACATATTTCCCGGGCAATAGCTTCCTTTTCGGCAGAGAACTCGCCTTTGCTGATAAATGTGACCAGAATCTCCCCGTTCGCCCTGCTTTCACGCAGCATGATCCAGCACAGGCCGCAGCCATCCCAGCCATATACTTTAACAGGGTGGCGGTTCAACAATTCTTCCAAAAATGCCGAAAGCTTGGTGATTCCCGCCCCAAACAAGTGGCGGCAGGGATAAGGATTGATCTGATGCGATTCCTCCGCATAGAAGCCCAGCACAATCCTGCCCTCGCAGAGACCCACCTGGAAATGTCCCTTGTTGCGGTACTCCCAGGGCTGTTCCATGCCTAAAACCGGATGCACCTGAATATCCTTTAGACCGCCGATGCGTAAAAGAGCGTCACGGACCAGATTTTCCTTGATTTTGAGCTGTTCAGCATAAGTCACATGCTGGAGCTTGCAACCGCCGCAGGAGGCATAACAGCCGCAGACAGGTTCGCTCCTGTCCGGATGGGGGCTGATAACTTCCAGCAGGCGGCCCTTTAAGACGCCTTTCTTCCCGCCGGTAACCGCCGCGAGGACTTCTTCTCCCAGCAAAGCGCCGGGAATAAAGACGACCTGCCCGTTCACACGGCCCACCCCGTCCCCATCATGGGTGTAGCCTGTTATTACCGTTTTGGTGATGATCGGTTCCTTTATCACTGCTGCCTGTACTCCTTAATTTCTAGTTCTTTACTTCATCTTAGCATAAAAATACCGGCCGTCCGGCCAGTATTCCTGAAGTTCTATAGCGAAATAAATTTGCCGTCCTGCATAATAAAGACCGGCTCCGGAAAAGAACCCCGGCTAAAAAGCTCCAGAAGTATCCCTTCGGAAAATTTTTCGGTTTCGAATATATAAAAGTCTGCCCGGGAGCCCGTGACAACCGTACCTCTTCCCGTTAAATTCTGAAATTCCGCCCGGTAGCCGGTTAGGCGCGCCAGCATTTCCTTGACGCTCATTTCTTCTTTGCGTTTGAGTGCGATAATCCGCGCCTGGGCTTTGCTGTTTTCATTTTTCAGGCTGTTGTGCAATTCGTCAGGGGTACATCCCGCAGCATGGGCCGCTTCCGCCAGATTCAGCCCGGCATAGGCGCCTTCCTGCAGGAAAACTTCCTCCGCCAAATAGCGGGGGTAAGCATCGGCCAGCCGGCAGGCTACCGCTTCGCCCGACTCGATTTTCAGCGGCGCGGGAATGACGGTAAGGCCGCCGGCGTCAAAAACACTGGATTCCTTGGGGTTGACATAGCCCACCCCCACAATCTCTCCTTTGCGAATAGCAATATCGGCGCGGAAAGATTCCCTTTCCCCGGTGCCGTCCAGGACCAGCGCATGTTTTAAGACGAGATCGTAAGGTTCTTTGGCTGTAAATAGATAATCATAGCCTCGTATTTTCAAGCCATGGAGGATGTTGAAAACAATCAGATAAGTGCTTATCCCTACAAAGGCTATAATAAATACGCCCAGCAGCAATCGTTTCAGCATACCCATATTCTCATCCTCTTCCCTTCCCGTACTTAAGCCGCCGTCAGCGCAGCAGACAAAAAGACCACGCTGATCATCAGCGCGTTCCATACTGCGTGGGCCATGATGGCAGGATACAGCGACCCGGTTCTTTCATACAGCAAAGTCAGCCATACGCCGCCCAATGTAATGGGAATAAACCGCAGCAAATCAAAGTGGAGCAAGCCGAAAAAAGCGCCGGCTAAAATGATTGCCGCAATCCGGCCGAAGCGCTTGCGCAGCGCCGGATATAAGAATCCGCGAAAATACATCTCCTCGCTGATAGGAGCCAAGAGCGAAACCACGCAGGTAACCAGGAACATCTGTTGCCAGGTGGCGGCCGCGCTGAAAACTTCCGCAGACTGCTGGGGCTTTACTTCAAAAGGATAAACCGTAATCAGGAGCATGGATAAGAGCGTCACGCCGACAAACAACAGCAGGCCCTGTTTGAAGCCCAGCCAGGCCCAGCCGGGGTAGCTTTCCCTCTGCAGGCCCAGTTCGCGCCAGGGCAGCCGGTATTTGAGCTTTAACCACAGGGCAATCAGGCCCAGAATCAAAAGGGCCTGCAGCAAAGACTCCAGAAAGATTGCCCCGAACAAGGGATTATCCGGACTAAACTGCCTGCTGAGTTTCTGGTAAAGAGCCAGATTCTGCAGAGGAATGAACGTTCTAATTCCGAAAGTTAAAACAATCACGCTGAGCGCCTCCAGGACACCCCAAGCCGGTTTGCCGGGGGGGCGGCGCTCCTCATCAGTCAGTTGCTCTGCAAACAGTTTATCCGGCTGCTCACCCGCCGGCTGTTCATCCATACGCTGTTCGTCCATTCCTTACTCCTTAAGTCTACTGCAGTTGTTCCAGCAAAAGCTTATTCACCAGCGCAGGATTCGCCTGCCCCCGGGTCTCCTTCATCACCTGGCCGACTAAAAAGCCGCTGGCCTTTTCTTTACCGGCTTTGTAATCCTCCACTGAGCGGGGATTGGCCGCGATAACTTTCGCTACAGCCTCTTTTAAGGCGCCTTCGTCGGAAATCTGCACCAGGCCTTTTTCCCGGACGATTTCCGCCGGATCCCTACCGGTGGCGAACATTTCCTCGAATACTGTTTTGGCTATCTTGCCGCTGATCGTTCCGGCATCCTGCAGCCTCAACAAAGCGGCAAGCTGCTCCGGCTTCACTTTATTTTGGTTTATCTCCAGGTTATTGGCATTGAGCAGTCTTAACAGTTCGCCCATCAGCCAGTTGGCGATGGTTTTGGGCTCGTTATAGAGCTGCAGGGCTTCATCAAAATAATCGGCCAGCGCCCGGCTTGCGGTAATAACGCCCGCGTCGTACTCCGGGAGCCCCAGCTGATTAACCAGCCGCTTGCGCCGCGCATCGGGCAGTTCCGGCAGATTCACTTTCAATTCATTGACCCAGGCCGGGTCCACCACAAGGGGAACAAGGTCCGGCTCCGGCAGATAACGGTAATCATGGGCCTCCTCCTTCGTGCGTAAGGAGACGGTAATTCCTTTATTCTCGTCCCAGGAACGGGTTTCCTGCATAATCCGGCCTCCTGCAGAAAGCACTTCCGCCTGTCTTTTTTCCTCAAATTCGATGGCCCGCTGCAAAGAGCGGAAGGAATTCATGTTCTTGATTTCCGTTTTGACGCCCAGTTCCTTTCTCCCTACAGGACGCAGCGAGATATTGGCGTCGCAGCGCAAGCTGCCCTGTTCCATTTTCACGTCGGAGACATCAATATATTCTAAGATTGCTTTTACCTTCTCTATATAGGCCCGGGCTTCTTTGGCCGAACGCATGTCCGGCTCGGAGACGATCTCGATCAGGGGCACGCCTGTTCGGTTCAAGTCCACCAACGAATAGTCGGAAGAGGTGATGGTGGCGCCGCCATGCAGAAGTTTGCCGGCGTCTTCTTCCATATGGATCCGGGTGATGCCGATGGTTTTGGCGACGCCGTCCGCGTCGATTTCCACCGCGCCGCCCTTGCAGATGGGCAGATCATATTGGGAAACCTGATAGTTCTTAGGCAAGTCGGGATAATAGTAATTCTTGCGATCGAATTTGGAAAAAGAAGCGATCTCGCAGTTCAAGGCCAATCCCGCCTTGACGGCGTATTCCAGCACGCGCTTATTAAAGACAGGCAGTACGCCGGGCAGCCCCAAACAGACCGGGCAGACCTTGGTATTGGCCTCTCCCCCGAATTCGTTGGGGCAGGAACAAAATATCTTCGTGGCCGTCTTCAGTTCCACATGGATCTCCAGGCCGATCACCATTTCATATTGGACGCTCATAACAAGCCTCCTTCTACAGGCGCTATCCTGGTCAGAACGGTATTCTGTTCCAAGGTATAGCCCGCCCGGATTAAAGCGCCTTCGGCAAAAGTGGGGCCGATCAGCTGCACGCCGACAGGGCGGTTTTCCACCGTCCCGAAGGGGATGGAGAGGGCGGGCAGACCTGCCAGATTGATGGGGATCGTGCAGACATCCGATAAATACATGGTCAGCGGATCATCCACTTTTTCACCATAATTGAAGGCCACGGTGGGCGAAGTGGGCGTCAAGAGTAAGTCGTATTTCTCAAAGACCTTATCAAAATCCTGCTTGACCAGGGTCCGTACTTTCAGAGCCTTTAGATAATAGGCATCATAGTAACCGGAACTTAAGGCATAGGTGCCCAGCATGATACGACGCTTGACTTCATTGCCGAAGCCTATACTCCGCGTCTGACAGTACATCGAAACCATATCGTCGGCTCCCACTCTCAATCCGTATTGGACCCCGTCATAGCGGGCCAGATTGGAGCTCGCTTCCGCCGGGGCGATAATATAGTAGGCCGGCAGGGCGTATTGGGTATGGGGCAAAGAGACTTCTTCGCAGCGAGCCCCCAGTTCTTCAAACTTGGCCGCGGCTTGCCGCACCAATGCGGCTACCCGGGGATCCATCCCCGCGGCGAAGTATTCTTGGGGCAACCCTATTTTCATGCCCTTGACGTCCGCGGTCAGGAAGCCGGTATAATCCGGCGCAGCCTGCGGCGCGGAAGTCGAGTCCAGCGCATCATATCCGGCGATAGCGTTTAAGACGAGAGCGCAGTCCGTCATATCCCGGGTCATCGGCCCGATCTGATCAAGGGAAGAAGCGTAAGCAACCAAACCGTAGCGGGACACACAGCCATAAGTGGGCTTCAGGCCCACTACGCCGCAAAAGGCAGCAGGCAAGCGAATGGACCCTCCCGTATCGGAACCCAGGGTAAAGGCCGCCTCCTGTGCCGCTACTGCGGCGGCAGCGCCGCCGCTGGAACCTCCCGGCACCGCTGTGAGGTCGTGGGGGTTCCTGGTAGGAAAGAAGGCGGAGTTTTCGGTGGATGAACCCATGGCGAATTCGTCCATGTTGCATTTGCCTAAAAGAACAGTTCCGGCCTGCTTTAGTTTAGCGGCCACCGTAGCATCATAAGGCGGAATAAAATTTTCCAGCATCTTCGAAGAGCAGGTTGTTTTAATTCCGTGGGTGCACATATTGTCTTTCAAAGCGGCGGGTATGCCGCTCAAAGGGGAAAGCTTTTCACCCCGCGCTCTTTTTATATCCGACTCTTCCGCCTGGGTCAGGGCCTGCTCGGCAGTTACGGTGACATAGGCTTTGACTTTATCTTCTACAGTGCCGATTCTCTCCAGGTAAGCGGCGGTGATTTCACGGCTGGTGACCTCGCCTTTATGTAATAAAGCGCTCAGTTCATGCACAGTTAAAGCTGTTAACGACAAGGGGTCTCCTCCTCACTAGATGAACATTAATCCATTCGCCAGATTACTGTCTTAAAAATAACAATTTTTAAACGATACGCGGTACTTTAAAGCAGCCGTCCTCCGCTTTGGGGGCGTTGGCCAAAGCCAAATCCCGGGGAAGCGACTCTTTAATGGTATCCTCGCGGAAGACATTCCTAAGCGGCAGTACATGCGCGGTGGGCTCTACACCGGTAGTATCGACCTGATTTAAGAGCTCCATATAGCCAAGAATATCATTGAGGGTCCGGGTGTAATTCTCTTTTTCTTCATCGGAAAGGAACAGCCGTCCCAGCAGAGCGACATGTTCCACATCTTTTTGGCTTATTTTCATCTTGCTTCACCCCTCTTTTTTGTCTGTGCCGAATGCTTGGTCTCATGTCTTATATCATATCAATCTCCTTTGAGCATGTCCAGAAATTCCCTTTCCGAGAGTATCCGCAGATTGGTCTCCACACCCGAACGCAGGAGTTCCTGCGCCTTGTCCAGTTTGGAGCCGGCCTCCGCCCCCGCCAGGAGGTAATCCGTCTTTTTGCTGACGCTGCCCGATACTTTGGCTCCCAGTCCGGAGAGCATCTGCTCTATTTCCGAGCGGGTATAGTTATTTAAACTGCCGGTGACGACCATCGTCTTGCCGGAGAAGGGATTGGCCAGTATCTCTTTATTCCGGTATTCCGGCTGAACACCTGCGGCTAAGAGGGCGTCGATGCTTTCCCGGATACGGGCGTCGGCAAAGAATGTTCTGATCCCGGCGGCGACGATCTCCCCAACCTCGGGGATACGCAGAAGTTCCTCCTCGCCGGCCTGGGCCAGCGCTTCCAGGGACTTAAAATGCCGGGCCAGATCCTGCGCTGTTTTCTTGCCCACATGGGGAATGCCCAGCGCATAAATAAAGGCATCCAGCGCAATCTTTTTGCTGTTTTCAATAGCAGCCAACAAATTGCGGGCTTTCTTCTCCTTGAATTTCTCTAAGGTCAAAAGCTGGGCCTCGGTTAAGCGGTAGAGATCGGAAATCTCCCGCAGATTCAGTTGCTCAAAAAACTGAAAAGCTGTTTTTTCATTGAATCCCTCGATATTCATGGCTTCCCGGCCGGCAAAGTGAACAATGCTCTTCACCAGCTGGGGTTTGCAGGAGAGGGTGTTCTCACAGAATAAATGGACTCCGTCGCGCACCAGCCTGGACCGGCAGGAAGGGCATTCCTCCGGCGCCTCAATTTCCCGGCTTCCGGGCAAAGTGTCCTCCACTACGCCGGTAATCTCCGGAATGACGTCATTGGCCCGGCGCACCAGCACCTCAGCGCCGATCCTCACGCCTTTTCGGGCGATATCATCCAGGTTATTCAGCGTCGCCCTTTTAATCGTCACCCCGCCTACGTCTATAGGTTCCAACAGGGCCGTGGGCGTTACCTTTCCGGTGCGCCCGACGTTCCATTCCACCTCCAGGAGCCTGGTCTGGGCATCCTGGGGCGCGAACTTATAGGCAATGGCCCAGCGCGGGAATTTAACCGTATATCCCAAGATTTCACGGGTGCGTAAATCGTTTACGGCCACCACCAGACCGTCGATTTCAAAATCATAATTCTCCCGCTTTGCGTCAACAAGCGTAATTTCCTTGGCCACCTCTTCCAGACTGTCATATCTGGGATGATAAGGATGTACCGGGAAACCCTGTTCCTCCAGGAAGATCAGCATTTCCTCATAAGTTTTGAAGATGATTCCTTCATAAAACCCGATATCATAGAACCAGGCGCTTAAATTCCGGCGGGCGGTTTCTTTGGTATCCAGGTTCCGGAGCGCGCCGGCAGCGCCGTTGCGCAAGTTTTTTAGCGGAATGGCCGCTTTTTCGTTATAGGCCCGAAAGGCCTGCTTCGTCAAAAATGCTTCTCCGCGTACTTCGAGGACCGCGGGGCTTTGAATCTTCCGGGGGATCGTTTTAATGGTTTGCACCTGGGCAAGGATAGCCTCGCCGGTCTCCCCCGTACCCCGGGTAGCTGCCTGTGCCAGGATCCCCTCCGCATAGGTCAGATTGACGGTAAGCCCGTCAAATTTCAAGGTAACCAGATAAGACAGGGGCGCAAGCTTTTCTCCGGTGGCAGTTTCGTGCGCCGCCACGGCTTTCTTCAGGCGGTTCTCCCATTCCGCCAGTTCCGTCTCGTTCTGAGCCTTATCCAGGCTCCACAGCCGGGCCTTATGCGTATGCTTCTTGAATTCAGCCAGGACCGCCCCGCCTACTCTTTGCGTAGGGGAATCCGGCAAAACCGCCCCTGTTTCCTCCTCCAAAGCCCGCAGTTCGTCATAGAGCGCGTCATAAGCGGCGTCGCTGACCGTGGCGTTATCCAGCGTATAGTACTCGTAAGCATACTGATTCAGCTGCTGAATCAGCGCCTGCATCCTGGCAAGCTCAGCTTGTTCCGGCATCGGTAATTCTTCCTCCTTGATCCGGCTTACAGGGGCGCTTAGCTAGAGCTTCTTCAGCGGCGCGTACCTGGTCAGCACGGTTTTGATACCTAGTCCGGGAAAGGCTACCGATACTTCCGTATCTTCCCCCTGCCCGCGGATCGCGACAATAACCCCCTGGCCCCATTTCTGGTGTTCCACTTTCTCCCCGAGCAGATAATCCGAGCGGTGCGGGACCGCTTTGACGCCGGACCCGCCGCCCCCCCGGTAAGTTGTCTGGAAAAAGGAGGACTCCCGTTTATATTCTTCCCATAAACCCGGCGGGATTTCTTCCAGGAAACGTGAAGGGAGATTATAGTTCTTTTTGCCGAAAAGGTTACGCTGCTTGGCGTAAATCAGGAAAAGCCGTTCCCGGGCCCGGGTCAGCGCTACATAGCAGAGGCGCCGCTCTTCCTCCAGGTCATCGTCAAGGAGGGAGCGCGCATGCGGGAAAATGCCCTCCTCCAGCCCGGCCAGAAAGATATTTTTAAACTCCAGCCCTTTAGCCATATGCATCGTCATGACCACCACCGCATCGGCCCCTTCCTCGTAGCTGTCCAAATCGGAAACCAAAGAGACCTGGCTTAAGAAGTCGCTCAAAGAGGGCTCCTCCGCCCGCTCATCATAATCCGTCGTTACCGTCAGGAATTCCGCGATATTCTCCAGACGGCCCTGGGCCTCAATGGTATTTTCCTTTTCCAGTACTTCCAGGTATCCGCTATGCTGCAACAGTTCCCGGGTCAGGGCGGTTACGGACAGCGTCGTGGCCTGCGCACGCAGCGCCTCTACCAGCTGCATAAACGCGGCGGCGCCTTTCATGGCTTTGCCGGTATTGTCCTGCGCGGGAAAGGCCTGAAGGGCCGCGTACATGCTTAAACCCTGTTCCGCGGCATAATCTTCAATCTTCTGAAGCGTGGCTTCGCCGACGCCCCGGCGGGGTACATTGATGACGCGCCGCAGGCTTAAGGCGTCGCTGGGATTAACAATGAGCTTCAAATAGGCCAGGATATCTTTAATTTCCATCCGTTCATAGAATTTCTGGCCGCCGAAGATACGGTAAGGGATGCCCACCTTCATGAACCGCTCCTCCAGCGCTCTGGTCTGGGCATTGGTCCGGATTAAGACGGCGTTATCCTGGTAACGGTTGCCCGCATTGAGCAATTCATTGATTTTCTCGCTGATAAAGCGGGCTTCATCCTGTTCGTCCTCGGCCCGGTATTGGAGCAACAGCTCGCCCTCAGGATTTTCGGTCCATAAGGTTTTCTTTTTACGGCCTGCGTTATGCCGGATTACGCCATTGGCGGCTTCCAGAATACGCTGGGTGGAGCGGTAGTTGCACTCCAGCTTGATCAGGCAGGCTTGGGGAAAGTCGCGCTCAAATTCCAGAATATTGCGGATATCAGCCTGCCGGAAACCATAGATGGACTGGTCATCATCGCCCACCACAAAAAGATTGCCGTGTCCGGCGGCCAGCAGGCTGACCAGCCTGTACTGGGCGTGATTGGTGTCCTGGTATTCATCCACCATAATATATTGGAAGCGGCTGCGGTATTTCTCCAACACCTCCGGGTGTTCCGTGAAGAGCTTCACCGTCAGCGTGATCAGGTCGTCAAAATCCAGCGCGTTATTGGCCTGCAGTTCTTTCTGGTAGAGCGCGTAGACTTTTGCGCCCTTTTCCTGCCAATAATCCAGCGGCATTTTCTGGACGTCCTGGGGACTTTTCAATTCGCATTTATAGCGGCTGATCAAAGAAGACAGCGCCCGCGGGGCAAATTTCTTGTCATCGAGATTCAGCTGCGCCAGAACCTTCCTGATAACCAGCAAATGGTCGGCATCGTCATAAATCGTAAAATCGGACGTATAGCCTAAGGCGGTGATTTCCCGGCGCAGGATGCGCACACAGGCCTTATGGAAGGTCATCACCCACATTTCCCGGATAGCCGGGCCCACCAGCGCTTCCAGCCGGGAAGTCATCTCTTCGGCCGCCTTGTTGGTAAAGGTAATAGCCAAAATAAAACGGGGGTTCACGCCATCCTGTCCGATCAGGCGCATTAGCCGAAGGGGCAGCGGGCTGAGCCGCTTTCCGTCCTTTTGAGCCAGCCACTTCTCCATCTCCGTCAAATCTTCTGCCGTCAACCCTAAGGGCAGACGGGGCTTGGGATTGAATTCCGGCCCGAACAGGTATAAATGCAGAATCCGGTTCACCATGGCCAGCGTCTTGCCTGAGCCGGCTCCGGCCAGGCACAGTACAGCCCCGGCGCCGGTTTCCACAGCTTTGTATTGCTCCTGGTTCAGATGAGAAAAAAGTTTTTGGCGAATTCTTTCGCGAAGCCGGTAATATTCTTGCTGCAATTCCATGTTGTGCGTCACGGCTGGTCCTCTCTTTTCCGACTACATTAAGTCTTCTTCAGTGATCGGTGTAGTCTAATACTGTATTGCATTAAGTCGTATTCAAGGTTTATCCAAGGTCTATTTTATCAAATAAATGCGCCCGGGGAAAAAAATTCCTCAAATTTTGCGTATATAAAAAAAAGAAGCTGGACACAACTAGTAGTGAACAACTCCTCTTATCTCCTCCACTTTATGGGCCTGGATTTTCCGGGCCCACTTTTTTTATGCTATTTTTGCGGCTCCTGATGACGTCCGGCTAATTCCGCCCAGATTTCCGTCAGCTCGATGTTCTGCTCCCGCAATAAAACGAGCAGATGATAAAAGAGATCCGCTGTTTCGTAAACAACTTCCTCCTTCTTGCCGCCTTTGGCAGCAATGACCACTTCCGTTGCTTCCTCGCCTACTTTTTTTAAAATCTTATCCAGGCCTTTTTCAAAAAGATAGGTGGTATAGGAACCTTCCGGCAGCTCTTTTTGACGTTCCTGCACGATTTTGGATAAGCGGGACAAGACCGCCCAATCTAAAGATACTGCTTCTCCTGTAACAAACAGCTCCCGGCTGAAACAGGAATAGGTCCCTTCATGACAGGCCGCGCCGGTCTGATGGACCTGCAGGAGCAACGTATCGGCGTCGCAGTCATAATAAATAGCGGCCACCTTCTGGATATGGCCGGAGGTCTCGCCCTTGGGCCATAGTTCCTGCCGGCTCCGGCTGTAAAACCAGGTACGGCCGTCGGCTAAGGTCTTTTCCAGCGACTCTTTATTCATATAAGCCAGCATCAGCACCGTCCCGCTGTCCACATCCTGGACAATGGCGGGAATCAGTCCATTGGCGTCATATTTCAAGGCGTCCAGATTCTCCGGAGTAATCATTGCCGGACGAGGACCCCCTTTTCTTTCAGATACGCTTTTACTTCAGCAATACTGATTTCGCCGAAATGAAAGACGGAGGCAGCTAATAAGGCATCCGCCTCACCGATCGCTGCACCTTCATAAAAATGCTCTTTTTGGCCCACGCCGCCCGAGGCGATAATCGGTATGCCCACCGCGCGGCTGACTGCCCGGGTCAGTTCCAAATCATAACCCTCTTTGGTGCCGTCCCGGTCCATGCTGGTCAAAAGGATTTCTCCCGCCCCCAGGCTTTCCGCCTGCCGGACCCACTCTAAAACATCCCTTCCGGTGGGCGTCCGGCCGCCATGGGTATAGACTTCCCATTTGCCCTCGCCCACTTTGCGGGCATCCACCGCGACAACAATGCACTGATTGCCGAAGTGCTCGGCTCCTTCTTTGATAATCTCCGGATTCTGCACAGCCGCCGTATTGAGCGAGACTTTATCCGCGCCGGCTTTCAAGATGCGGCGCATATCATCGAGGGTACGGATACCCCCGCCCACGGTAAAAGGGATAAAGACCCCGCCGGCCACCCGGCTGACCACGTCCAGCATGATGTCCCTGTATTCGGCGGAAGCTGTGATGTCCAGAAAGACCAGCTCATCAGCGCCGGCCTGACCATAAAAAGCAGCCAGTTCCACCGGGTCTCCGGCGTCCTTTAAATCTAAAAATTTCGTTCCCTTGACCACCCGGCCTTTTTCCACGTCCAGGCAAGGTACGATTCTCTTCGCCAACATCTTCAGCCCTCCATAACCGCGAGCGCTTCTTTTAAGGAAATGGCGCCTGAATACAGCGCTTTCCCCATAATAACGCCTTCCACACCGTAAGGTTTCAGTTCTTTTAAAGCCCGTAAATCCGCAAGGCTGGAAACCCCCCCTGAGGCAATCACCTTCAGTCCGGAAGTTTCAGCCAGCTTTTGGGTCGCTTCCAGATTGGGACCCCGCAGTGTCCCGTCCCTTCTGGTATCGGTAAAGATTACCCGTTTGACGCCCAAGCGGCTAATTTCCGCGGCTAGTTTCTCCACCGTCGTTTCCACCGTGGCTTCCCAGCCTTCAATAGCCACCAGGCCGTCCCGGCCGTCAATGCCCACCACGATATGGTCCCCGTATTCCTTACAACATTGTAAAACCAGCTCCGGGGATAATATGGCAGCCGTCCCCAGAATGACCCGGTCCACACCCATCTGTAAAAGGCTTTCAACCACTTCCATGGAACGAATGCCGCCGCCCAGCTGCAACGGTATTTTCACCGTTCGCAGGATCTCTTTGATGACATCCAGATTGCGCGGCATACCCGTAAAAGCGCCGTCCAAATCGACCACATGCAGCCGAGGCGCACCCAGCTCTTCCCAGCGTCTGGCCATTTCCACCGGTTCATCGGAGTAAATTGTCTCTGTGCCCGGATCTCCCTGCACCAGGCGGACACAGCGGCCGTCACGCAAATCAATAGCCGGTATAACCTCCATCTCTTACCATCTCCCCAAAATTCTTTAGCAGTTTTAGTCCGACCCGGTTCGATTTTTCCGGATGAAATTGGACTCCCACGATGTTATTTAAACATACCATGGCAGGAAATTCTACTCCATAATTTGTTGTCGCCATAATATTTCTAAAATCGCACTCGGTAGCATAATAGGAGTGAACGAAATAGACGTAGCTGCCCGAAGGAATTCCTTTTAAATAGGGGTGCGGGTCGCGCACCTTCAAGGTATTCCAGCCCATATGCGGTACTTTCTGTCCCGGCGGGAAACGTACGATCCGCCCTTGCATGAGACCCAGGCCCTGTTGCAGGCCGTGTTCCTCACTCTCTTCGAACAAAAGCTGCATACCCAGACAAATTCCTAAAAAAGGCGTCCCCCGCTCGCAAACTTCATAAATGGTCGAAATCAGCCGGTATTTCTCTAGGTTTTCCATGCCTTTGGCAAAAGCGCCCACCCCCGGCAGCACTACAGCCTGCGCCGAGAGGATCATCTCCCGGCCGCGGGTCAGGACCGGCTCCAGTCCGGCCTCTTTCAGGCCCTGCATTACACTGGCAAGGTTCCCCATATTGTAATCGATGACGGCAACTTTCACTTATAAGACCCCCTTGGAAGAAGGAATCCCGCCGCCGGAAATTTCAGCCGCCGCTTTAAGCGCCCGGCCCATCCCCTTAAACACCGCTTCGGCCACGTGATGCGAATTGAGACCTGCCATTTGCTTCAGGTGAATGGTGATTTTCGCGGTATTGGCAAAGGCGAGCCAGAATTCCCGTACCAGTTCCGTATCAAATTCCCCGATTTTCTCGCAAGTGAACTCAATTTCAAAATATAGGCCCGGCCGCCCGCTGATATCCACGGCGCAAAGCACAAGCGCCTCATCCATCGGCAAAAAGAGCGAGGCGTAGCGGCTGATTCCGGCTTTGTCGCCCAAGGCCCTAAGATATGCTTCACCCAGGCACAGCCCGAGATCTTCCACGGTATGATGAAAGTCGACCCCGGTATCCCCGGAGGCCTGGAGAGTCAAACCAAAGCCGCTGTGTTTGCAAAACAGGGTGAGCATATGGTCGAAAAAGCCGATCCCGCTTTTTCCCTGTAAAGCGCCGTCTCCCTCCAGAGATAATTCCAGATTGATATCTGTCTCGTTGGTGGATCGGACGACAGAACCTTTTCGCATGCTGTAACCTCCCATACTATCAAATCATGCCTGTTATTCGGCTAAAAAGCGTTTCTCCACAGCCAGCCCGTGTCCCCACAGCTTTTCAGTCCGGGCCAGTGTAAGGATGCCTGCGCGGGCTTTCAGCAAACCTTCCTTAGTGTAATTGGTGATACTGGATTTTTTGCAGAAATCATCCACCGAAAGGGGGGAAGCGTATCTGGCCGCCCCACCCGTCGGCAGGACGTGATTGGGACCGGCCCAATAGTCGCCCAAGGACTCCGGCGTATACGACCCCATAAAAATGGAACCGGCGTTTTGCACTTTGGCCAGGTGCGTCCAGGGCTCGGCCACTAAAAGACTTAAGTGCTCCGGCGCCACCTGATTGGAAACGGCAAAAGCCTCCTCCAGGTCTTTGACCACGATAACCGCGCCGCTTTGGCTCAAAGACTCTCCGGCAATACTTTGGCGCGGCAGTTCTTGCAACTGTTCGTTGACGGCGCCGACCACCCGGGCGGCCCATTCCCGGTCCGGCGTAATGAGGATGGCCCGGGCCCTTTTATCATGCTCTGCCTGGGTGAGAAGGTCCGCCGCGGCTAAGCCGGCGCTGACGCTGCCGTCGCCGATCACCAGCACTTCGCTGGGCCCGGCCAGCATATCTATTCCCGCCGCGCCATAAATAAGCTTTTTGGCCAGTGTCACATAAATATTGCCCGGCCCCACGATCTTATCTACGGAGCGGATCGTTTCCGTCCCATAGGCCAAAGCGGCAATCGCCTGGGCCCCGCCGATTTTATAAATCTCCTGCACGTCCGCTTCGGCGGCAGCCACCAAAGTGGCCGCCGGCAGGCCCCCGGATTGGTCCGGCGGCGTCACGACCACGATCTCAGGCACGCCGGCCACCGCGGCCGGCAGGCAGGTCATCAGCACCGAAGAAGGATAGTTGGCAGTGCCGCCCGGTACATAGGCCCCTACCCGGGAGAGGGGACGAAAGATCTGTCCGGTGACGGAACCGGTATCATCCTGGGTAAACCAATCCCGACGCTTCTGCAGCATATGGAATTGACGGATATTTTCCGCGGCCTGCCGCAGAGCGGTTAAAAATTCCGGACTGACTGCCGCATAGGCGGCTTTTATTTCTTCCGGCGTAACCCGCAGGGAATCCTTTGTTAAAGCGCAGCCGTCCAAAGCGGCCGTATATTCCAACAGCGCCACGTCGCCTTTTTCTTGTATGTCGTTAACGATTTTCTCCACCTGCCGGGACAGTTCCCCATCCTGGAAGGACTGATGACTGATTCTGGCCCGTGCTTCCGGAGAAGGCCATGTAAATACCGGTATCACTTTTTCTTACCCCCGTTTACGTTTCATTTAAGCTTTGTTTGATTTTGGAAAGCAGCTGGTTTATTTCCTCCGCTTTCAGGCGGTAACTGGCCCGGTTAACGATCAGGCGCGCCGTAGCCTGTACGATCTCCTCCAGTGGAACAAGATCATTTTCCTGCAATGTCTGTCCGGTGGAGACCAGGTCTACAATCAATTCGGCCAAGCCCACCCGCGGCGCCAGTTCCACATTGCCGTGCAGCTTAATGATTTCCGCCTGGTGACCCTTTTTCTTCAGGAAATCACGGGCCAGTCCCGGAAACTTGGTGGCAATCCTTAAGCCCTGTTTCCACTTGTATTCCCCGTCCGGGGAGAGTCTTTCCCGGGGCGCAGCCAGCACAAAGCGGCACTGCCCGAATTTCAGGTCCAGCAATTCGTAGAGGTTCTTGCCCGCTTCGATAATGCTGTCTTTGCCGACGATGCCTAAATCCGCGGCGCCATGCTCCACATAGACCGGAATATCGGTGGGACGGCAAATAATGTACCGCACCTTATTGGCGCTGTCCTCAAAAACCAGAGTGCGGGCTTTATCGGACAGTTCCGCCGTATTTAAGCCGGCCTGCCCCAACAGCGCGATAGCGGGCTGAAATAATTTGCCTTTGGGAAGCGCAATAATCAATTCATTCTTCATTTTGGCTACCCCCCTGTAAACTTAAGAGAATTCTCTCCACGCCCAGGGCGAACCCCGTGGCCGGCAAATCACGGCCAAAATGCCGCAGCAGCTGATCATAGCGTCCGCCGCCGCCGATGGGATAGCCGATCCCGGCTGTATAAATCTCAAAAACCATGCCGGTGTAATAGTCCTGAGCCCGCAGGGTGGAGAGGTCGATTTGCAGGTACGGCAGAAAACCAAAAGTATCCAGCAGTTCGGCAATCCGGGCTATTTCCTGCAGCGCCGGACGGATATTATCATGCACCGCAGGAATCAGCGTTTTCAACTCAGCCAAGGTCAGGGGGCGCGTCAGCAGATTGATGAGCTCCTCTTTAAGGATCGTATCGAGTCCGGCCTTATCCAATAATTGGTGCAGGCCGACAAAATCCTTCTCCAGAATATAGGAGCGCAGCGCCTCCAACTGCTCCTGTTCCCAGGACAAGCTGGATAAGAGACCCTTTAAGACGCCCATATGACCTAAACTTACTGTGAATTTTTCCAGCCCGCTTTTTTTCAGTGCGGAGATCGCCAAGGCCAGTATTTCACAATCCGCCTCCGGACCCGCCTCCCCGACCAGTTCCACGCCCACCTGGGAAAATCCCCGCTGCCGGCCGGCCTGAACCAGTTCATAACGAAAGACCTCCTGCCCGTACATCAGGCGCCAGGGCGGTTTCCCCGGCATTTTCCCTCCGCCGATGACCCGGGCGATGGGCATCGTCATTTCGGGACGCAGCGCCAGAATGCTGCCATCCCGCTCCAGCAGCTTATAGAGATTATCCGGAGCAGTTCCCGCCTCGCCTTTGGTCAGCGCCTGATAGTACTCCAGGAGCGGCGTCGCTATTTCCTGATAGCCGGATAAAGCGATTTTATCCAGCAGGGTATTCATCAGCATTCTTCTTTTTCCCGCTTCCGGCGGCAACCAGTCGCGCATACCGGCCGGGATCGGTAAATTATTACCTTTGGAAGGACTCATTTTAATCGCACCACACTTTAATGCTTTATCTTATTAAATAGTTAATACGTTAATAATTGTATGAATTGAACGGCGTTTTGTCAATAAAAAAGATAAAAAAGACGGATATCCGTCTCCATTGCAGTCTGTTCAAAAATACCCGGAGGCATAGCTGTTATTTTTTCTTTAATTTTTCTAAAATCAGCCTGTAACCGTCTGCGCCAAAGTGCAGGCAGCGCTTGACCCGGCTGATCGTGGCCGTGGATGCGCCGGTTTTCTCCGCGATATCGGTATAAATCTTATCCTCATCCAACATGCGGGCTACTTCCAAGCGCTGAGCGATGGCTTTAATCTCCGCGACGGTGCAGATATCTTCGAAAAAACGATAGCACTCTTCCTCATTCTCCAAAAGTAAAACAGCCTCAAACAACTGATCCGTCATTTTATCCTTCAGTCGGCTCGTATAGGCCATAACCTCACCCCGCATTTCCGGCTTTTATCAGAGCGTTTCACCTTAAAGTATATCTTCTATCTTTCTTGGTCAAATCCTTTTTACTGCTTATTATTTAATAATATATCAGCTATTGTCTTGGCTTAAACAACTTCCTTCATAGTCGGTATCGACTAACTTTTGTATAAAAGGGGGCGGGCATATTCCATATGCCCGCCCCGAACTCTTTTTGACTACTTTAACAAGATATTTTTAGCGCTTTCGTTCTGTACATCGCTCAGATAAGGGATTCCGGTTTCCGCTTCGGTTTCCCGGTTCCCGGAATAGATTTCGCCTCTGGTAATCTCTTTTAAGCTGAATTTCCTGGCGCCGGCCATCAACTGCTGCAGACCTGCGGCCAGCTTATCGGCAAACGTCCAGATACCGATGGCGCCATACGGGATATTCTTCATCTCCCCTTTACCGACTTTTTTCTGGACATCATAGTAGCCGGCAAAGATTTCCTCAGGCTTCATCCCGATTTGCGTCACGCTGGCCGGCAATTTGTCCCAGTTCCCGTTCAGCCGTTCCTTCTGCTCCGGCTCCAGCACGCCCTGGATGTTCGAGCCCAGGAATCCGGGAATCATCATAGCCCTGCCCATACAAATCATCTTGGTAAACGGCGCGCCCAGCGCCAAAGCTTTGAAGATATGGTCTTCCCGGGCCAACCCGCCGCCCAGGGCGATATCCACTACTTTATGGCCTTTGGCCGCAAGCAAGGTGGCGTATTCATGCGTTTTCGCATGTAAATTCAGCGCAGGGATACCCCAGGATTCCATCATATTCCAGGGACTCATTCCGGTGCCGCCGCCGGCCCCGTCAATAGTTAAAAGGTCCAGTTTCGCATCGGTGGCAAACCGGATGGCCATGGCCAGCGCTTCCATTCCGTAGGAGCCTGTCTTTAAGGAAATTCTCTTGTAACCGATTTTCCTCAAATAAGCCACCGACTGCATAAAGTTCTCCCTGACTTGCTCGGGTGAGGACAGGTTCGTATAGCCCAGACGGCTATGCCGGGCAAAGGAACGGATCGCCCTGTTCTGGAAGGCTTCCTGTACTTCAGGAAGACTGGGATCCGGGTCCACAATATACCCGCGGTTCTTCAGAAATAGCGCATAGTCCAGACTGGAAACCTGAATTTCTCCGCCGATACATTTGGCGCCCTGGCCCCATTTCAGCTCAATGACCGCTTTATCTCCATATTTTTCAATAACATATTCGGCCACGCCGTTTAAGGTATCTTCCACGTTCATCTGCACGATGATGACGCCGTATCCGTCATAATAACGCAGAAAGGTTTCAATCCTGCGGTCCAATTCCGGCGCTTTTTTGATCCGGCCCTTTTCGATGACCGATTCCCGGTCGATACCCACCACATTCTCGCCGATTACGATGGGAAAGCCGACCAGGGCGGCGCCGATGGCAAATGAATCCCAATACTCTCCGGCAATGAAGGTGGAACCAAGTGCGCCGGTCATAATAGGTACCCTTGATTTCGTTTTTACTTCATTACCGAATTCGGCGGTGATATCGACATTGGGGAAAATACAATCATCAGCGGAATCCGACAGTCCGTCCGGCAAGCCATGTGCTCCGTAATTATAGCCATTGATACGCAGGGAACTGTAGGAGACCCCGCTATAGGAGGTATTCCGGCTCCCGGCAGTTACCTTGCCAAAATCCCTCGGATAAAGAATTTTTCTCCCTACCATACTGGAAAGATAGGTTTCACATTTACCCTGACAATCTGCTCTGCATAGTGTACACAGGCCTGACTCCGCTGCGTCTCCCCTGTTAACCGTCCCTAAAACATCATTTGTTTTCGGCCATTGAACCATTTATTTATCCTCCTTAATTCGACAACTACGAAAATATAATACTATTAAATTCACTCCTTAATATATAAGTATCGGCAAAGTATATTGTATTCTTGCCGTTTGCGGGCGTAAAAAATACCTCCGCCCTTACGGCAGAGGTATTGATGACTATTTATATTTCCGGATGGTCAGTTTGCGGAAATCCGCCGCATCGCGTCTTTGGCCTCTTTAAGCGTGACGCCTTTTTTAATCACGGCCTGGCCCAGCCGCTCAGGCAGAATAAAGACCAGCTCATGAGCGGAAGCTTTCTTATCGTAAATCAATTGAGCGGCTGCCGTATCCAGCAGCCGTGCCGGGACCGTGCAGGGCAGGCCCCAGGTGTGGAGCAATTTCCGGAGGCGTTCCACCGTTTGGTCATCGGTCATCTTCAGCGTACGGGCCAGCATAAAAGCGGCGAGCATGCCGACGGCCACGGCTTCGCCGTGCCGGTAAGTCTTGTATTGTGTGGCGCTCTCCAGGGCATGGCCTACAGTGTGCCCGAAATTGAGAATATTGCGCAGCCCCTCGTCCCGCTCGTCCCGCCCGACTATTTCGGCTTTGATTCGGCAGCAGCGCTCGATAACGAAGGGCAGTACCTCCGGTGAACGTTCCAGAACTTTATCCGCGTTTTCCTCCAGAAATTCAAAAAAAGAGGCATCCCAAATACACCCATATTTAATCACTTCAGCCAAGCCGGCCCGCCATTCCGGAAGCGGCAGGGATTCCAACAAGGATAGATCAGCCCAGACGGCACGAGGCTGATAAAAGGTCCCCAGCATATTCTTCCCCAAAGGATGATTGACAGCCACCTTGCCACCCACGCTGGAATCCACCTGGGCCAGTAAAGTAGTCGGTATCTGATAAAAAGAAATGCCCCTTCGGTATAAGGCCGCTGCAAACCCGGCCATGTCGCCCACTACGCCGCCGCCCAGCGCTATGACCTGCGCCTGCCGGCTTAAGTTGGCTTCCAGCATCTTCGTCAGGAGGGCCGAAGCCGTCTCCCAGGATTTCGCTTCCTCCCCGGCCGGCATAATATATTGGTAGACGTTACACGCCTTGCCCGACAGAAGCCGAAGCAGCTTTTCGCCATAGAGAGGAAAAACATTGCTGTCGCTAATGAGGAACAGGTCTTGCCCACCGTTTGCGCCGCTCAGGGCAACCGTGCATTGCGGCAGAATCCCGTAGCCAATATGGATAGGATAGCTGCGTTCGCCTAATTCAACTTTCACCTGCCTTATCTCTTGAGACATTTCTTCCTCCCTGTACGCAGATTAAGATTCTTCGGCAGTCTTACCTGGTCCTCAGGTACTCCCGATATCTCCGGTAATTATCCAGCGTTTCTTCCAGATGGTCGCCGCCGAATTTATCCAGGACAGCCTGCGCCAGCACCCAGGCCAGAGCCGCCTCGCCGACAATGGATGCGGCAGGCACAACGCAGACGTCGGAGCGTTCAAATGCCGCAGGGACGGCCTCCTTAGTGAGCATATCCACGCTTCTTAAGGGAGACAGCAGCGTGGGGATGGGTTTTACGGCTGCCCGGACAAGGAGTACCTCTCCGTTGGTGATTCCGCCTTCGAGCCCCCCGGCCCGGTTGGTGGCATGATCATATCCTTTCTCCGGGGAATAAGCGATCTCATCATGGACCTCCGATCCGGGAAACCCGCTAAGCAAAAAGCCCTCGCCGATCTCCACGCCCTTGACTGAGGGAATGCTCATCAATCCTTGGGCAATCAGTCCGTCCAGTTTTCTGTCCGCCTGCACATGCGAACCCAAACCGGGCGGTAAACCTTCCGCGATTACCTGAAAGATTCCGCCCAGCGTGTCTCCTTTTTCTCTGGCCTCATCCACCCGCTTGCGCATTTGCGCGGAGGCCGCCGTATCCATACAGTAAAAGGGGTCGTCGTATATGCTCTCATCAGCGATTGCCGAACATATTTCAGCGTGAATCCCTCCCACCGCCACTACCTGTCCCTGCACACGGATACCGAACGGGCGCAGGAATTCCTGGGCTATTGCGCCAACGGCGACACGGGCGGCGGTTTCCCGGGCGCTGGCCCGCTCCAGAATATTGCGGAGGTCGGTGTGCCGATATTTTAAAGCGCCGGCCAGATCGGCATGTCCCGGACGCGGCCGGGTGACGTTTTTCTCAGCGGAAAATGCTGGCGCCAGCGCGTCCATATGTTCTTGCCAGTTAGGCCAGTCCTTGTTTTCGATCTGTAAAGCCAGTGGGCTTCCCAGGGTCATTCCGCCCCGTAAGCCTGCGGTAAATTGGACCGTATCGGTTTCTATATCCATTCTTCCGCCACGGCCATATCCACCCTGGCGGAGCCGCATCTTCTTCTTAATTTGATCTATCTCAATTTTTACCCCGGCGGGCAATCCTTCGATAAGGGCGGTCAACGCTTTGCCGTGTGACTCCCCGGCGGTCAGGTATCTTAGCATAGGTATAACCCCTTTCAGAAGAAAGATTCTTCGACAGTGTCCCGTCTCAGAATGACAGTTTATTCTGTGGCTGCAATACGTGCGAGGATTTCCGTAAAAGAGGGGAAAGATATCTCGATCGCTTCCGCATCTTCGATTACAGTGGTTCCCCGGGCGCCTAAGGCGGCGATGGCCAGCGCCATGGCGATGCGGTGATCATGATAGCTTTCACAGACCGCGCCGGAAAGGGGATAGCCTCCTTCAACGCGCAGGCCGTCCGGGAGTTCTTCCACCCGTCCGCCCAGGCGCGTCAACCCCTCACAGACGGTGCGCAGGCGGTTGGATTCTTTGACTTTTAGTTCAGCGGCGTCGCGGATTTCCGTCTTACCCTGGGCAAACAAAGCCGCCACTGCCAGAACGGGTATTTCATCAATCAGACGGGGAATCAGCGCCCCGCCGATGGAGATGCCATGCAACTCGCTCGTCTCTACTTCCAGGTCGCCTATCGGTTCGCCGGCTATGGTCCTAAGGTTGTTCACTTTGATGCACCCGCCCATGGCCCGTAAAACACTGATAATGCCGTCCCGGGTTGGATTCAGCCCCACCGATTGGATAACCAGCCGGGAATCCGGAATGATTAAACCGGCCACCAGGAAAAAGGCGGCGGAGGAAATATCCCCCGGCACCACCACTTTCTGCGCGGTCAGCTCTCGTCCCCCCTGCACCCGCACCGTATTGCCGCAAGTTGCCACCGGCGCGCCGAAAGAAGAAAGCATCAATTCCGTATGATTGCGGGAGGACTGGGGCTCCACGACCTCCGTCCAGCCGTTCGTATATAAGCCGGCCAAAAGCAGGGAAGATTTGACCTGGGCGCTGGCTACCGGCATTTCGTAACGCAAAGGTTTCAGCGCCCCGCCATGAATAGAGAACGGGGCCAGCGTATTGTTTTGCCTGCCCAGGAAAACCGCGCCCATTTCAGAAAGGGGCTTGACTACCCTTCCCATTGGCCGCCGCCGGATGGAGGCGTCCCCCGTCAACGTGGCGGCAAAGGGCTGTCCGGCCAGAATCCCTGTCAGCAAACGGAGGGTCGTTCCGGAATTTCCTACATTCAGGATATTCTCCGGTTCCTTCAGGCCATGCAGTCCCTGACCGTGTACGCTTACCGTCTCACCGGACACCGTAATAGGGACCCCCAAAGCGCGCATACAGCGGATGGTAGAAAGACAATCCCGGCCTTTCAGGAAGCCTTCTATTTCCGTCATTCCCCGGGAAAGGGCGCCCAGCATCACGGCACGGTGGGAGATGGACTTGTCCCCGGGCACGCTGATGACGCCGTTTAATTGGGAGGCCGGCTTTATTTCTAATCTCATCTTGTAAAAACCTCTCCCCTTCTATAAAGATGGTTAACCTATTATACCTCAGAGATACGGGCTTTGTAGCCGTATTGCGCCAAGATGAGCAGGGCTTTTTCCCGCGTCTCTTTCGCCAGGAAGCCTAGTCGGATCGCGCCTTGCTCCCCTTCCCGCACTCTTAGCACTTCGATATCAATAATATTTATGGCATGCCGCCCCAACAACGTAGAAATTTCCCCGATCGTACCCGGCTGGTCCGGAATCGCTATAGTGAGCTCATAAAGCTCGGGCAGTATGCTTTTCATGCCGGTGGGCAACTGCGACCGCCACAGGCGCGCCCGGGACAGGAGGTCAGACAGCGCTTGCGGGTCGCGCTGCCGGATAGCCGCCGCAAATTCTTCCAAAGCGGCTTGGAATGTTTGAATTAAAGGGAGCACGGCCTGTTCATTGTTAAGGAGTATCCCGCACCACAATTCGCTGTTGCCGGCGGCGATCCGGGTTGTATCTCTCAAGCCCCCGGCCGCCAGCTGAAAATACCCGGCCCCTTGCGTTTCCAAACGTCCTACCGTATTCATCAGCGCTGCAGCCGCCAAATGCGGCAAATGGCTGACAGCAGCCACTTTAGCGTCGTGTTCCGCCGGAGTTAAAAAGACTACCCTGGCGCCCAGGCTTTCCACCGTATCCCGTACTGTTTGCAAAGCTACCGGGTCCGCAGCGGCGGTAGGGGTAAGAATATAGACGGCGTTCTCAAACAGCAGCTCGTCTACCCCTTCCAGGCCGGATTTCTCTGAGCCGGCCATAGGGTGGCCGCCCACATAACGCGCTGTCGCAGGCAACGTTTCAGCCATGATTTTCAGGACATTCTCCTTGGTGCTGCAGACATCGGTAACAATGGCTTCCGGCGCAAGATGCGGGGCTATTTCCCTGCAAACCCCGGCTATGGCCTGCACCGGCGCCGCCAAAAAAACCAGATCCGCGTCCCGCACCCCTTCAGCCGGCACGGTCGTCCCTTCGTCGATAACACCCAGTTCTATAGCCGCTTCAATGATTGCAGGCTTAACATCTACTCCGGTGATGACCAGGCCGGGACGCCTTTTTTTCAGCGCTTTGCCTAAAGACCCGCCGATCAGGCCCAGTCCGATAATGGTGATCTTTGCCGGCCCATTCACAGGCTTCTATCCATAACCCCGGCAATTTTCGCCAACTCCTGCATCGTCGCCGTGAAGCGGTCGGGCGTAATGCACTGCGGTCCATCGCAAATCGCCTCGCTGGGGTTGGAGTGTACCTCAATAATCAGACCGTCCGCTCCCGCGGCTACGGCGGCCCGGGCCATCGGCTGCACATAACGCCATTTGCCCGTACTGTGCGACGGGTCCACAAGAACAGGCAGGTGGGTTAAGTGTTTGATGACCGGAACAGCGGATAAATCCAGTGTATTGCGCGTAAAGGTCTCAAAAGTACGGATGCCTCTTTCGCAAAGCATGACCTGATGATTGCCGGCCACCATAATATATTCGGCGGCCATAATCCATTCTTCAAAAGTGGCGTTCAAGCCCCTTTTTAAGAGGACAGGCTTGCCGTATTTAGCCGTTTCTTTTAAGAGCGGGAAGTTCTGCATATTGCGGGCGCCGATCTGCAGAATGTCGGAGTAGTGGGCCACCATTTCCACCTTACGTGTGTCCATTACTTCCGTAATAATCTTCAGGCCGGTCTTTTCCCGGGCCTGGGCCAGGTATTCCAATCCCTGCTCTTCCAGTCCCTGAAAGGCATAGGGAGAAGTGCGCGGCTTAAAAGCGCCGCCCCTCAAGATGCGCGCGCCGCCGGCTTTGACCTGCTCGGCAATCTCCAGAAGCTGCTCCCTGCTTTCCACCGCGCAGGGCCCGGCCATTACCTGGATAACCCGGCCGCCGATGACAACGTCTCCGACGGTAATAACGGTGTCTTCTTGTTTGAACTCGCGGCTGGCCAGTTTATACGGCGCGAGGATGGGAATAACCTTATCCACACCGTCCATAGCTTCCAAGGCCAAGTCCAGATAATGCGTCTTATCTCCTACCGCGCCAATCAGAATCTTCTCCACGCCGCGGGATTCATGAATCTGAAAACCGTTTTCTTTCAGCTTTTTGATCACCAGCTGTATTTTCTCTTCACCCACCTGGGTTTTCATTACTACAATCATGGCAACTATCCCTCCGTCTTAGTACTATAAAAAGAGGCTTTCGTTATAGCTGTTCAACATATAGTATATCCTCAATGGTGACATCCGTTTTCTTTAAGTCAATGAAAGTATTATCATCCACTCTAACCAACGGTTTGGAAATACAGTCCCTATCTAAATAGACAATGTCACCCTCCAGGCCGTTGGATAAAGAGACCCGATGAGTTTGTAACTGGGTCAGCATTTTTTCAAAAAACAAAAGCGCGATTTGCGGGTCCAGGCTGGAGATATTGCGATAAAGATGCTCCAGCACCGAGTAGGGGTTGGCTTTCTGCTTATAGACGCGCGTCGTGGTCATGGCGTGATAAATGTCCGCCACCGCGACAATCCTGGCATTTTCACTGATTTCTTCGCCTTTTAAGCCCCCGGGGTAGCCATTGCCGTCAATTCTTTCATGATGCTGCAAAACAGCTTGCTTGACTTCCTCATCGAATCCCCCGGATTTATCCAATATCTCATACCCGCAAACCGTGTGCTGTTTCATGACGGTGAATTCTTCCCCGGTCAGAGGTCCGGGTTTATTCAGGATATGATGCGGTATCTTGCATTTACCAATATCATGCAGTGTTCCGGCCAGGAGCAGCTTATGCTGAGCCTCCCCGTCCTTCCCCAGCCATTGTCCGATCACCATGGCCAGCACGCCGATATTGACAGTATGCTGAAAAGTGTAATCATCGGTGTTCTTGAGATGCTGCAGCAGCGAAACAATATTTTTTTCCCGATATACCTCCAGCTTAAAGGGGTTGATCAAAGCATTAATCTCATCCCGGTCGAGGGGTTTGCCGGAAGCAGCGTCCTGGAATAATTTTTTGCTCAATCTGACCCCCTGGCTGAAAACCTGACGCAAATCCAGGGTAACAATCTTCTCATCGATTTTTTTAAGTTTCTCAATTTGGAAACAGGTTAAAGCCATTCCGGCCTTCGCTACCAAAAGACCGTTTTTCATATAGACGTCATGGGTCAGCATGTCTCCAGGCTGGAGCGCATGGACACGCACTTTTTTGGTATAAATCATTTCATCAAAAGGAATCTCGTTCATGCCCGCACACTCACTCTCTCCAAACGATGTTATACCATTTTCGACAATGGCTTGTCTTTTCCTCTTTTCCAACGGGAAACCAAAGCCAAAACGCCGCAGCCTGTTTAAGACTGCGGCGCCATTGCCTGTATTTTAATTATTCTTATTGCCGGGAAGGCGGAATCAGGCTGCCCATATTGGCTACAGCGTTCCGGGGAACCACCGTTTTCCCGTATTCCTTTAGAAAAACTTCATCCAGCGGGAACCATTCCGCATACTCACCCAAAATCGCTGCTATTTCATCCTGTTTATCAGGCAATATGCTCACCGCCAGGTAATAGCGATCCTGATACCTATAGAGCAAACTTTCTTCTATATATGAATTTTCCAACCGGGCGCAGGCCTGGGAACAAGTTTCCAGGTCCGGGAAATTCCAGACCTGTTCGGCCCCGCGTTCCACCGGCGGGAAATCATCGCTGTCCTGCTGATTCAGGATAAATCCATTGGCGTACTCGGACCCATGATTTTGCACCTTAGTCATTACAACAACGAAACTGTCCACCGACAGCGGATAGGCCTCCACTACCAGCTGAGCGTCGTCTTCAATCTCAAATCCGCATTCCTCATAGGCCATATCCAGTATATCCTGAAAGAATTCCTGGGCCTTAGGGCTGATGGGCATCATCTCCCACTTTTTAAAATCTCTTTCCTCCAAGTCCTGGTTGGTGATTATAATCTGGACTTTGTCATCACTAATCTTTCTAATTTTCATAAAGTCCACCTCCCTTTTTGTCCTTTGATTTGGAGGTCACAATGTATCATCATTATATTGTATCGAAGCATATTGTCAAGACCATTATAGCGATTAAACCTCATCAAGAACATATCCTCATTTGCAAAAGTAAATTCCACCCTGCAGGTACCCGATGTAGAAATTACTTTTGCAAAATCAATGATGGAATTTAGTTTTGCATAAAGTTATGATGTCTGGGGTGGCGCCTCTTTAGGAGGTACATATGAATAAGCACAGACATCTGACCCAGGACGAGAGAAATATCATTGAACAGAGGTTAATTCAAAAAGAATCTTTTAAAAGTATTAGTCGTGAGCTTGGGAAGGACCCAACCACCATCGCTAAGGAAGTTAGGAACCATACCCTGTTTAAGAAGTCCGGCTGCTACGGAAGACCCTTTAATGACTGTCTGATTCGAAAGGGCTGCACTGCCCAGCATCTTTGCGGCAACCGTAAGTGCCACCGATACTGCTGTTTCTGCAATTCTTATTCCTGCTCAGCCATATGCCCGGATTATCATCAACAAATATGTTCCAGACTTTCAAAGCCGCCCTATGTCTGCAATGGTTGTGATGTCAAAAGATCCTGCACATTGGAAAAAAGGATGTATTCTGCAATCCATGCGCAAAAAGAATACGAGGCAATTCGTTCTGAAGTCCGTCAGGGTATACAGCTTACCGAAGTGGAGGCTTTGAGACTGGATTCCCTTATCAGCCCACTCCTGCTGAAAGGCCAATCACTCCACCACATCTGTGTTAACCATGCCGATGAAATCATGCTCAATGAACGTTCCCTTTACAATTACGTGGACAGTGGCGTCTTTACCGCTAGAAATCTTGATATGCCACGTGTCGTACGGATGGGAAGACGGAAAAAGAAGAAGGATCGTTTCAAGGTGGACAAAAAATGTCGTATCGGCCGCTCCTATCAGGACTTCCTTCAGTTCATGGCCGAGCATCCGTGCCTTTCCATCGTGGAAATGGACTCCGTGGAAGGTAAGAAAGGCGGCAAGGTATTGCTGACGCTGCATTTTACCATACCGCAGTTCATGCTTGCCTTTATCAGGGAGGCTAATACTTCCCAGTCTGTCATCGATATTTTCCATCAGCTTTATCTGGAACTGGGCACTGATATTTTTTGCGGATTATTCCAGGTGCTGCTTGGGGACAATGGCAGCGAATTTTCCAATCCCTCTGCTATTGAGATGGATTTGCAGGGCAATCAGAGAACTCGTATCTTTTACTGCGATCCGCAGGCTCCTTATCAGAAAGGCGCCGCCGAAAACAACCATGCCTTAATCCGGCGCATTATCCCTAAAGGAACCTCTCTTGACCCTTTCAACCAAGAAGACATATCTCTTATGATGAACCATATCAATTCTTATGGGAGACCCAATCTCGGGGATAAAACACCTTATGAAGTTTTTGCTTCCTTCTATGGGGAAGATTTTCTAAGAAGAATGGGCGCAGAACTTATCCTGCCAGACAAGGTTACTCTTCGCCCATCCCTTCTTAAAAAGTAGATCATTTAACAAGAGGCTCCACCCGACATAACTACAAAATGCCTAATTTATATGGGGTGGAATTTACTCTTGCAAAAAGCTAGCTATTCTTTCACGTCTGGTTCATTATACCCTAAAATGGGCTCAGCATCGCTATTTTGGATTGCATTTCATCCCTAATAGCAAAATTTACCCAGTACTTACCAGCAATAAACCTGCTTAAAAGCTTGCAAATACAAATCTTTTTAGCTAAACCAGTTCTGTGGAATTTACTTTTGCAAACTGGAACTTGCTTTTTCAATTGACC
>JAVEYA010000021.1:0-28934 GCA_034003745.1 Clostridia bacterium
GCAAAGCCGGATCATTTGGGGAAGGAGCAATCATTCATGAAGAGGATCATTGTTGTGCTGCTGGCGTGCGGACTCTTGCTGAGCGGCTGTGGGACCAAGGCCCCGGTCAATCAGAATGCAAAAAATGATAACGGCGTCCCGGCGGTAAATCTCCCTGCGGACACACAGCCCAAGCATCAGCTTAGCAGCGAAGAACGCGAGGCTTTGGCTGATGAGGTTATTATAATCAAAGAAAAAATGTTCATTGCCCAGACCAACGACATTTACTTCAATGCTGAGGACTACTTAGGAAAAACAATAAAATATGAGGGCATCTTCGATATCTACGAAATTCCCGAAACCGGCGCGGTCTATTATTCCGTCATCCGCTACGGTCCCGGCTGCTGCGGAATTGATGCCAACGCAGGCTTTGAAGTACGGTGGGACAAAGAATATCCCCAGCAAAACGAGTGGGTGGAAGCAGTCGGTGTTTTAGAAGAATATGATGAAAACGGCTATTGGTATCTGCGTCTGGCGCTATCTTCCCTGAACGTTCTGCCCACCCGCGGCGAGGAATATGTGGAGCAATAAAACAAAAAGCAGTCACCCGCAATTGGAGATAACTGCTTTGCGCTAGATTATTGACTTTTCACTCAATTTAGTATACTATGAAAGTAGAATTTCATATCGCTCTTTTTCGGTCAAAGCGGTTACGGTGAAAACTGTATTCGCGGGGTAAGTCATCTAAGTCCTTTCCGGATATGATGCGCTTATTTGAGAAGAGACTATCAGGGTGGATAGCCACAACTTTGGGCTATCCGTTTTTTATGCTCTGGTGAAGTCTGCTTCTTAGATTTGTGTGTTTATCTCTAACGGAAGGAGGTGACTTACTTTGAAGCTTTTTATTTTTCCTGTTATTTGTGCAATTTTATTGGTTATCGGGTTTAGGCAGATTAATCCCGATATGGCCATCATGGGTATTGCTATTTCCGCTCTGATGGGCCTGGGTGTTGGCGTAGGATTAAACAATCTTGTTTTTAGAACAAAAGGTTCAAATAGTCAGAACAAGCAAGTTTGACACAAGGGAAGGACACAAAGGGACGAATTGTCGCATACCACAATTCGTCCCTAGTGCCTTGTGTAAGAAGCAGTTATCTTTTGATAACTGCTCCTTTTAATTTCAATGGATGCTATTACCAGCCGATGACTTTATCCATATTTCTCATCCTAGGTCCCGAACATTTCATTAAAGATCTCGTCTCTTTGGAACTGCTCGTCATATTCGGAATCCATTTCCAGGAGCGCAGCCGGGAAGCCGTATTCTTTCATTTTGAGGACAAACGGGTCTGGATCAAAATATTCCGGCCCGACTACGCCGCTGGCTTTCCAGATGCCCTTGGCGATCAAGTCCAGCATGACAACAGGTCCTACGGCTGTTTGGGCGACAACTGAAGAAGTGCCGAAATTCTTAATGCATTCCTGATTATCCGCGATCTGATAAATGTAGACGGAGCGTTTTAGGCCGTTCTTCCTGCCGGTAACCCAGGTGCCCGCGCAGCCTTTCCCTTCCATAATATTGGCCGTTTCCAGGGGAGAAGGCGCTACAATGCTTAAAAAATCTCGCGGCGTTATTTCGGAATTGCCGATTTTGATTTTCTTATCGACTTTATCCATGCCCAGTGCTTCCAGGTTTTTCAGCATGGTGCGGAATTCTTTGGACAGACCGTATTTGAAAGTGACGCGCTTACAGTCGATATAACGGGGAATTAGAACAACTTCTTCGTGCTCGATATTAACCACTTCCACATTACCGATGCCGCCTGGGAAGAAGAAAGTCTCCGGCTCGGAGAAGCACTCTGTAGTAAACCAGCCTCTTTCTTTTTCCCAAATGAGCGGCGGATTCAGACATTCTTCTATGGTGGTCCAGATGGAGAAGCCGAAGGCCACCTCCCGCCCGGGCAGTTTATAATTATCGCCGTCACGGATATTGATTTCGTCAATTTCGTCAAACAAATGTTTTTGGGCGTATTTGGCGAAGACGTCGGAGATTCCCGGCTCCACTCCGGAACCAACCAAAGCCATAATGCCTTTCTTCTTCCACCTTTCGTTCTGTTCGAACTGATAATCCCCCAGTTTGATATAGGGTAGTTCGTAAGGCTTTTCCGGGTGCCGGCAGGAGAGGGTCATGGCGCAGTCCATATAGCCGACCCCGGCTTCATAGGCTGCGTCAAAAATGGGGGCGCAGTGGCTGGGGTCGACAACATTTAAGATAAAGTTAATACTATATTTTTTGACCATGTCAATGATCTCTTGTTGGCTGTCGGCATTCAATTTCACCGGAATGAACCGGGGGTCTTTGACCAGATCCGCTACCGCTTTGGAACGGTCTAAATTGGCGTCCGCAAGTACCATGGCGTCCAGCCAGGGGCCGCTTTTCTCTTCTCCTTTTTTAATCAGCATGGCTACGGATTGCCCTACTCCGCCCATGCCTATCACTAACAGCCTCACAATAATTCCTCCGATTTTTAATGATTTTTATCAAGTAACCTTGTTTTAGAAATCCTATTTAATTCTCGGAATTATTACCTCCTTCATTTTGTTCCAACCTGCTTTGGGCCACCTGGGCAATGACCATGATTCCGATCGTGCCCAGGATGACCAAGGTTGACAGTGCATTTACATCCGGGGAGACGCCTTTTTTCACCAGACCCAGAATGTACAGGGGCATGGTCGTACTGCCGGGACCGGAGGTGAAGAAGCTGATGACGACGTCATCCAGCGACAGCGTCAGGGCAAGCATACCGCCGGCAATAACGCCCGGCATAATCAGCGGAAGGGTTACTCGCATAAATGTACGGAATTCATTTGCACCTAAGTCCCTGGCAGCCTCTTCAATGGAGCGGTCAAACCCGGCGATACGGGATCTGACGGTGATCGCTACAAAAGGCATGGAAAAAGTCACATGGGATAGGATCAAGGTCAGCAGGCCTGTTTTAAGGTGAATAGAAGAAAAGAAGACCAGGAGCGCAATTCCAAAGACGATTTCCGGTATGGCGATGGGGATATAGAGTGAATTGGTGATCAGGCTCTTTAACTTAAATTCAAATCTATACAGCCCCACGGCACACAATGTCCCTATTACAATGGAAATAACAGTGGAGGCGCCCGCGACCAGGAGCGTATTATAAAAAGATTCCATCAAGCGGCTGTTGTCAAACATCCGGAAATACCAATCCGTCGTAAATCCCTGGAATTTGATATTCACTTTTGAGGTATTGAAGGAGAAGACGATCACGATGACAATGGGCAGATATAAAAACAAATAGACCAGGCAGGCATAGAGCATGGACAACGGATGAAACTCTATTTTCTTTTTATTATGGATGGATATCTCCGGATTCATCAGCGTCCTCCTTAAAAATATGCGTCCTTCCCTTAGGCCATGTCTTCCAGCTTACCGACCTTGGTATACAGTTTCAGCAAGATCAGGGTAATAAGAATCAGAAAAAGGGATAGCGCCGCCCCCAGCGGCCAGTTTCTGGCGGAGAGAAACTGGTTTTTAATCAGGTTGCCGATATACATAGTGGAGCCGCCGCCCATCATTTCAGAGATATAAAACAGTCCCAGCGAGGGAATAAAGGTCTGGAGGGAAGCGGCAAAGACGCCGGGCATGGTGAGCGGGAAGATTACCCTTAAGAAAGTGCGGGCCTTGGTAGCGCCCAAATCCCGGGCCGCCTCCAACAGCGAAACGTCCAGCTTTTCAATGGAGGCATATAAGGGCAGTACTGCGAAGGGAAGAAGTTCATAAACCATCCCGAGCAAAGTTGCGCCATCTGTATAGAGCATTTCCAAGGGCTTGGAGATAATGCCCAGCGTGAGCAGAAGCGTATTGATGACGCCCTCCATTCTTAGGAGGGTGGTCCAGCCATAGATGCGGATAACCGAATTAATCCAGAAAGGCAGCATAATGAAGAGCAGGAAGTATTTCCGGTAGTCCCGGGGCATATTGGCAATCACATAGGCAAAGGGATAACCGATTAAGAGGCATAAGACGGCTGTCTGCAAGGATAAGGCAAAAGAGCGGTACATGATCAGCATGAAATCCCGCTTAAAAAGACTGGCATAGCTTTCCACGGAAAACCGAAAATCAATCCCGCCGCTGGGGTTTTTAGTCAGAAAGCTGATTTCGATAACGTTGAACAGCGGAATCATCACGAAGATCAGCAGCCATAGGAAAGTAGGCCCCAGCATCACATATAAAGGAAGGTCAGGCCTCGACTTACCCTTCATCCGAACCTCCCGGCGCCCGCATGGTATTTTCGATCATAGTATAAACCTGTTCTTCCCGGGTACGCAGGATGACGCCGTGGTCGTCTTTCCAATAAATATTGACGATTGCGCCTACCGGGTATAAGTTCTCCATCTGCGGCGTAGTCAGTTTAATCTCCTGACCATTGGCCAATTCTACGACCGTCTTAGAGACCGAACCGATAAAGACATGCTCCTTGACTTTGCCGTAGATATGAAAATTCGGCGTATCCCCGGCGGTAATTTTCAGATTTTCCGGGCGCACGCAAATATACACCATTTCATTTTGGAAAAAGCCCGTGGCCTTGAGACAGGCATGGCCGAACTCCATTTTGACGTAAATCTCCCCGGCGCTAACCTTTTCCACAGAGGCGTCCAGCAAATTGGTTTCCCCAATAAAATCAGCCACAAATTTGGTGACCGGCTGGTTGTAAATTTCCTGGGGCGTACCGATTTGCTCCAGTACGCCGTTGTTCATCACGCCAATCCGGTCGCTCATAGCCAACGCTTCTTCCTGGTCGTGGGTAACAAAAACAAAGGTCACGCCCAGGTTCTTTTGCAGATGCTTCAGCTCCAGCTGCATTTGTTTTCTTAACTTTAAGTCCAGGGCGCCCAAAGGTTCGTCCAAGAGCAGTACCTTGGGATCATTGGCCAGCGCGCGGGCAATGGCGACCCGTTGCTTCTGGCCGCCGGACATCTGGGAGGGCATGCGCTTCTCCATCCCTTCCAGTTGCACCAGCTTCAGCATTTCGGCTACTTTTTGTTTGATTTCCGCTTTCTTGACCTTTTTTTCCACCAAGCCGAAAGCTATATTCTCTTCTACGTTCATGTGCGGGAATAAGGCGTAATTCTGGAATACCGTATTCACGCTGCGTTCGTTCGGCTTTTTGGCGGAGACGTCTATACCCTCCAGGAATATCTTTCCTTCGGTCAGGATTTCGAAGCCGGCAATCAGGCGGAGTGTGGTCGTCTTACCGCAGCCGGAAGGACCCAGGAGCGTAAAAAATTCACCTTCTCGGATATCCAGGTTTAAGTTTTTGACTACCTGGGTATCTTCAAAGTATTTCACTACATTTTTTAAGCTGATGGTCGGCTGCTTCAAAATCTTTCCACCTTCTTTAGCTAAAGTATCTTTTCATATTTTTCGGGCCTGGTGCTTATTTCTAACTTAATCATCATAAAACCTTTTTTACTCCGCTTTCATTTGGGTGAAAACTTCGTCATAATAGGCTGCGGCGTCGCCGATATCAGCAATAAAGTGCGCTCGGGACAGTTCCTTGGCGTCCACATTGCCGCCGGGGTTGTCCAGATAGTCGGAATCCAGGAGTTCCTTGGCGGCGTCGTTTAAACAGATGCCGGGGAATTCGTCCAGAATCATTTTATAGATATCCGGCCGGTGGATAAAGCTGATAAAAGTTTCGGCATTTTCTTTGTTTTTGGCTGTAGACGTGATAACGAAATTATCGATGGCGGCTTCGCAGGGCTCGGTGGTATAAACTACAGCTATGGCGCTGTTTTCACCGATAGCCTGACCGGCGTCGATATTATACACCAGACCGGCCGCTACTTCATTGGTGGCCAGCGCGGTTTTGGAACTGTCGGAGTCAAAGGTTTTGACGTTTTTCTTTAATTCTTTAAGCCAAGGCAGCGTCCCTTGGATGGTAGCCTTATCCCGGGTGTCCACGTCTTTGCCGGTGGCCTTCAGGGCCGCTCCAACCAGTTCGCGGGAATCATCCAGGACGACGAGATTGTTTGCCAAAGCAGGATTCAGCAAATCGTTCAGGCTGGTGATGGTCACGCCAAGTTCGGCCATTTTATCCGTGTTGACCGCGATAAGCGTCATTGTTGCCATATAAGGGATGCTGTACACATTATCCGGGTCAAAATCCCTGTTTAAAACGGAAGGAGAAATGTTTTTGAAGTTTTCGATCTTGGATTTATCAATAGGCTGTATAAAGCCTTTTTCTTTCATTAGATTGATGACATAATTGCTGGGGACGATAAGGTCATATTGTTCCGTCCCGCCGGCTTCCAGCTTCGCCAGCATCTCTTCATTGGAAGAAAAGGTACTCTCAACAACACGGATACCCGTTTCGTCTTCAAACAGGTCGTAAACTTCCGGAGGGATGTATTCCGTCCAATTATAGAGGGATAATTTCTGAGAACCTCCTCCGGCCAAGCCGCCTGATGAGCCGCTGCAGCCGCTTAAGCCAAGGGAAACCAGTAAAATCCCCGTTAATAATAAAGCTGTAATCTTTCTCAATGTAACATACCTCCATTTTAAAAATACCAATAAAATTTATTATACCATCTTCCGTTAAAGATGGTATAAAAAAAAGCAGGACAGCATCATCAAGCGGATGCCGCTGCCTGCTTTCGAAGATCTATTTTTCTATTATTTTCCAAGCAAAACCGCTTTCCTCCATTAGTTGCAGATACGGTTTCGGGTCAAAATATTCCGGCGCGAAGACACCCGCATCCTTCCAGAGACCTTTTCCAATCAATTCAATCATCAGGGCAGCGCCGAACCCGGTTTGGGCGACTACCGCCTGGGAACCCCATATCTTCATGGACATCTGGTTATCAAAGGGCTGATAGATAAAATATTCTTTGCGCTGACCGTTTTTTTTACCGATACAGTGCACGCCGACCAGCATCATCCCCTGCATTTCCTCCCCCAGATCTAGGGGTTGGGGCGCGCAGGCGGCGACTACATCACGCGGTACTACTTGCAGGTTGCCGACCTGCACCGGGTTGATATTTCTTAAGCCTAATTTATCCAACACTTTCAAAGCCGTAATCAGGGCGGGCTCCAAGGCGATCTTAAAGGTGACTCTTTTAAGACCGTATTGGCTTAAGAACTTAGGCATGGTCACTGTTTCTTCATGTTCCACTTTTACCAGGGTATTTTCTCCGACCCCTTCCGGCATCAGGAAGGTCTCCTCTCCGCTGAACGGCTTATCCATAATAAAGCCGCCTCTGTCCGCGTCGTATTCCACGTTGGGATTCATAACCTCATCCAGTACCGTCCAAACATTAAAGCCAAAGGTGATCGTATCCGGGTCCGCTCCCGGTATGGCGAGATTCCCGCCATCTTTGACGTGAATCTCGGTCAGTTCATCGAATAATTCCGTGGCCGCATATTTGGCAAAGACATTGACCACGCCCGGGTCAATGCCCATACAGATAACAGCCAGGGCGCCCTTTTCTTTCCATCTTTCATGGTTGCCAAAATTATAGGAGGTCATGGGGATGGCGTAACTGTTTTCAATGCCGGGACCATACGACGGCACCTCTTTCGGCACAGACCAGGTACCCATATTCCCATAATTCACGCCCGCTTCATAGGCTGCGTCAAAAATCCTGTCGCTGGCGAATGGTGGCGCGCTGTCCATGACAAAGTCGATTTGCCGGGCTTTCATTAATTGAACCATATCTTCAATGTTCGCGGCATCTACCCGGGCTGCCGCAAAGCGGGTATCCGGATAAAGTTTGGCTTGTACCGCCCTGGCCCGGTCCAGGTTGCAATCTGTGATCAGACAGTAGGTTAGCCAGGCGCCTGCAGGGTCTCTTGCTTTCAGGATTTTCAGAATACTTTCGCCAACTGCGCCTGCGCCGACCAGCATCATTCTCATTAAGTGAATCCCTCCAAATTTTCTGGTATTCATCTTAAAGCGAATATGTTTTCTTTTCATAAAAAAGGAAAACAAAAAAGAAACACAGATATTGATAAAATATCCATGTTTCTCTGTATTTTTACCAGTTGGTTCTTGCCTCGTAGGTGATATCCCAGGCCTTTTCAGCCGGAGACATTCTCTCCAAAGATTCGTCCCGCTGCCTTCCTTTTGCCTGTCAGTTTCCACGAGAAGGAAGATGGACCTTCTGTTTTGCTTCTTCGGCCTCATATATCAGGATATGATATGATGTCTAGGGCAGCGTTCATCCGACCATATTCGTTTTTAAAAGATAATTTTGTTTAAGTATAAACGAAGGAGCCTAAAGGCGTCAAGCGCTTTCGGCTTGCCGGCATTGCTTGCCCGGGGGTTGTGAGGGGATAAGTTTGTACGCTATAATGAATTCAGCCCAAATTGTAAAAAAGCGAAGTTGTGATAGGATGGCAGAGATGCTTAAAATAACAATAAAATTAAAAAATGAGGTGGAATAAGTAATGACTGTACTTCCTGTGGGAAAAGAAATCGCTGAAATCTCCATGCAATATAATCTTCATGCCTGGAGCGTCCAAGGGTCCGCCCCCATTGCCATGACCAGGGGTGAAGGCGTCTATTTCTGGGACACCGACGGCAAACGCTACTTTGATATGTCCTCACAGCTGGTTAATCTGAATATCGGCTACGGCAACAAAAAAGTGATCAAAGCCATCCAGAATCAGGCCGAGCGCCTGGCTTACGTTGCGCCGTCGCTGGCCGTAGACGTCAAATCACAATTAGCCAAGATGATTATTGAGGTATCTCCCGATAACATGGGCAAAGTGTTTTTCACTTTAGGCGGCTCCGACGCCAACGAAAGCGCCATTAAAATTGCCCGTATGTATACCGGAAGGCACAAATATTTTTCCCGTTACCTGTCTTATCACGGTTCCACTTTCGCCGCCGGCAACCTGAGCGGAGAACCCCGGCGCTATACTATGGAGCCGGGCTTCCCCGGATTCATCAAATTCTTTGACCCCTACATCTACCGCGCGCCCGTGCCCTTTGCGAATGAAGAAGCTGCGACGGCCTACTATCTGGGACAACTGAGAACGCAAATTATTTACGAGGGTTATGAATCCGTCGCCGCGATTTTCGTGGAGACCGTCACCGGCTCCAATGGCGTCATCATTCCGCCCCAAGGGTATTTGCAGGGCATCCGCAAGATCTGCGACGAGTTTGGCGTTCTGATGGTCTGCGACGAAGTGATGGCCGGCTTTGGCCGCACCGGAGAATGGTTTGCTTTCAATCATGCCGGCGTCAAGCCGGACCTGGTTACCTTTGCCAAAGGCATTACCAGCGGCTATGCACCGCTGGGCGGAGTCATTGTTTCCAAGAAGATTTCAGATTACTTCAATGAAGCCTATTTCAACTGCGGCCTGACCTACTCCGGGCATCCCCTGGGCTGCGCCGCCGGCATTGCTTCCATTGAATACTATAAGGAAACCAAACTCATTGAACAAACCAAGGAGCGCGGCGTGTTCTTAGGAAAGCTTCTGGAAGCGCTCAAAGAAAAGCATCCTTGCGTGGGCGACGTCCGTTATATTGGACTGTTCTCTGCCGTTGAGCTGGTCAAAGACAAGAAGACAAAAGAGCCGCTGGTGGAGGTCAGGACCCTGGGGGCGAATAAGACCATGAAGGGCATCACCGCCCAATTGGCTGCCAAAGGATTTTATACTTACGCGCACCGTAATTCCATCATCGTGGCCCCGCCGCTGATTATCAGCGAAGCCGAACTGACCGAAGCCCTGGGTATTCTGGATGAAGTCCTCTTGGAAGTAGATAAGATGATAGCTAATTAGATGTATCCGTACAGGACTTGTTTCCGACCTGAAATTTAAAATCGCATAATTTAGGGCTGCTCTGAATTGAGCAGCCCGTTTCAATCTCTATACTAGATACTTTTTGAAAAACTCCGCCGATTCGCGAAGGGCTTCTTCCGCCCCGGGCAGCATGCTGCTGTAATGCAGGAAAGCATGGGCATAGCCTTTTTTCATGGAAAACTCAACCGTGTGGCCCTTGGCCTTCAGGATCTCATGCAGCACCTTGCTGTCATCCGCCAGCGGGTCAAGTTCACAGCCTAAGATATAGGTAGCAGGCATTCTTTGGGTATAGTCCCGGTCAATCATCGGCGCTGCAGTTTTTTCTTCATCCGCAAAGGCCTGCTCATATCTGTCCAGATTACTGAAGGTCAACCCGTCCCAGTACCCTCCGTACAATCTGCGGGAAAGCGAATCGGCAAGTCCTACCGTCCCGTAATATAAAAGCAGGGTCCGGATAAAAGAGACGTCCTGCCCGGAATCTCGCCGGTCCAGGAAAGCGCCAAGGCTGATGAATGCACCGGCGGAATCGCCGGCATAACTGAGCAGTTCCGGGTTGATCCGGAACCGGGAGGCATTGGCGCGGATATAATCCGTAACAAAAGCGGCCTCCTGCAGTGGAACGGGATATTTGAATTCCGGCGCCAGCTTATAATCGACGGCGACAACGTTGGCGCCGCTATACAGGCACAGCCTGGAGACGATGCCGTCATGTGAATCCAGTCCGCCTACGATAAACCCGCCCCCATGAAAATAGATAATGCAGGGTTTATCGTTTTTTTCGTCGTTGCGGTACAGTCGAAGGGGCAGCTTACCGCAGGGGCCGTCCAGGATCAGGTCTTCTTTGGCGAAGACCGGGGGCGCATTTTTGTTCCATACCCGGCGCGCCAGATTATAGACCGCCTTTTCATCTTTTAGGTGCGGATATTCTATACTTATTTTTTTAAAATTCTCCATATCGGCCAGCAGAGCTTTTTTCATTTGTGCATCCATCAAGGCCAGGGAATCCGGTTTGTTTTTTTCAATAATACGGTAGGTCTCAACGGTTTTCATGATTTGGGCGGTTCCTTTCCTTATATCTCTTTTAATACCAATCAATCAAGCGATTGGGCTATTATTATAACAACAAATTTTGGGTTTGTATATCTTTTATCCTCCCTGATTCCTTGCCTGGCATAAAACCCCAACCCCATTGGGATACTAAAGTTAACCAATCGGGAAAGGGGTTTTATAATTTGCAGAAGAATGAGCAGCTCCAAGAGTATACGGTAGATGATTTGGGCCAAAAGCTTACCACCAATAGCGGAGTCAGACTCACCAATACCGACGATTCCTTAAAGGCAGGGGAGCGGGGGCCGACTCTGCTGGAGGATTTTCATTTTCGGGAGAAAATTTCCCATTTCGACCATGAGCGCATTCCGGAACGGGTGGTGCACGCGCGCGGCTTCGGCGCCCACGGCTATTTTGAGTTATACGAATCCATGGCCGAATACACCAAGGCCAAATTTCTGCAGACCCCCGGCGCGAAGACGCCGGTCTTCGTCCGCTTCTCCACTGTTGCCGGTTCCAAAGGTTCAGCCGACACTGTACGCGATGTACGCGGCTTTGCTACGAAATTTTATACCGAAGACGGCAATTTCGATATCGTGGGCAATAACATTCCTGTTTTTTTCATTCAGGACGCTATCAAATTTCCGGATGTGATTCATGCGGTCAAGCCGGAACCGCATAACGAAATACCGCAGGCAACCACTGCCCATGATACCTTTTGGGATTTTGTCATCAGCGATCCGGAAACAGCGCATATGGTCATGTGGGTCATGTCCGACCGGGCCATTCCCCGCAGCTTCCGGATGATGGAAGGCTTTGGCGTCAACACCTTCCGCTTTATTAACGCGCAGGGCCGGGCCAGGTTTGTGAAGTTTCATTGGAAGCCCCTTTTAGGCGTTCATTCCCTGATGCGTGACGAAGCCCAGAAACTTTCGGGCAAGGACCCGGATTTTCACCGCCGTGACCTTTGGGACGCCATTGAGCAGGGCAATTACCCGGAGTATGAATTGGGCGTGCAGATGATTGAGGAAGACCGGGAATTTGCCTTTGATTTCGATATCCTTGACCCGACCAAGTTATGGCCCGAAGAAGTGGTCCCGGTAAAAATTATCGGCAAGCTGACCTTGGACCGCAATGTGGATAATTTCTTTGCCGAGACCGAGCAAGTCGCTTTTTGTCCCGCCAACATTGTATCCGGTATTGATTTCAGCAACGATCCGCTCTTGCAGGGCCGGTTATTTTCCTATGAGGATACGCAACTTTCCCGCCTGGGCGGTCCCAATTTCCGGGAGATTCCTATCAACCGGCCGCTCGCGCCGGTACACAATAACCAGCGCGACGGCATGCACCGTATGCGCATCAATACCGGGCCGGTCAGCTATTTTCCCAATACATTGGGCCAAAATACACCTGGACCCGCCGATGAGGCGGAAGGGGGCTTTGTCCACTATACCCAGCGTGTGGACGGATATAAGATACGCGGGCGTTCGGAGAGCTTCCGCGACCATTACAGCCAGGCCACGCTGTTTTGGAACAGCATGTCCCCGGCGGAAAAGGAGCACATCATCGATGCGTTCCACTTTGAGGTAGGCAGTGTCAAGAATAAAAATATCAAACAAAAAGTGGCGGATATGTTCGCAAATGTTGACCCGGAGCTGGCCGCACAGATCGCTTCCGGCATCGGGGTGAATCCGCCGGCGCAGCCGGAACAAAAAAATCCGGCGGGGATGGCGGCCTCGCCCGCACTCAGCCAGGAAAACACCGTCAAATCAGCCAAGACCAGAAAAGTGGCCATTCTGGTGGAAAACGGTTTCTGCCCTCAAGCGTATGCCACAATGACCGCTGCGCTCTCTGCTGCCGGAGCTGCCTTCGAGACCGTGAGCTGCACGCTTGCGCCCCTTACGGATAAAGAAGGAGGTACGCTGGAACCGTATAAATCTTTGACTACGGCGGGTTCTTTGCTTTACGACGGGGTGTTTGTTCCCGGCGGCGCCGACAGTATTAATTCTTTGCAAGCAAATGTGGATGCGCGGGCTTTCATTAACGAAGCCTTGCAGCACGCTAAGACGATTGGCGCCACGAATGAAGCGGCGGATTTACTTAATATGACGGAAGCGGCTGAGTTTTTATCCGCGCTCCCTGCGCAGACGCCGGAACCGTGGATTTCTCAGGGCATCGTCGTCAGCAAGGGAGCAGCAGATTTAGCGCCCTTTGCTCAGGAATTCATCCGGCAGTTGTCTGGGCACCGCCATTGGGCCAGGGTGGCCAAAGCGCAGAACCAGCCCGCTGCGGATGAAGGTAAAGTACTGGTTACCCGCTAAGTAAAAAGTTGCTTTCTTTTTAAAAGGAGGTCCAAGCCGAGTAAAGGCCTGGACCTCCTTTTATTTTTCTTTAGGCAGGTTTTGTCGCTTTAGTGGCCTCTTGAATATAATGATAGAGATTGCAAAATGGGGAGAGAAAAGGAATGGAAAATCAGAAGAAAAATATTATATATGATACCGTGCAGCAAGAAGAGATACAGGCAATCATTGCTGCGGGCGGTTACGCATATGACTGGAAGCAGAATATTTTCTACACGCCGCATGACCCCTGGCAAAAGCAATTCGGCTATTGCCGGCTCTATGATGAGGCTGCTCCGGTTATGGCCATGGTAATCGACAGCGAACCGATTGAATTTGAATATGACGGGAAAAGATGGCTGATCGAGCTTTGGAAAGGGCAGTATGGCATTACTACCGGCTGTGAAATCGGTGTTTATTACACGACAGAGCCGGATGTGGAAATACCGGGCGTCTTTACCGGACCCCTTTATTTTGGCGCAAGCGATGAGGAGTATTTGACCATGTTCTGTTTTTTGGAAAAGAACGGAACCGGTTTATTCAGCAGAACGGGTACGCACTGGTGGCTGACCGGCTTTGTCCTGGGGGAGTTTTCCGAGCCGGAGGAGCTGACGATGATCGCTTTGATTACCTTGAAAAATGAGGAGATGTGCGCTGCCTTTATCAAAGCACTGCAGGAGCTGGGTTACTCAGACAGAGAGTATGTGTTAAGAGGCACTACCGTGGTGATTACCTTTACCAAGCCGCACTCGAAGCAACCTGCATCTCGTTACAGCCCGATCAGCCGGGCCGCTCAGGTGATGAATAAACTCAACTGCCAACTTTACAATTTCTTCACCGCAAACATGGAAAATATGTACGAGAGCCTTAAAACCATCCGGCAAAAATCTCCGGCTCTGTACAGCCTGTTTTTGGATTCGACGAAATCAGCCAAAGCCGAGATACTGGAGAAACTGCTGAAACCTGAATAAGCCGGATAGAAGGTGTTTAAGTATGACGAGAATGCAGCGCATCTCTAAGTCTTACCGCAAGGCGCATGAAGTAATATTCGATGATTCCTCCAAAATCGTGATTATGAATGATATTCACCGGGGGAACGGGAGCGAGGCGGATGACTTTGCGAAGAATCAGAACAAGTATTATGCGGCTTTGGAACTGTACAATCAAAATAAGTATACCTATATCGAACTGGGAGACGGCGACGAATTATGGGAGAATGATTTCGCCGAAGTAGCGGAAACACACAGCCGGATTTATCAGCTGATGTCGCAATTTTATGAAGAGGGCAGATTGTACGTTGTTTACGGCAATCACGACATTATCAAGAGAAATAATCCCCGCCTCCTGGAAGGGTATTTTGACCCTGTCCTAAAAAAAAATATTCCCTTATTCCCGGGAATAACGATTCATGAAAGTATTATTTTAAAATATGCCCCCACAGGCTACCAACTCGTCTTAATGCATGGACACCAGGCGGATGTGTTCAATGATACGTATTGGCGGGTCGCCAGATTCCTGGTGCGCTATCTCTGGCAGCCGCTGCAGCTTATCGGCGTCAAGGACCCCACCAGAGCGGCCAAAAACAACTTTTTAAGGAAAATGATCGACAAGATCCTGATACAATGGACGGATCAGGAAAAAAAGCTGCTTATTGCCGGCCATACCCATAGAACCGTATTCCCCGGGCAGGGGGACCCGCTGTACTTCAACAGCGGCTGCTGCGTCCTGCCCCGGCACATTACGGCGCTGGAGATAACGGGAGGGGCTATCTCGCTGGTCCAATGGAGCCATAAAACAAGGCCTGACGGAACGGTTTACATCGGTAAAGACGTTCTGGCAGGCCCGGTCGGCATTCATAACTATTTTACTCGGTTTTATCCTTAAAGACATTGGCCAGGATATTGATCATGAGATACAAAAGTATCAGGGAGATGAAGACGCCTCCCAGTCCGAGGGCGGTCAGCTGTAAGGCAAGAAATATATTATCCATTATAATCCTCCTTTAATAAAGGCCTAAGAGCCTGGGGACCAGGGACAGAATCATGCCGCCCGCTATTACCGAGCCCAGCTGCCCCGAGACATTGGCGCCTACTGCCTGCATGAGGATGAAGTTGTGCGGGTCCTCACATTTGGCCATCTTTTGGACAAGTCTTGCCGACATCGGGAAGGCGGAGATTCCGGCTGCGCCGATCATCGGGTTGACTTTATTCTTGGAAAAGAGATTGATCAGCTTGGCGAAAAGCACCCCGCCTGCTGTGTCGAAAACGAAGGCGACCAAACCCAGACCGAGGATGGCGAGGGTGGTCGGCTGCAGGAAAGCGGAATATTCCATAGTGGCCCCGATGGTTATCCCCAACAGCAGCGTGACCAGGTTGGAGAGCTCATTCTGCGCAGCTTGGTTGAGTCTTTCAAGCACACCGCATTCCTTGATCAGGTTGCCGAACATCAACAGGCCAATCAGCGGCGCGCTGATGGGTGCGATAATTGCGGAAATTATGGTGACACAAATAGGAAAGAGCGTTATCGTAGCTCTGCTGACCTTCCTTTCATTGTACGCCATGCGGATGCAGCGTTCTTTCGTGGTAGTCAGCGCCCGGATAACAGGGGGCTGGATAATCGGCACCAGCGCCATGTAGGAATAGGCCGCTACGGAGATCGGACCTAAGAGCTGAGGGGCAAATTTCCCCGCCACGACAATGGAGGTCGGGCCGTCCGCCGCCCCGATAATGCCGATGGCAGCCGCCGCCTTAAGGAGGATCTCTTGCGGGGCGGCCCCCGCGAACATCTCCTGCTGCATCCCCATTTCGATGATATTATTCGCCAGAGAGGGAATGAGCTTGCATAACAACAGTACGGAGATGATGGTGGCAAAGATGCCGAATTGCGCCGCTGCCCCAAAAAAAATCATTTTGGGGTTGGAGAAAAGCGGGCGAAAGTCCGTCATTGCACCGATGCCTATGAAGATGAGTACGGGAAAAAGTTCTGTCAGAATTCCCACCTCATAGAAGATTTTCAGCACCCCGGCATGGCCGTCTTCACTTAACCAAACGGTATTCAGGGGAAGATTGGAAAGAATAGCGCCGAAGCCAATCGGCAAAAGGAGCATTGGTTCATAGTCTTTGGCAATGGCTAAGTAGATGAGTATTCCGCCAATGGCATACATGATTAAAAACTGCCAGTGAAAGGCGAATACGCCCACAAATAGAGATTCGAGTATGTTCATGGCTCCTCCTTTATTAATTTTTTATCCAAATTATTGTACCATATAATTTCTGATTTGACACGACAATATCAGCTTCAATGTGATAGAATTAGTAAGTAATTTCATTGTTTAGGGAGATGACACGCTTGAAATATATCGTAGTACTCGCTGATGGGATGGCTGATTATCCGCTGGCGGAGCTGGGCAATAAGACGCCCCTCCAGGCGGCCCAGACCCCGTCTTTAAATTATCTGGCCCAATACGGACAGGTGGGAATGGTCAAAACAATACCCGATGGAATGCCTCCGGGAAGCGATACGGCCAATTTATCCGTGATGGGTTATGACCCGGCTGTCTACTATTTCGGCCGTTCACCCTTTGAGGCGGTCAGTATGGGCCTGGAGCTTGCGCCCACGGATGTGGTCTTTCGCACAAATGTGGTTACCCTTTCCGAGGAAGAACCGTATGCGGAAAAGATTATCCTGGACCACAGCGCCGACGAAATTTCCAGCGCCGAAGCCCGGGAATTGATTGAGGCGGTCCAGCAAAAGCTGGGCACGGAGAAGATGCAGTTTTTCCCCGGGGTGAGTTACCGCCATATCCTCGTTTGGCAGGAGGCGCCCTTTGACTTTCAGTTTACGCCTCCGCATGACATTTTGGGACAGAAGATTGCGAACTTTCTGCCCCGGGGGCCTTACGGCCACATTTTTCTGGAGATGATGCAGCAAAGCAGCCTTATCCTAAGTGAACATCCCGTCAACCTTCAGCGCAGGCAACGCGGGCTCAAACCCGCTAATTCCATTTGGATCTGGGGTGAAGGGAAAAAACCGGCGCTGCCGGGTTTCTATGAGAAATATGGGCTGAAAGGCTCCGTGATTTCGGCTGTGGACCTGATTAAAGGCATAGGCCTTTGCGCCGGATTGGATGCCTTGGAAGTTGCAGGCGCTACCGGCAATTACAATACCAACTATGAGGGGAAGGCGCGGGCGGCCCTGGATGCGCTGGAATCCGGGCAGGATTTCGTCTATATTCATTTGGAAGGTCCCGACGAATGCGGGCATCGCCGGGAGATCGAAAACAAAGTAAAGGCAATCGAGTCGATTGACGCCAGGATTGTCCGGCCCATTATGGAAGAAATGAGCGCCAGAGGCGAAGAATATAGTCTGATGGTTCTGCCGGACCATCCAACCCCGCTGTGCCTGCGCACGCACACCTCCGAACCGGTGCCTTTCTTACTTTACCGCAGCGCCGCCGGAGAATATGATCCCGCCCGAATTTATGATGAAGACGGGGCGAAAAAGACGGGCCTTTTTATTGAGCAAGGTCATTCGTTAATGGACTATTTCATCAAAGAAAGTTTATAATTTGACAAAGGACCGGAAATCGTTTACTATAAAAATAAATGGCATACCGGTATACCAATAAAAGGCAGGTACAATGGTGATTCCAACCGAAGAACAGAGCTTAAATAAACTGATTGATAAATCGTCGGATACACTCTATGTGCAAATCGTGGAAAGAATCCGCCAATGGATTATGCAGGGGTATTTGAAAGAAGGCGACCCCCTTCCTTCTGAAAGAGAATTGGCTCAGATTTTTGATGTCAGCCGCGTACCGGTAAGGGAAGCGCTGAAAATAATGGAATTTTTAGGCGTAGTCCAGCATATCCGGGGCAAAGGGGTATTTGTCAAGAAGATCAATATTAACAATGTACTGAATAATATTGATTTCTTGATTGTAGACCCTATATCCGGATTGCATGATTTTTTCGAAGCACGGGAAGCGATTGAAAGCCAAAGCGCCGGTTTAGCTGCCGAAAGGCGCAAACCAGAAGACCTGGAGGCAATGGAAGAAGCCATCTGGGAGATGGAACGCAATATTCAGCTGAAGCGAGATGTTAAAGGAGCTTCCCTGCGGTTTCATGCTGCGGTAATCGCAGCATCCCATAATATTGTATTAATGAAGATTTATGAGTTTTTATCTGAGCTGCTGAATTATTCTTTGCAGGAATCTTTTAAAGACCTGGCCCGATACGAGCCTTCCCTGGAACACCATAAACAAATATTTCAAAAAATTAAAGAACAGGATAGGCAGGGCGCTATTGAGGCTATGCAAAAGCATATCCGCGAATCGGGACGAAGCCATTTCCAAAAGTAAGAAGCAGTCCTAACTGTCTATCAACGGATAGACATGAACCAATTGGTATACCAGTATACCTTAAAAACAAAAATTTTGGGGAAAAAGGAGGGAAAAGATTATCTTAAAATATGCCGAATTGGTTAGACAAATCGGTACATCGCTACATTAAAAAGTTTGGGAGGGAAAAAAATGCGCCTGAATCAAGAACAACAGGAAATGTTGGCAGGAAAATTTGGCCGCGGGTGCCAAAAGGCTATGGAAATCAATATACAGTTAGCGGAAGCGCAGGGCGCCGAAGAACTGGTCCGAATCAGTTATGCTCATTTGATGCCGCCTGATGTGATGTTTTTCCCGTATGGAAGGCAAGGGCACTGGGCCAATGATATGACGGGCGAGTTGACCAAGGACGTGGAACACCTGCGGGTTCCGGCTACCATCGAACCGAAATTTTGTCAGCTGGCCGTTGCCAAAACGCTGCAATTTCCGGATGACGTAAGTAAAGAAATCGGTCAAATCCAAGGAGCGGCAACAGATTTCTATGAAAGAATCGGGGTCATACCCACTTATTCGGCTTTACCTTTTTATGTAAGACCCGGTAGATTTGGTGAACATGTCAGCATTGCGGAGTCAATTGCAATATTATGGTATAACACAATGTTTGGTTCCAGATGTGAACGAGACGACGGGGTTACCTCGTTAGCGGCGGCGATTACAGGGTATTGTCCCTTGGCGGGCGCCCATCTGCAGGAGAACCGGTATGGCGAAGTTGTCATCCGGCTGGGAAAAGACCTTGATTTTGCAAAGTTTGAAGATGCGGACTGGGATGCGTTCAGTCTGGCTTCCAGCCGGTTATGCAAGGAGAAAAGGCCGGTGTTCGTCGGCGTCCCTAAAAATATCGGCGTCACCGAGTTGAAACACCTATTGGCGGTTATTGCCGTAGAATCAGGACTGGCAATCATGCATATCGAGGGGGTCACGCCGGAAGCGCCCACTTTGGAAAAAGCCATGGGCGGGGCCAAACCGCTGGCTGAATACACGGTTGGGAAAAAGGAATTATTGGAAGCCTACCAGTTAGCCAACACCGCGACTGGAAATGATGTTGATTTTGTACTGATGGGATGTCCTCACCTGACCATGAAGGAAATCCGGGATCTGGCCGAAGTACTCGAGGGGAAAAAGATTCATAATAATGTGAAACTGGTTGCCGTTACGACAAAGCTGCTCTATGAACAGGCCAAAGACATGGGATATGCCGACGCGATCCAAAAAAGCGGCGCAGAATTTACTTGCGACATGTGCATCGCTTTTGCCGGGACCCAAGTCAAAGGAACCATCGCCACGAATTCCATTAAAGCGGATTTCTTCTATGCAGGATTCTCAGCTGAAGGGAAGAGACAAGTAAGGTTCGGCAGCACAAAGGATTGTGCCAGGTCGGCCTTAACCGGCAAATGGGAGGGGAAAACATTATGAAAAATAACTATCAGGGAAAAAGCATTAAAAAACTGGGCGTTGTTGAAGGCGAAGCTTTGGTGACTACCGACCTGGTTGCATTTTGGGGCGGGACAGACTGGGAAACCGGTATCATCGTGGAAGCCGGCCATGAAGCAAAAGGGAAGAACATGGCCGGGAAAATACTTGTTTTTCCTGCGGGAAAAGGCGGCGCTGGCGATACTTTCGGCTGGTATTACCTTTTCCGCAGCGGAAAAGCGCCCCTGGCCCTGATTTGTAACCGGCCTCAGAATACAACGCTGGCCGGCGCCTTGTTGACCGATACTCCGATGATCTATGGATTCGGGGAAGAGATCGAAAAAGTAATAAAAACCGGCGATATCGTACGGGTGGATTCGGATCGGGGTATCGTTGAGTTGAAATGATGCGCAAAGGAGGATAAAGATGGCTATCGATGCAATCATCCTGCATCCCCTGGATAATGTGGCCACGGCGGTGCAGGATCTTCCAGCCGCCAGCGAAATTAAAGTCCGTCTGAATCAGGAATTGTGTTCAATCCGATTGCGGGAAGATATCCCTTACGGACATAAACTGGCGGTCAAGGATATCCGGCTGGGGGAAGATATCCTAAAATACGGAGAAGTAATCGGACGGGCTACGGCGGATATAAAAAAAGGCAGTCATGCCCATGTGCAAAATATTGAGAGCCTGCGTGGCCGGGGCGACTGGCGAAAGGAGGCCTGACGGATGGAGTTTATGGGATACCGCCGTGCGGACGGATCGGCAGGTACGCGCAACGATGTCGGTGTGTTGTCTGCGGTTGTCTGTGTCAATGAGGTCGTGGAGGCGATTGTCCGGCAAGTGCGAGGAACTGCACGTTTTACCCATCATCAGGGCTGTTGCCAGACGCCGCTGGATATTGGGACCGTTAACCGTACGCTGATTGGCTTGGGAAAAAACCCCAATTTACATTCGGTGATCATCATAAGTTTGGGATGTGAGAGCACTGCGCTTTCCGAGGTAATCGAAAGCATCCGTTCCAGCGGCAAACGGGTAGAGAGTCTGGTAGTCCAGGAAGTGGGCGGGGCGGCCAGGACGACGGCGGCAGGAATTCTCTTGGCGCAGGAAATGGTGCGGGAAGCTTCACTGCAACAGCGCGAACCGTTCCCGGTAAGCAAACTGGTTCTGGGGATGAAGTGCGGCAGTTCCGATACAACTTCCGGGCTTGTCTCCAATCCTGCTATCGGAGTGGCTTCCGATTTGCTGATTGGGGCGGGCGGTACTTCTATCCTGGGCGAAGTGACAGAGTTTATCGGCGCCGAACATATTCTGGCCGGCCATGCCGCTAATGAAGAGGTGGCGCAAGGAATCATCAAGCTGGTGGAACGCATGGAAAAGCGTGCTATGGCGGTAGGCGAAGATATACGCGGCGGCCAGCCGACGGGCGGAAATATTAAAGGCGGCCTGACCACGATTGAGGAGAAGTCTCTTGGCGCTATCGCCAAGGCAGGGACGGCGCCCATACAGGCGGTCTATGAATACGGAGTCCGGCCTGGGGTAAAGGGTTTGGTGGTGATGGATTCTCCGGGCCGTGAACCGGAAATTCTTACCGGTTTGGCGGCGGCCGGCAGCAATGTGATTGTTTTCTCTACCGGCCGGGGCGCGCCCCAAGGCTTTCCTTTCGTCCCTGTGATCAAGATCACCGGCAGCCGTACCGCTGTAGAAAAGATGCGTGACCATATCGACATGGATTTGAGCGGCGTTATTGAAGAGGAAGAGACCATTCCCGAAGCCGGGAGGCGTATCCTGGAGGAAATTATCCGTGTTGCTTCAGGCGGGATGACCGCCGCCGAGATTTCCGGCTACGTGAATTCCATGGATATTTACATGGCCGGTCCGGTTATTTAACCTTTGTACGATAAGGACGTTTGGCTTAAAACCAAACGCCCTTTTTTGTTTAAGGCTTATTCTTCCGAAGCTACTGTGCCGATAGGCACCAGGAGCCTTTTCATGATGTGCGCTTCAGCAGGTTCGGTGGCTAAGCTGACTGCTACCAAGACTACCGCGGAAAGCGGCAGAGCGATGGCGATGGGTTCGATGACGGTCCAGGGAAATCCGGCGAGGGTTGCTTTGCCGAAGAGCGCCATACTGATGCCCAGGCCAGCCGAGCCTTTGGCATAGACAAAAACCAATAAGAAGAGCGTGGTGAAAGTACCGATGACCATACTGGCAATCGCTCCGATCCGGGTAACCCGCGGCCAGTAAAGCGCGGCGGTATAGGCCGGCAGAAAAGCCGCGGCGCAGGTACCCATGAACGTGGTAGTAGCCACGGCGATAATACCCGCCGGCAGACGGAAAGTCAGCCAAACCGTGACAATCATGGCGACCACAAGTCCAATGCGGTTAATCAAAAGAGAGTTCCCCTTGCCGTCTTTCTTTCTCAGACTTTCGTACAAGTCACGGCTGATGGAGGTGCCGATGACATGAAACTGGCCGCTCATCGTGGACATGGCGGCTGCCAGCAGAGTGAGCGTGAAGATATACGTGAACCAGCCGGGCATAGCGCTGTCGATATACAGCGGAATAATCTTATCCACGTTCGGCGCATGGGTGACCGGGTCGATAGCGGCCATCAGGGCGAGCTGCCCGCTTTGCTGCATGAAATGGACATTGGTTAAGGCGCCTACGACAAAAGCTACGCCGGTCATAAAGAGAATAAAAACGCCGCCGATGACTACCGCACGGTTTAATTCCCGCGGGGATTTGACCGTCAGATAGCGGACAACCAGTTGCGGCTGCGCCAGCACACCGATGCCTACCCCCATGACCAGAGTGGAAACAACAATCCACCAGTATTCCGACAGGAAGGCCGGCATGCTGGTCCAGCCCAGATGACCTTTGGCTGCCAGCGCAGCCGGGACCTGTGCGGTAAGCGCGGTCAGGGCCTCATGCGCGGGGATAATGCCGCCGAGTTTGGCGTACGTCATAATCAGGAGGGTCACCATGCCAAAGAACATAATGGTGCCTTGCAGGGCGTCGGTATAAACAACACCCTTTAAGCCTCCTGTAAGGACATAGGCTCCCACAAACAAGGCAAAAATCCATACCGCCCAGTTATAATTGATGTGCAGGATTTGCTCCAGGAATCTGGCGCCCCCGATCATTACCGCGGCGGCATACAAAGGCATGGCGACGGCGACAAGGGTGGCGGAAAAATGTTTGATAAACCTTGACTTAAAGCGCAACCCTAAAAATTCAGGGAAGGTCTGTGCGCCAAGGTTGCGTCCCACAATGAGGGTGCGTTTGCCAAAAACGACGAAGGCTATGAAGATGCCCACGAAAATATTAAAAACAGTCAGCCATAACAGGCTCATGCCGAACATGCCTGCATTGCCGCCGAAACCGACAATGGCGGAGGTGCTGATAAAGGTGGAGCCATAGGCCATGGCCATTAAATAGGGATGGACATTGCCGCCGGCAATCAGATAATCCTTCTCAGAATGCGTACGACGATAGGCTAAATATCCCAGGCCCAAGGTAGCCGCAATATAGACCACGATAACGATTAAGAGCGTCGGATTCATGTTGCTCACTCCTTTAATAAGTATTAGTCCGTAAGTTTAAGTAAAGACGGCTTACTCCTCAGAGTTCCAATGGGTCACGCCATAAACAACGCACAGGACAGCTGATGTAATGCATAAAATATAGGCCAGCCAGATTTGCGGGTCAGGAATACCGAACATATGAATCACCTCCCGATAAAAAATTTAATTAAAGACAAAATAAAAACTTCTCATCCCTCTTGGGACGAGAAGTTATAATACTCCCGCGGTACCACCCTAATTGGCCTATACTGAAAAATAGGCCCGCTCAGCGACGTACGGAACCTGGACATGAAGTCTAGGTCGATACACCCTTCCTTTTAACGGCGGAAGCTCCGGGCAGGCCTACTTGCTTATAAGTGTTTCAGCCGCCGGCTCAGGAGAGAACTTCAGCTTTTCGTTACCCGGAAACGCTCTCAGTCTATGGCGTCTCCTCCCTGCAGGGAACATTCAAACTTACTTTTCTCCGTCATCGCTTTAAATTATATACAGAAATTATAGCAAGTATTTTTTAGTTTGTCACCAATTATTTCGCGCCCATGATGTTTTCCCCATAGGGAATGGCATAGCCGTCTTCAATACCGGCATAGAGCCAGTCCACCGCGGATTCGGTCGCGCAGGCGACGAGATTCTTGCAATGCCTTCTCCGGTCAACGCTGGAATAATCATAAGCTTTGATCAGCTCGAGACATACGACGGAACCGTTTCTTTCGGCAAATTCATTGACCAGATTGTTGAAAAGCCGCATTTTGCCTTCCGGACCGAACATTTGCTTGCTTCTTTCCTCCAGTGTCTGTGTTTCGGCCGGATATCTGCCGTGGATGATTCCGGCGCCCATCACTGCGCCCAGCAGAGCGCCGCAGGTATTACCGGTACCGCCTACGCCGCCGCCCATCCCGGATGCGATGGTGACCAGCTCCCGGGGAAATACCGTCATTTTCTCGTCTGAGAGCGTGTCCAGCATGGCCTTGAAGGTGCTTTCACAGCAGTTCATCCCGCTTTTATAATTCTCCTTGGCTCTTTCAACGGCGGTGGTTTTAAACTCCTCTTTTGTCACAAGAATAGCCTCCTCCATAAAAAATACTTTATCCCCAATGTATCCATTATAACAAAAATATCAGGCTATAACACAGTCAGCAAAACGCTTAAGGTTAAAATACTAAAGAGGGTACTCAATAATGTAATCGAGGAGACCAATTGGGGTTCGCAATCGAATTCAATCGAATACATAACCATAATCGCAGCCGAAGGCATGGCGCCCAGGATAATCATGACCTTGGCCAGCATTGGTTCCACCGGTAAAAGCAACGTGAGTATATAAGCGATAGCCGGGGATAAGAACAACCGGACCAGAATACCGATGGAGGCCAGATCCCATTGAATTTTTACCAATTTTATTTCAGCGAGTTGCATCCCTAAGGCCAGCATAGTCAGAATGATCGAAGCGTCGGCCACCATGCTGACAGCGCTATAAATATTTTCCGGCAGCGGCAAATGGAGATACTGCCAGAGTAAGCCGATATAGACCGCGTGGACAATGGGCATCTTCGCAACGGAAATGAGTGATTTTTTGACGTTGAAATTTCCTCTGGCTACATAATACAGACCCACTGTACTCATAACAATGGCGTGCAGGACCATGATGGCTATCGCGTAATCAAAAGCGGCCTGGCCATAAGCGAAGAGCATCAGCGGAGCGCCGAAATTGCCGTTATTCATAAAGGCGGCGGAGGAAATCAGCGCGCCGGCCTGCACGGAAGAGTATTTGCGCCAGGAAGAGACAATTTTGATCACGGCAATTAATACCGCCGATAAAACAAGAGAATAAACCAAAATGTTCAGGTAGCCGGCGTCGAGTTTGGCAGTATAAAAAGTGCGGAAAATCAAAGGAGGCGTCATCAGATATAAAGCGGTGGTGGTCAGGGATTTGATATGCAGTTTAAAAATTTTTTGTCCCAGAAAACCGGCCGCAAAAATCAATAAAACCGGCAGGAGAACCTGAATCAGCATGACCATAATCTGTATCCCTTCTTTTTCGGATAAGAACAGCCTGAATTCGAAACAATAAGAAAGAAATATTCTGTATAAATCGCTCCAACTCCTTCTTATGTGTGTACGATTTGGCAGGAATTGATTATTGCGTGAGGAGCATAGCATATATTAAAATCTATCTGTCTTTGATTTTTTATTTTCTAATAATTGGATATCTAAATATTATTATTTAATATATTAATTTCCGATCATTTATTTAGTAAGGAGAATAATCATGGCGAAGAAAGTATTAATCGTAGGGGCCGGTTATGCGGGAATTGAAGCTGCGCTCAGCTTAAATAAAAAGCGGAAAAAGGGTGAAGTGGAAATCACGCTGATCGATAAAAATGAGTATCACACCCTGCTGACGGAGCTGCACGAGACAGCGGGAAACCGCATTCCCGAGGAAGGTATCCGCATTCCGCTGAACCGGATTTTTAAGTATACCGGCGTCCAGGTACTGAACGAGGAAATCAAAGAATTCGATTTTGAGCACAATAAACTGCAGGCTCAAAACAAGGAATACGCCTATGATTATCTCATTATGGCCATGGGCAGCACGCCGAATTTCTTCGGTATTTCCGGCTTGCAGGAACATGCTTTTACGCTGTGGTCTTTTGATGACGCCATTCGTATCCGCGAACACGTCAAGAAATGTTTTATCAAAGCCGCCCAGGAAAAAAACAAAGAGGAGCGCCGGCGTCTTTTGACCTTTGTGGTAGGCGGAGCGGGCTTCACCGGTGTGGAGATGATTGGGGAACTGGCTTTCTGGACGAAAGATCTGGCCAGAGAACACCACATCAATCAAAAAGAAGTACGTCTGATTATTGTCGATATGCTTCCGCGTATCTTAAACAACTTATCCGAGCGCAACGCCAAAAAGGCCCATCAGTACATGGCAAAGAAACTGGGTATCGAAATCATGCTCCAGACGCCGGTCAAGGAAGTCACCGCCGAGGGATTTTCCACGGGGGATCAATTTATTGATACCCGGACCTTGATTTGGGCCGCCGGTATCCGGGCCGCCGAAGATGTGGATGCGATGGAACTGGAGAAAGTCGGGCCTAAGCGTCTCAAAGTAGACCAATTCGGCCGGACAGCTTTCTCCAATGTCTACGCCGTCGGCGATATCAGCTGTTTCACGGATGAAAACGGCAAGCCTTATCCCGCCATGGTCGAAAACGCTATTCAAACCGGTCATGGCGTCGCTATGAATATTCTGCGCGAGATCCGTCAAGAAAAACAAGAAAGAGTAACCGTTAAAATGCACGGCACCATGGTCAGCGTGGGCAATTATTTTGCTGTCTCTGAAATTTTAGGCCGTGAACTGCCGGTTTGGCTTTCCGTCATCATGAAGTTTATGGTTAATATTCATTATCTTTGGGAAATTACCGGTTTCTGGGGTGTAGCCAGGTATTTATACCATGAGACGTTGGAACGCCGTCAACGCAAATGGGTTATCGAGCAGCACTGGTCCACCCGCGTGCAAGCTTGGTGGCTGGCGCCCATACGTCTGTTCTTAGGCTGGGTATGGTTATATGAAGGCATTAAGAAGATTCTGGAGGGATGGCTGGTCAGTCCTAAACTGGCCCTGTTTTTCGGTTATGCCGGCGGCGCCGACGCCTCTTCTTCCGCGACACCGTCTTCCGATGCGGCGGTGGAAGCAGGGGAAGCCGCTGTTTCCGCGGCAGAGACGTTGCTGCATATCGATATTTTCGGTTTTTTCCAGGTGTTCCTGGAGAAGACTTCGGAAATGATTTTCCGTATCGATTTCTTACCGGTAAAATGGTTTGTTGAGCATATTGTACTGGCCAATGACACCACCCAGATGATTTTTCAAATCGGCGTCGTGCTGGCCGAGATCGGCATCGGACTGGCGCTTTTCTCCGGTACCTTTACCTTTATTGCCGCAGCCGCATCCATTGCGCTGACTGCGAACTTTATCATGACTACCGGGATTTTCGAGAAGACCTGGTGGATGCCTTTTGCCGCGATTGCCTGTATGGCCGGCGCGGGAAGAGCTTTCGGCGTGGACTATTATCTGCTGCCTTATCTGAATAATGTCTGGGAACATCTCTGGAAGAATCACCGGCTGAAACTGTTCTTCAAAGGCAGTCTGGAGCGGCCGGAATAGATAATACCAACCTCTGTAAAGGAGGAATAAAGACAGTATGTGGGAAAAATATCCCTTTATCCATAGTGAACTTGAGGCTGTAGACGCTTATCTGGCGGCAAAATTTCCTAAGCAGGGCGGGGTTTTAAGCAACCTTACGAAAAAATCACTGCAAGCGGGGGGCAAGAAACTAAGACCTGTTCTGGCGATTATTTCCGGCATGTTCGGCGATTACTCCCGGGAGAAGTTGATCCCGCTGGCCGCGGCATTGGAGACGCTGCATACGGCTACGCTGGTTCATGACGATATTATCGACAACGCAGATACCAGAAGAGGACAACCTACTGTTGCCGCCAAACACGGCATTAATTTGGCCGTCTATGCCGGCGACTATCTGTTGGTGAAAGCGGTCTTAATGTTGTCCGAAGCCGGTCTTCCGCCGGAAAAAATGCGGGATATTGCGCTGGCGCTGGAAGCAATGTGCGTGGGCGAGGTAGACCAGTACTTGGGCCGCAACAGGATTCCGAGCATGCGGGCATACCTGAAGCGCATTATGCGCAAAACAGGGATACTCTTGTCCGCTTCCTGCGCACTGGGCGCTTTTGCCGCAGACTGCAGCGAACAGCAGGTCAAAGCCCTCGGTAAATTCGGCATGTATTTCGGGACTGCTTTCCAGATTCGTGATGATTTGCTGGATTTGGACGCAGCCCATGATGCGTCCGGTAAGATCGGCAAGCCCGTCATCCGTGACCTGCAAGAAGGCGTCATCACCCTCCCGGTAATTTTCGCGGCTTATCGCAACGCGGGTGTGAAAAAGCAGCTGGAAACATTTTTTAACGGACGCGGAGGGGAAGCTGCCAAACTGGCCCAAGCGGTGGTCAAAGCGGGAGGCGCCGAAGAGTCGCAGCGTATCCAGCAAAAATATATCCAAAAATGCCTGAAGCTCTTAAAAGGCTTCCCGCAGACAGAACATAGACAGGCATTAGAGGAAGCGGTATTATGGTTGGCGGCCTGTTGATAAACGCCCAACTGAGCATTTGGAACAGGCCGCTACATCTGTGCGTAAACGGGGCTGTCGCAGTAACAGCACCCTAAAAAAAACAAAAGGCGGCGACTGGCAGATGCCAGAAGCCGTCTTTTGCCGTAAAATATAAGTTGTGAAGACAAACATTTTACAGCCAGAGTATACATTAAC
>JAVEYA010000022.1:0-28072 GCA_034003745.1 Clostridia bacterium
TGCTTATACTTGGCGGTATTGACATTCGTTACACGGGCAAAATGCTCCGGCGGGAACATTGGAATCTTCTCAAACTAAAAGCTCCCCTCTTCACTCAATGTATCTCCAATCAAATAAATCCCCGGATCGAATAAGCCGACGATATCGCCCGGAAAAGCTTCTTCAGTGATATTGCGTTCCTGTGCCAGGAATTGTTGCGGCTGCGGTAGCTTAATCTTCTTTCCCAGGCGTACATGATTCACATTCATTCCCCGCTCAAAGCGTCCCGAGCAAACCCGTAAGAAAGCAATCCTGTCACGGTGAGCCGGGTTCATATTGGCCTGTATTTTAAAGACAAAACCGGAAAAGGTCTCGCTCATCGGGTCAATCAGCCCGATGCTACTCTTTTGCGCACGAGGCGAGGGGGCCAGGGTCAGGAAGTGTTCCAGAAAGCTTTGCACGCCAAAGTTATTGATGGCGCTGCCGAAAAAAACCGGCGTGAGAACACCTGCGAGAATTTTCTCTTCATCATAGGGGTCGCCGGCGATATCCAATAAGAGCAGTTCTTCACTGAGTTTCTCATGCAGGACCGGGTCAATGAGGTTTTTTATCGCAGCGTCTTCCAGCCCTTCTTCCTTCAGCTCCAGGAACTCTCTTTTTTTGTCTCCCTGATACAACTCAATCCGGTTATGCCGCCTGTCGTATATGCCCATAAAGTCGGGGCCCATGCCGATGGGCCAGCTGAGGGGACAGGAACGGATACCCAATACGTCTTCCAATTCCTGCAAGAGCGCCAGCGGCTCTTTGCCGTAACGGTCCATTTTATTGATAAAAGTAAATATCGGGATACCCCGCATACGGCAGACCTTGAATAATTTAATCGTCTGCGCCTCCACCCCTTTGGCCGCGTCCAAAAGCATTACCGCACTGTCGGCCGCGGTCAACGTGCGGTAGGTGTCCTCACTGAAATCCTGGTGGCCGGGCGTATCAAGAATATTGACCTGATGACCCTGGTAAGCAAATTGCATCGCGCTGGAGGTGACGGATATACCACGTTCCTTTTCTATCTCCATCCAGTCCGACATCGCGTAATTGCTTGATTTTCTGCCTTTGACCGCACCGGCCAGGCGGATGGCGCCGCCAAAGAGCAATAATTTTTCGGTCAGCGTGGTTTTCCCGGCATCCGGGTGAGAGATAATCGCAAAGGTACGCCTGCGCTTCACTTCCTGGGCTATTTGTTCTGTAAGGCTGTCCATAGAATGATTCCTTTCAGCGTTGTCATACCGCATTATATCATAAATCAACCGGAAGCCATTAGTTTTTCCAAATTTATGTCTTAAAACATAGTATCCTATCTGTACTCGATACTGAAGCTCCCAGCCGTTTGTCAAATCAAAAGAGTTCGTCGCTGCTTTTGTGTTGTTTTTAATTGACATTAGTTGTTTATGGTTGTATGATTATCTCAGGGGTGATTTCATGAGTGATTTGCTTACCGCCAGGGAATTGGCGGTGGACTTGAATTTATCGGTAGAGACGATCTGGCGTTATACGCGTCAGAAAAAAATACCCGCGGTGGAACTGGGCCCGAAACAATACCGTTATGAAAAAAAGAGTGTCCTGGCTGCCCTGTCCAGGAACAAAATGTACGAAACGGTAGTACGGGAAGAAAGCCCTGTTTACGGCAAGCAAGGCAATTATACCTACGAAGACTATTTGCAGATTCCCGACGAGCCGGGTTATCGCTACGAAATTCTGGAGGGATTTCTGCTCAAAGAACCCTCTCCCATCCCAGTTCACCAACTGGTTTGCCGCGAACTGTTCTTAGCACTCAAGACTTATTTCGACAAAATTGATCCGATCGGCCAACTCTTTTTTGCCCCTTTGGACGTGACCCTGACCAACCGCAACGTCCTGCAGCCGGATATCCTGTTTATATCCGCCGCGCGTCGGGATATTATCCTGCGGGAACGCATTGACGGGCCTTGCGACCTGGTGGTGGAAATCATGTCGCCGTCTAACCGCCGCAAGGACCGACTGAAGAAAATGGAGATCTACCGCAAGGCGGGAATTCCCCACTACTGGCTGGCGGACCCGGACGAGAAAACGCTGGAGGCTTTCAGTCTCAAAGAAGGAAACTATGCCCTGGTAGCCGCCGGAGGTCCGGGGGATGATTTTGCACATCCCGATTTTCCGGGGCTGGATTTGGATTTGGATAGGGTATTTCACTTCGATTTTCATTCTATATAATAAAATAACCTACCCCATTACAGAGTAGGCGATATCTTTTTATGGTGGGCGGTAATGGATTCGAACCATCGACCCCATGCATGTGAGGCATGTACTCTAACCGACTGAGCTAACCGCCCGCTTATTATTTGTAAATTATATTATACAATTTTTTATTCGAATTTAAAAGTAACTGTGTAATGTTTTCTTGGGTTTTTCGTATATAATCCTATCATAGCATACAAACCAGTTACTGCCAATTATCTGTCATTGCACCACTACAGCCGTACCGGAGGCAGTAACCATCAGCATATTACCGGCTTGGCCTAAGACTTCATAGTCGATATCCACGCCAACCACGGCATTACAGCCCAATGATTCAGCCCGTTTGGTCATTTCTCGCAAAGCGTCTTCCCGGGCTTGAATGAGTTCCCCCTCATAGGAACCGGACCTGCCGCCGAAAAAATTGGTCAATCCGGCGGCAATATCTTTTATAACATTCACCCCGGTAATTACTTCGCCGAATACTACCCCTTTGTATTCCGTTATTCTCTTGCCTTCAACCGATGGAGTCGTCGTGATAATCATGATTATCCCTCCAAATATTTATTTGCTTCTCTTTAATTATGATGAATACAGTCAGGATTAGCAAGAGGATGGGCTTCTTTGTTATTTCTTCCCTTCCATAAACCAACGCCCTTCTTCAAAGAAGAGGTACACTTCCTTGCCTCGGACCCGGCAGCGGTAGCGCAGGCCCTGGCCCCCCACTTTCAGGCTGGCGGCTTTACAGCATTCATAAACTCTGTCTATCTCATATTTTACGCCATTTTCCCAAATAAAGGAACGGGGAAGGAGGGATCCTTCCCGGGAGAACTCGGCGGTAACGTCCACAAAAACCTTTTTCATCAATCAAACCACCTTAGCGAAAAAATGAAACGGGGTGAATAACATTCTCCTCCACCGGATTGGCGTTCAGGGGCGTGTCGGTCAGGAGTACTCCCCTTTGCACGGCGTAATGGCCGAATCTCCTGCGAATCTCATCCATACTTCTTTCCAAGGCTTCCAGCTTCAGCTGCCTGGCCTGGCCGTCAAAGAAGGACAGTTGGATACAACTGTCCGCTGTGACCAGGTCCGTGACCCGAACCCCCAGAGAACGGATGGGCTTCTGCCAGTCATAGTTGTCCTGAAATATGGTCAGGGCTTTTTCGGCGATAGGGCCGGAGGCATAAGTAGCGTTGGCCAGCTTCGCTTGGCGCTCCAGGGAAAAGAGGGTGTTATCACGGATGTAAATCTGGACCGTCCTGCCTTTTAAATGATGCTTTCTCAAGCGTTGGGCCACGCTGTCGGATAGTGCGTAGATTAGGATTTTGGCGTCCTGGAGGCTTTGCAGGTCCCGGGGCGTAGTCATGCTGTTGCCAATACCTTTGATGGCATTTTCAAAGCCTGCTTTGCTTACAGGCGTTTCGTCAAACCCATTGGCAAAAGTCCATAAGACTTCCCCCCATTTGCCCAAAATTCTTTTTAGGTAGGCCGGGGAGGAAGCGGCCAGCTTGCCGATGGTGGTAATGGCCAGGTTCTCCAATTTTCTTTTGGTGGAGCGGCCCACATAGAGCAGTTCCCCCACCGGCAGGGGCCAGACAATCTGCTGATAGTTCTCCCTGCTGATGATGGTGACAGCGTCAGGCTTTTTCAGGTCGCTGCCCAGCTTGGCGAAGGTTTTGTTATAACTGACGCCCACGGAAACCGTAACGCCCAGTTCCTTTTTCATGCGCTCTCTGATCTCTTGGGCCATCTTCTCCCCCGAACCGAAAAGCCCGGTGCTGCCCGTAACGTCCAGCCAGCACTCGTCAATGCCGAAGGCCTCAATCTGGTCCGTATACCGGGCATACACCTCCCGGGCCTCTTGGGCAAAACGGAGGTAGAGCGGGTAATTGGGGTTGACGATGATTAACTGAGGGCATTTTTTCCTGGCCTGCCAGATTGCCTCACCGGTAATAACACCGTACTGTTTTGCTATTTGATTTTTTGTCAGCACAATGCCATGCCGCAGGTCAGCCCTGCCGCACACCGCCACCGGCTTATCCCGGATAGCGGGGTTATACAGGCACTCCACCGAGGCGTAGAAACTATTGAGGTCGCAGTGTAAGATAACCTTTTCCATGAAGCCTCTCACTTACGCAATGGATTATAAGAGTATTATATAATCGAACATACGTTTGTGTAAAGTGGCAGTTCATGGTAACCATCATAACAATTATCTATTGAAAAAAATGTAGTGGATTATAAATCCACTACATCAATTAAGAAGGGATAGAGATAATTGTAATTGTCTTTTGTTTTATATAACTTTCAATCCCATCTTTCCCAAACTGAATATTGAATGATCCATTTCTTTTATATTTTGGGAAATAACGGGCTTAAACTCCATCTGTTTTAGAACATCTTTTTCCAGGTCAATCCCTGGTGCTATTTCTATCAATTCTAATCCGTTTTTTACCAACCGAAAGACAGCCCGTTCCGTCACGTAATAGACTGTTTGTCCCTTTTCCGTCGCATACTCGCCACTGAAAGACAGTTGTTCAACTGATTTGACAAACTTTTTGTTTTTGCCTTCCTGAACAATCATCATGCTGTTATTTTCGATTTTTACTTCCAGGCCACCCGCTGTAAAAGTGCCGCAGAATATCACTTTTTTGGCGGTCTGAGTAATGTTTATGAAGCCCCCGACTCCGGCTATTCTCGGTCCAAACTTACTCACATTCACATTGCCCATCCTGTCGGTCTCAGCCATGCCCAGGCAAGCCAAGTCTAATCCTCCGCCGTTATAAAAATCGAACTGGTAGGGTTGGTCAATTATCGCTTCAGGATTGATTGAGGCGCCAAAATTTAACCCGCCCTGCGGTATGCCCCCTATTACCCCGGATTCTACAGTAAGATGTATCGCATCCTCCACTCCTTCTTCCGCTGCTATAACCGCTACTCCTTCAGGCATACCTACTCCAAGATTGACTATAGCGCCAGGCATGAGTTCCGCTGCAACTCTTCTGGCAATTATTTTTCTTTCATTCATCAGCATAGGCTTAAATTCAACAGATGGTATTCTTATTTCACCGGTAAATCCGGAATTATAAATTTCTGCGAAAGACTGCATATGATTTTCCGGTTTCGCAACTACCAAGGCGTCTACATAGATTCCGGGTATTTTAACCTGTCTGGGGTTTAAACTACCCGCCTGAGCCAACCGCTCAACTTGTACGATAACAATACCCCCAGAATTTTTAGCAGCCTGACAAATAGAAAGTATTTCCAGTGGTGCAGCTTCTTTTTCTAAAGTGACATTTCCTTTCTCATCGGCTGTAGTCCCTCTCACGAGAGCAACATCAACCGGGAATGTTTTATACATCAGCCAATCCCGGCTTCGCAAATTTACCAATTCTATCATATCCTCAGTTGTTCGTTCGTTCAGTTTTCCACCTTGAACCCGTGGGTCAACAAGCGTTTTTAAACCAATATGCGTAATCGTTCCGGGGTTTCCTGCTGCGATATCACGGAAGAGATGGCTTATCACACCCTGAGGAAAATTATAAGCTTCAATTTTATTTTCTACAGCCAGTCTGCCTAACTTGGGAGCTAAGTTCCAGTGTCCACCTACTACCCTTTTTACCAAGCCCTCGTGCCCATAATGATTCAATCCCTTGTCTTTTCTGTCTCCCTGCCCAGCCGCATAAATAAGTGTTAAATCTCTGGGATGACCTGTTTCAAGAAAACTTTGTTCCATATATAATGACAGCTCTTCCGGATGACCTAATCCAACGAATCCAGATACAGCGACTGTCGCACCATCTTTTATCAATTTTACTGCCTCACTGGCACTGATTACTTTATTTTTCGCAAGTAGCATAACTGAACCCCCTTTTATATATTTTGAATCGTAATAGTATTAAGAAAATTTATTTCAGCATCAAATTGGGTAACCAAATGCCTATCTGTGGGAAGAAGATTATAAGCAATAAACAGATCAACTGTATTGCTATAAATGGTATGGCCGACATTAAGACGTCTTTCGTAGTTACATCTGGCGGAGCAACAGCTTTTAACGCAAACAAACTATATCCAAAAGGAGGTGAAATATATGCTATCTGCATTGTAATGTTGAAGAGCACGCCAAACCATAATGGATCAAATTTAAAAGCTGTTATTATTGGCATGAAAATAGGCACACAAATAGCGATAATTCCGAAACTATCGATAAACATACCTAAGACTAGAAGAATCAATAACATTATTGCGAGTATCCCATATTTACCAAAAGGCAAGGCTGTAATTATACCGCTTACAAGATCGATCCCGCCTGTAGCAGTGAATACTTGCGCGAAAAATGTAGCACTTAAAATAATCCACATAATGTAAGTGCTAAGTGTCATCGTTGACATACAAGCTTCATAAAGCTTTTTCCAGGTCAACCGGCGTAACACCAAACCACATATTATGGATCCAACCGCGCCCACACCTGCAGCCTCTGTCGGAGTGGCTATCCCGCTAAAGATTGCTCCAAGTACAGCGATGATCAATAGACAGGGAAGTATGATATTTCTCAGCGAAGTGATTTTCTCTCCCCATGAAGCTCTCTCTTCTTTAGGCGGCGCTGGGCACAAATCCTTTTGGATAAAGCATCGGACTATGATATAAACAATATACATTCCGCTAAGCAGAAGTCCCGGAATGATTCCCCCTATCAGCAGCTTCCCCACTGACAATCCACTGAACAGAGCATACGTAACTATGATAATACTGGGCGGGATAAGGATTCCCAGCGTGCCCCCTGCTAAAATGCTCCCAACCGACATTTGTTTATCGTATTGCCGCTTTCTCATGGCCGGCAATGCAACTACACCCATAGCTACAATAGCCCCAGCCACAATACCTGTCATAGCTGCAAGATTTGTACAAACGATTATTGTGGCAACTGCCAAACCGCCTCTTAATCCACCGGCCCATTTATAAACTGCATCAAATAAGTCTTCTGCTAAATCTACCTTTTCCAGAATAACCGACATTAAAATAAATAAAGGTACTGCCAATATTGTAAAATTACCTACCCACCCCATCGTACGACCCACTATCCCAAAAAGAGAATCAGGACCCCAAAGGAAAATAGTAAAAAGGCTACCAACACCACCCATAGCCCAAGCCATGGGCACTCCAAGTCCTATCAATACCAAAAGGGCAGCTAACATTATTAAAGGCGCTATAACAATCATTTGTATTCCCCGCCTTCCCTAACTATGCTAATATCCCGTATTACTTTGGCAAAACCCTGCAGCAGCAATAAAAAAGCACCCAATGCGATGCATAGTTCAACCGGCCAGATAGGCGGTCCCCATATGGAGAAACTGCGTTTGCCAATCAACATATCCTCCCAACCGAGGATCAATGAATGATAAAACATAGTTCCGATAAATAGGAAGAAAAAAAGAGCACCAAATAAATCAGCTATTGCTTTGGTACGTTTTGAAAATTTCTCAGCGATTATGTCGACTTTGATATGTTTATCGTAGAGCACATCATATGCTCCCGCTATCAACCACTGAATTCCGAACAAGTAATATGTAAGTTCGGCTGACCAAATGGTCGGGCTGTTAAAGATGTATCTCATAATCACTTCAAATATGACCAGAAAGGTATAAATTAATGTTATATAGCTGACAATTTTGCCAATTCTATCGTTAATTATGTCAATAATTTTGAGTATACCTTTCATTATTTAGCTTCACCTCTTTAAAATATAAATTTTCGAATATTGAATAATGGTTATCCTGCCCGGTATGGTAAATGATCCATACCGGGTAGGATTTTTATGATTGCCATAGTAGAGTCAACTTACCCCTCAGCCAATTTCGCTAAATCAGCTTTTTGCTGACGCAATTTGCGTTCTATTTCAACAATTTTAGCAGCAGCAGGAGAGGCAGCGGCATAATCATTTTCAACTTCTTCTGCAGCCTTGAGTATCTTAGCTAGTTCTTCATCCGGTAATGGTACCATTTCCAATTTGTTTTCAGTTAACATTTTTTTCAATGCTTCATGATTGGCAGTTACCTGAGAAGTATATGCATATAAACCGGCTTCTTTCGCACAGGTGTGAATGATGGCTTTTATATCTTCAGGCAACGCATTCCATTCATCCATATTAATCCAAAAACCAGATGCACATGTCCCATGGTGAACCTGAGGAGTAATATATTTTGTTACTTCTTGGAATCCCAAGTCGTAATTCATTGAATAACCGGAGAATTCGGCAGCGTCGATAGTACCTAATTGTAAAGCAGTGTAGATTTCACTTGCAGTTACGGTAGTAACAGCAGCTCCCAGTTTAGTGAATACATCCCCCGCTATACCGCCTACTCTTACTTTTAATCCCTTGAGGTCTTCAGCTGTTTTTATCGGTTTTTTACTGAAAAGGTTTTCCGGTGGAATGAAATAATAATCAGCTAAATAAACATTTTGTTTTTCATAAACTTCCCGCATGATGTCTATAACACCCATATCATAACAACGTATATACATATCAGCATAATCATTGAAGCTGTAAGGCGCACAAAACTCAATCATACATGCAGGATCCAACCCTTTATAAAAAGAGCCGTAACATGCAGCCATTTCGCTCACACCTTTTCCTACAGAAGAAAGCGTTTCTAAAACCGGATATAATGAATCGGGAGCATAAACAGTGATATCCAATCGTCCACCCGATGCTTCTTTGACTAGTCTTGCAAAATACTCTGAATAATTGTACATAATACTTCCAGTTGGTTCACAGGCTTGCATCCTCCATTTAATAACTTCAGCTTGGGGCACTGCTGCCGAAGTCGCCTCCGAGGCAGGAGCAGAAGTTGATGATTTAGATGCACATGCCGCTAAACTGATGATTAATAAACATATTAATACCAGTGATAAAAATCTTTTCATTTTTTCATCCTCCTCTTTTCTTTCATTCATTGTCCTTCAAACTATAATCACGCTCAAATAATTACGTCTATAAGCTTTACCCCCTTTTTATTACCAGCATAAGAAATATAAGAGAATATTTTATTACATCGGCATATTACCATGCTTCTTAAGAGGTCTCTTTTCACTTTTGCTAAGAAGATTTTGCAGGGTATGTGACAACACAACCCGAGTCTTTTTCGGTTCTATGACCATATCAACCATACCGCGTGAAGCAGCTAAATATGGTGAAGCATCGATATCTACTCCGTCTCTTGGTTGCTCAAGCGCAATTTCTGCTGTTGGCCAAGCCAAAACCTGATCTGCTCCTAATTCGTGTGGGCACATTGCCAAATAAACGCTGCTATAGGCCTTTCCTATTACAACTGTAATTTTGGGAACCGTTGCTTCTGCATACGCATAAAGGACCTTCGCACTATGCCGAATAAGTCCGTTACATTCTTGTTTCATTTCCGGTATAAACCCAATTGAATCGACGAAATTGACTAACGGAATATTAAAAGAATTACAAAATCTAATTTGATGCGTTGCTTTGTCAGAAGCATCAATATCCAAACATCCTGCTTTGAATTTAGGCTGGTTCGCAATAATACCTATACTTTCCCCGCCAATCCGCGCAAAACCCGTTAACATATTGGGAGCATAATATGGCATGGTCTGAAAGAAATCATGCTTGTCCACAATTTTTTTTATTACTTCCTGCATATCATAGGAACAGCCTCTCTCATCAGTAACCGTATTAAGGCTTTCCTCTTCCCGTTTGATACTATCCTCTGTCTCAATACGCGGCGGCTTTTCCCTATTATTCGAAGGTATATAGCTCAGCAGCTTCTTAATCATAGCCAGGCATTCCTCTTCATTTTCAGCCGCGAAATGGGCTACGCCGCTTATTTTGTTATGGGTCATAGCCCCGCCTAGTTCTTCAGATTCCAATAGTTCTCCGGTAACAGCCTTAATGACCTCAGGACCGGTTATGAACATTTTTGATGTATCTTTCACCATGAAGATGAAATCGGTTAAAGCCGGAGAATAGCTTGCCCCGCCTGCACATGAGCCCATAATCGCTGATATTTGGGGAATCACACCCGAATATAAAGTATTGCGATAAAATATCGAGCCATGCCCGTACATAGCGTCAACTCCCTCTTGGATTCTTGCTCCAGCAGAATCAAGTAGCCCAACAATTGGAATACCTATCTTCACGGCCAAGTCCATTAATTTGCAGATCTTTTCTCCTTGCGTTCTGCCTAATGTTCCACCGATAACTGTAAAATCCTGACCATATAAACACACTGGACGGTTATCAATTTTACCGAATCCTGTCACTACGCCATCTGACGGAATATCTTTATCTTGCATACCAAAATTGGTACAGCGATGTTTTACAAAAATATCCGTTTCCATGAACGTATCCGGATCAAGCAGCTTTTCAATACGTTCCCGAACAGTCAATTTACCTTCACTATGCTGTTTTTCAACTGCCTTTGTACCCCCACCAGCCCTAATCTTTTGAGTATATTCCTGTAAATAAAATATCTTTTGAGATGTATTCATAGATACCCCTAAACTCCTATCTCTCAATTCTCATTGGGATAAAGCCGGTTATAGCTCAGCCTTATCCCAATGAATTGTTAATTAGTCTGCGAATGCTTTTCTTGTTTTTTCGTCGAATAATTCTTCATCAGTTGGTTTTGTGGAGGGTATTGGCCTGTAAACGTAAGTAAAATTTAAAAAGTCCTTCCAGTTCACGTTTTTCGAAATACTGGTATGTCCCCATGTTCCAACCCCTACCGTAAAAGTCATCGGCATACTGTTGGTCCAGGTTCCACTATTCGCTAAGGCTTGAGGTTGATTTACACAAACTCTGACAGTTTTAATTCTTTCTCCCAAAGCATGTATCCTTTCCGGAATATTGGAATGGATTCCCGAACTATGCCCTAATCCTTGATAATTAAGGATTTTTTCCATCTTTTGCACACCGTCTTCAAAATCCTTACATTTTCTAACACTGGAAATCGGTGATAATTTTTCACCGTTAAAAGGATACTCGTTTCCGAAACCCCCGTTTTCTTCAACTATAAGCATTACAGTATTACTCGGAACCATAATGCCAGCCATTTCAGCTATTTTAAGCGCAGGCTGGGCAACAATCTTGCGGTTTAGTTCATGATCATGTGGAGTATTAGGCCACATGAGTTTTTTTAAAGCTTCTTTTTCCGGTGTATTCTCTTTAATTAAGTAAACATTTTGTTTCTCCATTGCTTTGATAAATTTGTCGTAGCATTCCTCAAAGACAACGATGTTGTTTTCGGTAGAACAGCTGGTGCCGCCATCAAAGGTTTTAGAGCTGACAATCATATTGGCTACCGAATTCAAATCGGTTGTACCGTCAATTAAAGAAGCAACATTTCCGGTTCCCACACCAATAGTTGGTGTTCCCGAACTATAGGCCGCCTTTACCATCGGGGTTCCTCCGGTAGCCCATACCATATCGACTTGCTTCATCAATTCCCCGGAACATTCAATGCTTACATAATCGACATCAATAGATATAACTAAATCTTCAGGTGCGTCAAGCTTTTTTAAAGTATCCCTGATCTTATCGGTTATGAATTTATTCGTATTGGCGCCTTTGGGATGCGGTGCTAAAATAATGGCATTCCTGCCTTTAATCGCAGACATACTCTTGAAAACAGGGGCTCCTTCACCTGCTGTAACAGGTATCAAGGCACCAATAATACCCATTGGCTTAGCGTAAATAGATACACCGGACTTTTCGTCACACTCCAGAAGCCCTACGGATTTTCCACCCTTCATATCCCGGTAAACACCGCGCGTTTTATTTTCAATCTTCGCCATTTTAGCTTCGACAGTGCCCATGCCCGACTCATTCTTAAGCATTACCGCAACTTTCTCCACAAAATCCGGTTGAATACAAGCATAGGCGATAGCAGCACAAAGTTCATCTACTCTTTCCTGGGAATAACTATTGGCAATTTCTTGTGCCGCCTTGGCTCTTTTCACTAAACTCCCAATGTATTTTTTATAATCACCTGACATCTATTATTCCTCCTTTGAAAATTATTTAAATTGTTAGTTAGCAATCTTTTGCTCAGTAAGTTCTTCTACAACTTTACACGCTGCGGCATTGTCAAAATTCCCGTATCCCTTCAAAACAGCAGCGTTATAGATATGATGCGTTAAACCGCTAAGCAATACAGGTGTCTTTAGGTCATTAGCCAGATCAATAAATAGGTTAACATCCTTACACATATGTTTGCAGGCGAAACTTGTTTCTTCAGTACTTCCTTCTACCATAAGCTTGCCATAGAGTTCCAACGCTCTGCTATTGGCCGTGCTTACTTTAAAAATATCAAAGACCGTTTTCGGGCTTACACCGGCTTTAGCTGCGATAGTAAAGGCCTCCGCCAGGGCTACAGTTGTATTGGCCACAACTATGTTATTGCACATCTTGAGAAGCTGGCCGGAACCAATCGGGCCTAAGTAAAATATATTACCGCCTATTTTTTGAAAAATAGGCTTAGCCTTTTCAAATATCTCGGTATCACCCCCAACCATAATCGACATTGTGGCATTCTCGGCCCCTATTTCACCACCGCTGACAGGACAGTCAAGGTAGCCGACTCCTTTCGCCTTAGCAGCTTCATATAATTTTTTTTCTACCGATACCGCAGCAGTACTCATATCACAAATAACTGTACCTTTTCTTGCTCCCGGAAGAGCGGTAGTAATAGCATCTTCTACTGCTTGACTTGTGGGCAGACTTGCTAGCAAATATTCTACATTTTCTGCTACGTTTCTCGGATTATCAAGCACTATTGCTCCAAGTTCTTTTGCTTTTTGTACCGAATCCGGGAAAGGATCATAGGCAAACACTTTATATCCAGCTTTGATTAGGTTTTTAACCATGCCTTTTCCCATCATGCCAACACCTAATATACCTACCTTTTCCATCTTAAGCGCCTTCCCTCCTTTCTACACCAGTGCTAGTAAATTCGCCACGATTTATTTTGTAATCATGCCAACACCTAATATACCTACCTTTTCCATCTTAAGCGCCTTCCCTCCTTTCTACACCAGTGCTAGTAAATTCGCCACGATTTATTTTGTAATTAATTACCATATTGTGGCTCCTTTCTTTTTCATTTTTACTGACTATTACGTGATTATAAAATTGCAATGTTCGTGCCAAAAAAACTAATACTTTTTATTCTAAAGAATACGGTTTTAATACGGTTTTGTTATATTTTTCAATTAATTTATAAGATTTATTATTTTTTTATTGTCTCTAGATAAAAAATCCTCGCAAATTTGCAAGGATTTTTTATCTCATTAATATTTAAATATCTTAAATCAGTCTTGAATCCATATTTAAAATATATTATAATCAAATTAGTCGCGATTATGTCATTTTCTATGATTTTATCGCAATTTTGCGAGTGGATGTGATTTGTAATTATGTCCTTATCTAAAGAAGATATTATAAATATTTTTCAGTCGCTCCCTATTGGTATAATATTACTTGATCATAATTATAATAGCCAATTCATTAATAAATATGCAGAATCTATTCTTGTTAAAGATAGCACTCATTCAATTATAGATACTATACATGAACAAGCATCGATTCTATCAAATGATTCAAATAAGTTTACTTTAAAAAATCTTAAAATAAAGGTGAAAAATAATGAATTATATTTATATCTTTTATTAATACGCAATAAAGTTGAAAATAAATATCTCTGTTTTCTTGCACCTTCAAAAATCAATATGTTGTTAAGCGATATTGATACTATTGAAAAACAGTTTGATGATATTTTGAATGCTTCGTACGATGGAATTATTATTACAGATAAAAATTTGATTACAAAAAAAATAAATAGCGCCTACCAAAAAATAACCGGAGCTGATCCTTCCAAATTAATTAATAAACACGCCAATGAATTTGTTAAACAAGGAATAGTTTCGGAAATAGCCGTGGCTAAGGCCCATAAAGCAAAGCAACGCGTTTCTATGGTGCAAGCATATTCCTTTGATAAGGTTCATTTAATTACGAGCACTCCTATATTTGATGAAAATAATAATATTACTATGTTTATCTCAAATATTAGAGATATGACAGCTTTATATAAAATGCAAGAAGATCTAAAAAACATGTCGGATAAAATAACTGGTTTTAATAATAAAAAAAATCTAAACCCAATAAACAAAATAGTTTCTCACGCAAAGATAGTTTATCGTAGCGATATTATGGAAAGACTAATGCTCCTTATCCATCAGCTTTCAAAAGTAGATTCAAATCTTATAATCTATGGAGAAACAGGTGTGGGCAAGGGGTTATTGGCCAGAACAATCCACGAATTAAGCACGCGTCATTCCGGACCCTTTATTAAAGTAAATTGTAGTGCTTTACCTGAAAATTTAATTGAGTCTGAATTGTTTGGTTATGAGTCTGGCGCCTTTACCGGAGCGCAAAAAGGCGGAAAAAACGGACTTATTCAGGCAGCGGATAAAGGAATTATTTTTTTGGATGAAATCGGTGAATTTCCTTATACCTTACAACCAAAATTACTAGAGTTCCTTCAAGATGGTGAATTTATAAAAGTTGGCAGTACAAAATCCACAAAAGTTGATGTTCGTGTTATCGCAGCAACAAATCAGAATTTATTTCAAATGGTACAACAAAAAACATTCAGAAAAGACTTGTATTATCGGCTAAACGTTGTTCCAATAACAGTGCCGCCACTAAGGGAACATAAAACAGATATTTCGCTACTCATAGATCATTACAGTGGAATCATAAATAATAAATATAACTTTAATAAATCTTTTTCAAGCGATGCTATCAGTATTCTTTCAAATTATTCATGGCCTGGTAACATTAGAGAATTGCAGAATTTAATCGAAGCAGCATTTATATCCTGTTCCAAAAATATAATCTCAATTGAGGATACCTATCAGTTCATTGATCCTTCAAATTTTACTGTCAACGAAGAAATAAAAACTGATAATGGCACTGATAATGATACTGCATCTATATCTTATAAAGAAGCGATGCTGATTTATGAGAAAAAGTTCTTGAATGAAGCGATTACAAAATACGGTTCAGTCAAAAAAGCTGCAGATATTTTACAAGTTCATCCGGCAACTATTTGGAGAAAAATATAATAAAATGCTTCTCCTTTAAATAAAAAAAACCTACTCCTGTTTTTCACGAGTAGGTTTATCTTACTTCATCTACCTTCTGCCAAAGCTTCTTCCGCCGCCGGCATTGTCTCTTTGCTGCTTCCTTGATCTCCTGCAGTCAGGGCATCTTTGCGGTTCATTCTCGAAACCCTTTTCTTTGTAAAAAGCCTGTTCACTTTCATTGAAAGTGAATTCTGCATTACAATCTTTACAAGTTAAAACTTTATCCGCCATTTGCCGATAATCCTCCTTAATTTGGACCTGACCACGCTTCCAATTATGATAATCTTACATTCGTTGCCTGGGGACCACGTTGGCCTTTTTCTACATCAAACTCAACTTTTTGCCCTTCTTCCAGGGATTTAAAGCCCGCAGCTTGAATAGCAGAAAAATGCACAAATACATCTTCCCCGCCTTCTCTTTGGATAAATCCAAAGCCTTTTTCCGGATTGAACCATTTAACTGTACCAATCATTCGTTACGCACCTCCTTTAAAATATTTTGCTATTAATGCATACTATTTATCCAATAGACTGTTGCTCAGCAATAGGTATTTTTTGGGATATAAGTTTCTGTATATCGCGCAGATAGACCTTTTCCTCTCGGTCGCAAAACGACAACGCAGCGCCCTTCATTCCTGCTCTGCCGGTCCTTCCTATTCGGTGGACATACGTTTCAGGTACATTGGGCAGGTCGAAATTAATCACATGGGATAATTCCTGCACATCGATTCCTCTTGCTGCAATATCTGTAGCGACAAGTACTCTGGTGCGTTTTAACTTGAAATTATTCAAGGCAAGCTGTCGGGCCATCTGTGATTTATTGCCGTGAATGGCCTGCGCCACGATCTTTGCTTGTGCCAGTTCTCTGACCACCTTGTCGGCGCCATGTTTTGTTCGTGTAAATACCAAAGCAGAATCGATTGATTTATTTTTCAAAAGCTGTATAAGCAATCCTTTTTTATCTTTCTGCTCCACAAAATATACTTTTTGCTCAACAGTATCTACCGTGGATGAGACAGGGGTCACTTCAACTTTAACTGGGTTTGAGAGAATATCATCTACCAACAAGGCAATTTCGTGCGGCATCGTTGCGGAAAATAACAGGGTCTGTCTTTTGGACGGCAATTGCGCAATGATTTTTTTTACATCATGGAAAAAACCCATATCAAGCATCCGGTCGGCTTCATCAAGCACAAACAGTTTAATCTCTTTCAGCTTGATATATCTCTGGTTCATCAAATCAAGCAGCCGTCCCGGAGTTGCCACAAGAATATCTATTCCCGACATGAGCGCTTTTGTTTGAGGAACTTGGGAAACACCGCCATAAACCACGGTATGTCTAAGTCCGGTATATCTTCCATAGGCAGTAAGGCTTTCGTCAATCTGAATGGCCAATTCCCGTGTCGGCGTCAATATTAAGGCTTTAATTGAACGGGGACCTTTGTCATTTTTCTGTTCTTGATGAAGTATCTGCAGCAAAGGGACCGCAAAAGCGGCCGTCTTGCCTGTGCCGGTTTGGGCACACCCGAGCAAATCTCTTCCTTCCAGTATGATGGGTATCGCCTGTTCCTGTATCGGAGTAGGCTTGGTATATCCTTCAGCATCTAAAGCCTTCCGAATCGGTGGGATAATGTTTAATTTATCAAAATTCAATTCTTTTTCTCCTTTATTAAGTGGTAAAATTACCAGGTATTATTCGTTTGATTTGTTTGTATTTCTATGTCTTCAGATGAATTCGCGTATTCCTCCTTAAATTAAGAAAGAGCCGGAAACTCATAATTATTGAGTTCCCCGCTCTATAATTCCGACATGCTTGATATGGTATCGGATTCAGGTAGTTGAAAACAATATTACTAATTACTAACGAATGATATCACGTATAAAGAAATATAGCAACCTATTCTTTTAATAAACTTATGCCAAAAAATTATTTAACCTACTCCATTACAGAGTAGGTTTCAATAAACTTATGGTGGGCGGTAATGGACTCGAACCATCGACCCCTACGATGTCAACGTAGTACTCTAACCAGCTGAGCTAACCGCCCATGTGCAGATATATTATAATTGGGCAGAAGAATATTGTCAAATACAGAAACATCCAATTGAAAATAACTTTCATCCTTGCTATAATAGGGACAAGCAAACAGAGGGACTGTGGTGTAGAGGTTGCACTCAGGTCAGTGGCACCTGATTACGTGGGTTCGATTCCCACCTCTCTCTCTCGGGAAGCAAGCTACATATTATAAACCCTTTATAGGGTTATTTTTTTTTGCCTTGCAGGATTTTGTCTTACAATTGTAAAATATTTACATATAAGGTAATCCTGTTTTATAAATGGAGGTCATTATGCCGGTGAAAAACAAATGGCTGCTTCTCTTAATTCTGATGGGACTAACCCTGCTATTCATTATACCTGTTTCGGTCTATGCCGTCGACGATTCCGCTCCGTTCGTCTGCGCCAAAAACAGCAAAGGTGAACTGGCCATAGCCGGTAATAACGAAATATTAATTTTTGACGCAGACCAAAATTGGACTGCGCTCGCTCTACCAGAATTGATGGATACAGAATTGGTCCGTATTATTACCAATATTAACTGGAATAATAACTGTGATAAACTGCTTTATGCAGCACTGGAAGATTTTCCGGACATCGGCAGCACCTTTTTCATACTCACTGCCTTAGAACGAAACGGTACGATTCTAGGTTCCGTTTGGATCGAGAATCTGGCTGCCGCTTCCTGGCTGAAGGATGGACGTATACTCTTTCTGGCCTATGAGCATTCTGCCGATGAGGATGGAAAATTATATACATGGGACTATCAATCCGGAGAAATCCTGGCATTCCTGCCTGAAATGGAAATGATTTGCAGCCACCTGGCCTATTGTTCGGAATCGGATTTATTGGCCGTTGTCAGTGAAACGGATCAAGGAGACACGCTCAGTTTAATCGATATGAACTCCGGCAAAATTAATGAGCTGCTGACACTTCCCGACCCTGTTATTACGCTGGAGTGGTCGCAAGACGGAATGCTTTATGTTAACAAAAAACAGACCGTCAACCAGGACTAACTATCGGCGCATACCGCGTTCACGTGTACAGCCTTGCCAGTCCTTCATTAGATTGACGGTCTGCTTTTATTGTTCCCCATCTAAAATTTTTGTATGATTGGTATTATTCGGAGACAGTATTCTCATCTTTTTTAAGCGCCTGCAGCGCTTTTAACAAAATAACCGCAATAACACCGCCACCGAGAGCCGTAAACAGCTGCGTCGTAGAAAGCGTGGCGACTAATTTAGGCGGTAAATTTATCCCAGCCAGTACAGGCAGGATAAAATATACGCCGGCGGCCATAACAGCGAACTTGGCAACGGCAGCGGCAATAAAGCCGAGATAGGGGTTGTTTTTGATAGCACCGAAGACCAGTGCCAGAACGATATTTCCAGCCATAATTACCGGTACGGCCGGAGCCATGGGCATAATCCCGAAGGCAAATGCCAGAACAGGCGTAAACAGGCCCACCAGCACGCCACTGAGTGAACCGGTGGTGGCCACCGCGATAAACAATAAGGTATTCACCAAGGGACCCGTTATAAATGTAGGCATTTTGATACTTTGAACAGCAATGGCAATCGCCAGGATTAAGGCGCTGCGCGTCAATACCTTTGTCGATATATTCATTTTTCTTTCCTCCTTAAATTTTAATTCTTCTTTGTGCTTAAGACAGCTTGGTTAAGGCCGTTTTAACAAGAATACCTTTCAGGCTGCCCAGCTTTCCGGTCAGAGCGCCGATTTCGTCCATGGTGCCATCAACGATTAAAGAAATGATCGAGAGGTCTTTTTCCCGATAAGGCACACCCATCCGTCCGATAATGCAGTCAGCGAACTCAGAGAGCAGAGAGTTTAGTCGGGCCACGTTTTCTTTGTTCTCGATGACTATCCCGATGACTCCGATTCTTTTTTCCAAGTGTAAACACTCCTTTTTGCCAAAACAAAATACCCGCTGAGAAGAAGCCTTCACTCACGGGTAATTTTTCAACAAATATTTCATACGTACTCCCCCTTTGTCTCAGGATTATCCCTCAACTTCAGTTTTGGATACCGACCCTACCGGTTAGGAAAGCCCTCCCAGTCAGGCCATTTATGCCTATAACTATTATACACCAAATTTTGGTCCCATTCTAGCTAAATATTCCGTATAGACGAAACACGAAGCGCAGGTATTCCCATGGGCTGCGCATAAGACCCCTTCAACTTCCCAGCAGTTTTGCTCCTGAAGCGCATCCGCCGGACAATTTTCACAGATCCGACGTGGAGCGCACCTCATCTCCCGGCATTTTCCCAAAGAACGTCCTTCCATCTCAGGATTCTCCTGCTTTTTGACAAACCAGCGAAGCAGGGCATTCACTGCAACCTGATCCAAGCTGTTTCCAGCCTGGGCCTTCAAATAATCCACCGTCTTTTCATAGGCCAGAGGCTCCTGGTCCTGAGCACCGTTGATTTTTCGTAGGAACTCCCGGGCTACTGCCAGGATTCTTGCACCGACAGGTATTTCCGTCCCCTGCAGGCCACACGCTCCGCTTCCGTCTATTTTTTCATACTGATATCGGATAAAATTGACCGCACGGGGATTGTCCAGCAGCGCCGCAACCACCTCGGCGCCAAAAGAGTCGGATATGCCCAGCAAACCAAGGTTGCTCAATTGCGCCGCCGAAACTACATCCGCTGTCGTTTCTTTATCCAGCTTCATTTCCCGGGCGATAATTCCGGCATAGCGGGCCATTAAATCAGAAAACCCAATGGTATGGGGTTTGTGGTCATCAATAATCTGCGCCAATGTTTTCAGCATCTCCAGAATAGAGACGGACTGCTCGCTGGTTAAACCATAGCAATCCCATAAATCCGCCATTTTCTTTATCATCAGCTGCAAACCGGTGAAACGGTAGTATTCATTCTGCGGCAATTCTTTATACCAGAAAACGGCTACACCTTTGAAATAGAGGGCCGGTATTTTTATAATCAGCACCAGTTCCGCCTCGTAGTTTTTCAGCGATCCGGGCAAGGCAAAAAAATCCTTATCCTCTTTGGTTAAACCGCGCAGGCTGTCATCGCCCAATAACGCACGATAAAAAGCGTAGTCCTCGGGGTCATCCGCTTCAGAAAGCAGAAAAGCGTCCGCCGCACCGGTCATTTCATTCGTCAAATCAAGCAGCATCCGGCAGTGCTCGGCAATTCCCGGAAACGCGCAGGAATGCACCTCAGCGTCTTGAACGGACGCGGTCTCCGCTTCGTCTGCAGTACTGAGGACTGTTTCCAGCAGTTCCATCTCTCGGCGGACCTGTCTGGCTTTGTCGCGTTCGTGGCTGAGCAAGATCAGAAAAATGAGCAGCAAACCGATTATAACAGCGATGTATATTTCCGCCGGAACACTGTTTATAACTATTTTTATGTAATCATTCATCCGTCTTCACTTCAGACCAGTAACTGCTTTCAGCGCGGTATTCTTCCTTATCCGGCCTCCTGTTCAAGGACACCTCCAGCTTGTCCCGCTCTGTATGCAGCGCCTTGGCCAGGTCCTCCATCATTTTATCAAACTGTTGTTTGTCATCAGATTTAACTTTTTTGAACAATTCCGCGGCTGCGGTACCGCCGACGGCAAGCTTATATTCATCAAGCCAGGCATACTTTGCGTTTTCCTGCTTTTCTTCCGTCTTGATATTCTTGTTTTCTCTGCTTCTCTCTTCAAAGCTGATAATTTTGCTGGGAACATGATTGTCGACGGCCTTTTGCGGTTCCCGGTAAATTTTTTTCATGCTGTCCAAAAGTGCGTGGATATGCTGCCTGATTACAGTGATTTCCTCATTCAGTTCAATGATTTTCTTCATTTTCTTCTCGTGTTCCACCCTGGCTTCCCTGGTCTTCTCCTCGGCTTCCTTGGCCGCTTTAAATAAAAGCAGCCCCTTGGTCTCCTCCAGACGCGTCAAAGCAAGCTCCAGCGCTTCCACATCGGTGGATTTGTTGGCCCATTCTTCCTGGACTTCCAGCAGGCATTGGTTCAAAGCCTCTTTTTCCCGCAGAGTCTCCTCCAACTGCTTTTCCAAGCCGGCGATGTCATCATTGTGCGACTTTTCCAACTCTTCCAGATACCGGTCAACTTCATTCTTGCGCAATCCCCGGAATCTCCTGGTCAAATCAGCCATTTTTGTAGGCCTCCAACACATTGTAATAGTTCTCTGCCAGCACTTCCAGTTCTTTATTCAAAGAATCCAGCGTCTCTTTGATGTTGTTTCTTCTCTCAGCCGTCTCCAGAATATCTTTTTCCAGTTTTCTGTCGATTGTCTCGCCCGCGGTAATCGCATGATATACTTCCTTGCTGGCCAACAAATGGTGAACGAAAAGAAATTCCATAATCTTTTGGCTTTTATCCTGATAATTATCTAATTCCAGCCTGATTGCATTAATCCTCGACTGTGCCATTTCATTTTCTTGATTTATGTCAAATAACCGGTTTGTCAATTTCCTCATTTGCTCTTCGTATTGCTTCGTCTGCAGCTTGATTTGATGTTCAACTTCTTCCTCATCATAGCCAAAAAACGAACGGGAAAATTTAAGTTCCAATGCGATCCCCCCGGTGTTCATAAATTATATTCAATTTAGAAAATTTACTTTATAATATAATTATTCGTCATTATTATAGCATACTTATTGTAAATAAGGAGAGATGACATGAAAAAGCCGGTAATTATAACGGATTCATCCAGCGACCTCCCACGTAATTTCATTGATAACAATAATATTCCTTTTATTAGTCTGGTCTGTAATTTTAAAGGTCAGGAAATAAAAGACGATTTTGGCGTAACCCTAAGCTACAAGGAATTCTATGACGCCGTGCGGGAAAAAGAAATGCCCAGCACTTCCCAGGTCAATGTGCAGACCTATCTGGATTCCTTTCGTACCTATATCGACCAGGGCATTCCTATAATTTATATCGGCTTTTCATCAGGCTTGAGCGGCAGTCTGCAAAGCGCCCTGTTGGCACAAAAGATCATTCTGGAGGAAAATAAAAACGCCGATTTGACCGTAATCGACTCCAAATGCGCTTCTTTGGGTCAGGGTCTTCTGGTTTATTACGCTTATGATTTGTTGAATCGAAATAAGAGTAAGGAAGAAATCGTCAGCTGGCTGGAAGAAAACAAGCTCAAAATGAATCATTGGTTTACTGTGGATTCTCTTGACCACTTGAAAAGGGGCGGCCGGATTTCCGGACCAGCAGCCGCAGTAGGCAGCATCCTGAATATCAAGCCTGTACTGAATGTCGATGATGAAGGAAAGCTTGCTCCGGTAAGTAAAGTGCAGGGCCGCAAAAAATCACTGCGTATGCTGGCCGATATGTTAAAGGAGAAAATGGCCCCTCCTGAGGACCAGGTTATCGCCATCAGTCACAGTGACAGCATAAAAGATGTCAATTACCTGATTGGTCTCCTAAAGGAGAACTATCGCTTCAAAGATATCATTGTCAATATGATTGGTCCGGTTATCGGCGCCCATACCGGGGCCGGTACAGTCGCCCTGTTCTTTATGGGCAAGGGTCGCTAAAGTGCGGAACAAATAAAAAATAAATAAATTTTAAGTCTGCGCTCTTGATTTTATTTGTTTATCTGCTATCATGTAATTAAATACAAAGGCAATGGCGCCTTTTGGTTTATTACCAAAGGGCGTTTTTTATTTATCAACCTGCCAACCACCCTTTCATTGAATTAACCTCCTACCAAAAAGCAACCCGTCACTGGGTTGCTTTTTGGTCATATAGCCCTTGTATCATGTCTCATTTGGAGAAGAGTTCCTTCAACAGAATTTTTTTAAAGGCAATGAATTTCTCCTGGGTCAAGACTTCCCGGGAGCGGGGAAGCCGTTCTTCTACTTTGATTTGCTGCTTTATCTTGGAAGGGCGGGCGGAAAGGACATAAATTCTGTCCGATAATAATAAGGCCTCTTCAATATCATGGGTGATAAAAAGGACCGTCGGCCGGTATTTGGAGAAGCTCCCGGCCAACCATTCATGCATTTCGCTTTTCGTAAAGGCATCCAGCGCCCCAAAAGGCTCATCTAAAAGCAGAATTTCTCGACCGGCCAGCATGGTCCGGACAAAAGACACTCTCTGGCGCATACCGCCGGATAACTGCCCCGGGTAATGATGCGCATATTCAGCCAAGCCCATCTCTTCCAACATGGCCAGCGCGCTTAGCGTTGCCTTTTTCCGGGGAATTTGCTGGATTTCCATAGCCAAGATGCAATTATCCAGAACATTACGCCAGGGTAAGAGCAAATCCTTTTGCATCATATAGCCCACGTGGCCCCGCTCTCCCGTAATCTCCCGCCCCTTTAAGAACATATTGCCGCGGTCGGGTTCTTCCAGGCCGCTGACCAGATTGAACAGCGTACTCTTTCCGCAGCCGGAGGGGCCGATGAGACTGACAAACTCCCCATCGGCCACCTCCAGCGATATATCTTCCAATATCGCCAGACGCTTCTGGGCACCGGACTGAAAGGGGTAGCTTTTATAGATATGTTCAATTCGCAGATGTTCAGGGCAAATATTCATTAGTAAACGCCTTTTCCGTCTCAATCATCCGGGGCAGTAGCTCCTGTTCCGCCATCCAGGCGGCATACCGTTCCCACACTTTTTGATCTTGCCAGCCCCACTGGGGCGCATCGGCCTGGTACTCTGCCGCCAGCCAATCCTGGCTTTTCTTGACCAATTCAGCATCCAGCTCCGGCGCGTACTTCAGCAATATCTCCGCCGCTTCCTGGGGGTTTGCGATAGCAAATTCATACCCCTGGCTGGTAGCGGCCATGAATTTCCTGACCAAATCAGGTTTCTCCGCAATTGTTTCTTCACTGGTGATAATGGTTGGCGTATAGTAATCCAGAAATTCCGCGTAATCCTTTAACATGATTATATTCAGAGGTTTACTCTCCAGCTGAGATTTGATACCGTCCCAGGCGTAGAAAATCCAGGCGAAATCGACCTGTCTGCCGATTACTGAAAAAAAGTCGGCCGCCCCGATATCGATGAATTCCACCGTCTCCGCATCAGCGTCATCCTGGTGCATGATGGCGCTGATTACCGCATGCTCCATCGGTGCGCCCCAGCCTCCATATCTTTTCCCGGTCAAATCCCGGGGGCGGACCAGATTATCTTCTTTCAGCGAAGCGAACCCGGAAGTGTTATGTTGAATCACTGCCGCCAGAGACACCACCGGAATATCAGCTGCCCGGGCATTGGTGACCTCCTCCTGGTAACTGACGCCAAAATCCAGCTGACCGGCCGCAATCATCTGGGCAGGACCCGGATCGCCCATTTGCAGGATTTCCACGTCCAGGCCCTGTTCACGGTAGTAGCCTTTCTCCAGCGCGACATACAGTCCCGTATGATTCGTATTGACGCTCCAATCCAGCATCACCGCGGTTTTCGTCAGCGGTTCTCCCGCTTTCCCCCCTTGTCCGCCCGCGTTACTACTGCATCCGCTCACGAATGCCATTAAAAACAAGGGCAGTATGGCTGCCGTAAAAATTTTAATTTTTTTCATCTTTATTCACTCCTAAATTTTGAATTGGCGCCGTCCGGATAATCTTCCTGCCAAACCGGATGCTGATAATACCAGGGGATGAGGATACGTCCCAGAAGTCCCACCAGCCCCACAAAACATAAGCTCAGAATGGAAATAACAATAATGGCGGCAAAAAGCTGCTGGGTCTGAAACGAATGCATGGAACGCGTAAGATAAACGCCCAGTCCCCGGGAGGCGCCCAGCCATTCGCCGATAACGGCAGCCATCATGCTGTAGGTGGCGGATATTTTCAGCCCGGCAAACAGCGCCGGAAGGGCGGAGGGCAGCTGAACCTTGGTAAATATCTGCAGCTTGCCGGCGCCCATAGACTGCAGCAGCCTGATCATATCCGCATCCGCCTTGGCCAGCCCTTCGGCCAAACTGACGGTAATCGGGAAAAAACACACCAGGGCTACCACCATGATCTTCGGCAAAAGACCGTAACCGAACCAGATGATCAACAAAGGGGCCAGGGCCATGATGGGTATGGTCTGGGAGAGGATGACCAGGGGATAGAGGGTTTTCTTGACCCCGCTGAAAAAGGACATCAGACCGGCTAACAGCATCCCGCCGGCCACAGCCAGGACAAAGCCGAAGAAAGCCTCTCCCGCCGTATATTTGCTGTGTTCCAGCAACAGCAAGGCGCTGCCGAACAAGGCCTTGAAGATTACACTGGGGGACGGAAGAATGAATTTGTCAATCTGCAGCGCTCTTACCGCGCCCTCCCACAGCAGGATAAGCAAGACCAGAAAAGCAAAAGACGGAATATATTTTTTCATAAGCCGGGGTCCTTGTATTTATGAATTTTCTCTTCCATCGTCACACCTTCCGGCTTATAGTCGATTTTGATTATGGAGACGACCCTGCCGGCCCCCGCTGCGGCGCATGCGTCCTGGGCGCGCTTGACCACCTCCAGCAACTGATCCAGCTCTCCTTCCATGGTCGTCTCCATCGGGCCGACCAGGTACTTCACCCCCGACTCCCGGATTACCCGGATGGCTTCATCCACGACGGCATAGATTCTTTCTTCCGGGACTACAGGCAAGACTTGCAGGCTCAAATTAACTATCGGCATCCTTCATATCCCCTTTCTTATAGGCGAATCACGATTCACTCCAAACAAAAAGACCGCTCTCCGGGCTAAGGAGACGGTCAGAAAAATCAATACAGAAAACAACTGCAGTTCCCTACGCTGGTATTATCCAGTTCAGGTTAAAGGGTCGGCTCCTTAGCCCTCTCAGCCGGACGTACCAGCTCCCCTACTTATGTCACTATTTAATTTTCCTTATCGTATGCTATTTCCCATCGCATGTCAACGAAAAGATTCAGCTTTTTGCCTGTTTGCTGTGTTCCGCGATAATAGCCACAATGAAACGGGTCAAATCTACCAGGTCCCGGATGCGGATTTCCTCCTCGGTGGTATGCACCTTGTTCATCCCAATCCCTAAATTTACGGTATGGATCCCGCCTTCATTGAAATAATGCGTATCGCTGCCGCCGCCGGTGGATTGGACCCGCACATCCAGGCCCAGGCTGAGAGCGGCCTTCCTAGCGGTCTCCACGACCACGGCATGCTCCTCTACAAAGAAGGCCGGATATTGCCTTTCTTTCTTTATTTCCAGGCGCGCGCCGAATTCCTCGCAGGTATTCTTAAGGCATTCCAGCATATGCCGGGTCTGTTCCTCCAGTTTTTTGACGGAAAGACTTCTGGCCTCTGCGTCCAGTGTGACCTTCTCCGTGACAATATTGGTAGCCTGACCGCCGGAAATCATCCCGATATTGGCAGTGGTTTCAGGGTCGACCCGCAGGAGCTTCATCCTGTCGATCGCCCGGGCCGCTACCTGAATCGCGCTGACGCCTGTTTCCGGATTAATTCCGGCATGAGCCGCCCGGCCGTGAATCACCGCCGTAAAAACATCCTGGGCCGGACCCCGGTTGATAATAGTCCCGGGAGCCCCGCCGGCGTCCAGAACATACCCGCCGGGAGCGCTCAGCAAGCTAAGATCAAAATGTTTGGCCCCCACCAGTCCTATTTCTTCGCCCACCGTAAAAACCGCCTCAATATCCCCATGGGGCGCCTTTGTTTCCTTTAAGACCAGCAGCGCTTCCAGGAGGGCGGCAATCGCCGCCTTATCGTCCGCCCCTAAGATCGTATCGCCGGAGGAGCAGATGACGCCGTCTTTAATAACCGGTTTAATTCCGCAGCCTGGGACCACCGTATCCATGTGCGCGCCGAATAACAGCGGCGTAACCTCCGCCAGATTCCCCTTCAGCCGGCCAATCAGGTTGCCAGCGTCGGAGCCCGTATGTGCAACTGATTGCTTATCCTCGATGACCTCCAGCCCCAGCTTAGCTAATTTATCCTGCAAATACTCCTTGAATTTTCCTTCCTTTTTGCTGAGACTGTCAATCTGCACCATTTCCATGAAGCTTTCCACCAAACGCTTTTCATTAATCATCCGTATCCTGCCTTTCCATGAGTCTGAAGGGGATGCGTACCCCCTTACCCACAAATATATCATGAAAAAATTTAAAAATCATCCCGTTAAACCATACTTGACAATTCTATCAAAAGATGAATATAATATATATCAATTAAAAACTGTTAAAAGTAATGAGGAAGAAAAGTAGATTGAGAAGGAGTCCCCAGGGAAAGAGCGTCAAGACTGTGAGCGCTCTTGGCTTAGCTCAAACGAAGTTCCCTTCCGAACTGCAAGGGTTAAAACAGTTCAGTTGGTAGCCCGCGCCGGAGAATTCTGCCGTTAAAAAGAAGAGGTATCGGACACATTTGTCCCGTACCGAAAAAAGAGGGTCTATCCTGCTTACGTGGGATATGCCAACAAGGGTGGTACCGCGGATGCCATAGTCTTCGTCCCTTCGGGAGAAAGACTATGGTTTTTTTATTTTAATATTTTAAGGAGCATTCCTGTAAGGAAGAACAATGAGCTTTGAAAAGAGGGACACCTCGCAATAGAATGAGATTGTGCAGACCCACAAAGAAAGCGCAATCAAATTCAAGGAGGAATCCCTCACATGAAGCGT